>JAHDSI010000041.1 GCA_018432765.1 Methanoregulaceae archaeon | reverse complement strand
TTCGAGACCCTGAAGTCTTCGAGATCGATTACGTCCCTGAGCAGTTCAATCATCGTGATGCCCAGATCCGGGAACTCGCTTTTCAGGTCCGGCCGGGCCTCCGGGGTGTGAGGCCCCAGAACACCATCTGCCGGGGCCTTCCGGGGACGGGGAAGACGACAAGCGTCAGGAAAGTCCTCGCCGAGATCGAAGAGGCCACGAAGTAACTCGTCCCCGTCTATATCAACTGCCAGATCGACAACACCAAATTCGCCATCTTCTCGCAGATATACCGCCGGATCACCGGGCACCTGCCGCCGGCGTCAGGCACATCGTTCAAGCAGGTCTTCGATGCCATAGCCCGGGTCCTGCAGCGCGAGGAGCAGGTGCTTCTGGTGGCGCTCGACGACGCAAACTACCTCCTCTACGAGAACGAGATCAACCAGGTGCTCTACCCGCTGCTGCGCTCTCATGAGGCCTATCCGGGCGTCAGGATCGGCGTGATCGCCATCGTCAGCGACATGTCCGTCAACCTGCAGAGCGAGGTCGACGCCCGGGTGGCATCGGTCTTCCGACCCACCGAGGTCTATTTCCCCCCCTACTCAGGCGAGGAGGTCCACGACATCCTTGAAGAAAGAGTCCTGCAGGGGCTCTACCCGAATGTCCTCCGGCCCGAGATGCTGGACCTCGTGGTGGAGCAGACGATGAAGAGCGGCGACCTCCGCGTCGGTATCGACCTTCTCAAACGGGCAGCCCTGAACGCCGAGAAGGAGGCACGCCGTTTTGTCGAGCGCGATGATGTCTGCAAGGCGTACGAGGTTTCCCGGTATCTGCACCTTTCGTTCTCGCTTCAGGCGCTCAAGGCCGAGGAGAAGGAGGTGCTCGGCAGGATCGCCGAGATGGCGGCTCGCGACGACCAGGAGATGAACGCCGGCGACGTCTACCGGTTCGTAAAAGAACAGGTGGCGGTCAGTTACACCAAGTACTATGAGATGATCCAGAAATTTGACGCGATGCGGCTCTTAAAC
>JAHDSI010000176.1 GCA_018432765.1 Methanoregulaceae archaeon | reverse complement strand
GGATGACCGGCCTCGTCTTCAACCCGAAATATTCCTCGTTTGAGCCTGCAGTCAGCGAATGGGAAGAGTCGGCCCGGGACGCGGAGGCCCGGTACCGTGCATCACGGGAACATCCGACTGCAGTTTTTTGATGTGCAGGGGAAATACTCCAACCGCGTGGAACGGGCCCGCCAGCGGCAGATTGTCTAATCTGCTGGATCGCACTGGAAGCGAAGCTATTCCGGAGACCTTTTGGAAGAGTCATCAATACGGGAAGAACAGTACCATGTTCCGATCATCTGACAGGACATATTTATCCGGGGAATAAACTCCCGGGAACGACAACACGGCAGCGACGGGATACGACACCGGTATACCGGGATCCGCACCATGATTGCCAGGTTACTCGACCAGGTCTGAATTCACTCTTCCGGTCCTGTGCACGAATGCCGGATTGAACCAGGTCCTGCGTTTTGAGGGTATACTGATATGGTACCCGATTCTGTCGTAGAGAATTGCGGCAGGTCTGGATACAGGCCTGATCCACCCATGAAAAAGGGTGGGCCGGGGTTTGTTCACGCCTTCTTCAGCGAGTCGACGGCAACCATGAACGGCTCGCCGGTATCAAGATAGGTGAGCTCGATCTCGTTCCCGTTGATGGTCCCGGAGGAGATCCCGCCACCATGCTCGACGATGGTCAATGTCATGCCGTCAGGGCTGATGATGCCGGCAAATGCCTTGTCCTCCCAATGGAAGACCTGGTTTGAAAATGTCATCACGCCTGAGAATACCCTGTCGTGCTGTTCGGTCACCATCATGGTCATGGTCTCTTCGGAGAAGTTTGTGTATCCCGTCCCCTCGATATACCCGTACATCGTGCCGCTCCAGTTCCCGAGGAGGTCCGAAGTTACATGAACTGTCGGGGCCGGCTCCTGGGACGTGGTTGTGCACCCGCACATGAATAACGCGAGGATGAGGAATCCCATGCATACGATAACGTTCTTCATACCATACCTGTACGGTAATACTGGAGATAAACCCGTATTGTTCATTCCGTCCGTGCTGGTCTCTCGAAATCTCCCTGGATACAAGAATGCTCGCAATGGACAATCCGGGATCGGTGCCTTCCTGAATTTTCTGGATATTCTCCGATCTGCAGGAGACATAACCGCCCATCATAAATGGTCCAGATATGCTCGGCGAATGCCTGTATCGGGCGCTGGCAAACCGATATTGTTATGTATGGATTTGTGCATACCGCAACAAAAAGAGAAAATCCCCTGGCATTTTCCCTGTGAATAATCAGGAGCAGGGCGGCCATCCAGGGCAATTCAATCTTGAACACAATCGTATCCGGGAGATGGGGTTTTTGGAAAAAAATGGTCCGGCGGTACCAGAAAAACGCTTCGTGTCCGGCGTCCAGAAAGAGATCCTGGTGTTCATCGGAATCACGTTTTTTCTTACGTATGCGTTCGATCTGTGGCTGATGCTCACATTTGGCGATATCAGCAGAGTGCCGCCGTATAGCACTCTTGTACAGATGCTGATCCCTGCGGCGGTCGCAGTCACCTGCCTCATGGTATTCAAGGACCGTACTGTTACGCGCTCCACGAAGTTGTTTTTCACAATCTTTTCACTGATTGCCATGGTGTTTCTCTGGGAGATGATCATCGGCCCCATCCTGCCGGCACATCTCTTTACGTTGCCGATCTACCGGTTCATGCCTCCGTTCTCTGTCATCATCTCGATTGCGGGCATTCTCGTTCTCATAGGTATGAATCTGCGAAATGGGTCGCGTGAAGAATTATATCTCTCCGGGCTGTCTTTTGGGAAGAATTTCAGGTACTATGCCCTCATACCGGGATTATTCACAGTCCTTTTCTCTGCGGTCTATTATCTGAATCATACCTTCAGGTGCGGAGATCCTATCATTGGATTTAGTCTGGAGGAGTTCTGGGCGGGTCTTGCTGTCAATCTTGTTGTCGGTTTTTGTGTCGGATGGATCTTCTACTTCGGTGAAGAATACGGCTGGAGGATTTATCTCCAGGATCGTCTCTTTAGCCTGTTCGGGGGACTCAAAGGCGTCCTTCTGCTTGGACTTATCTGGGGTCTGTGGCATTCCGGCCTGATCCTTATGGGCATGAACTATCCGGGACAGCCGTTCCTTGGTAATACTGTTATGATACTGCTCACGGTTGTAATGGGAATCTTTTACAGCATTGCCGTGCTGAAAACCGGCAGCGTCTGGATTGCCGTGTTCCTGCACCTTATCACCGATACCATGGAGCCTCTTGCATGGTTGTACCTCTCCTACCCTTCCGATATGATATTCTCGTTCGGAACAGGGATTTATGGGATCGTCATTATGGGTATCATTGCAGTTATCCTTCTCCGCTGCGATGTCTGGGAGAAAGCCGGTCAATTAATCGTAAAGAGACAGAAGGGAGAACCCTAGAATCTAATCAAAAACAGGTTTTTTTTTCTACTTGCCGCTACCCCCGACGATCAAGACCCTGTTGTCATATCCGGTCACTCCTGGAATTAGCAGGTTCGTGGATTTTCATTTTTCATCCTTCAAAAAAACTGCTCCAGATGTTTGCAGCGGACCTGCGAAAATGTCATAAAAATCCATTTCGCGCCTTTTTCGGCCTGATATGCCATCATTTGTGAGCCCGAAAAAGTGCCAATACCTATTTATTGCGGAATCGAGAAGTCTTGGTCATCGAGAAGAGGTGAGACTAAAACATGGACAAGTTCGAGGAAATGATGCAAAAGATGGAGCAGAAATCGCCGGAAGAGAAGAAACAGGCGATGGCAAAGAACCGGGCGATGTGCATCTGTGCGGGATGCCCCAGTTACAGTTCGTGCATGAAAGAGAAAGACGAACTGCTCTTCTGCGCCACGAAAAAGAGCACATGTTCAGTAGAGATGGAAGGCTGCATCTGCCCGAATTGTCCGGTCACGGGCATGATGGGATTAAAACATGCATATTATTGCACGAAGGGCTCAGAAAAGGAAATCCGGGGGATCTGATCTCCAGACCAGGATTTTTTTGGCTCTTCGTTACTGGTGTGGGTAGGATTGATGAACCGGATACAAATTGTTGGGGCTATCCGCCTCCACACCCCCATGTGCGATGCCACGCCGCCTCCCGAAAAAATACCGCGAGCCTTTCCGCCCTCGACCCGGGGGACCTGCGGTCACTTCAGATTCACAGTCAAAATTTGAGCAATTGGGTATGAGCTATGTGAGGACGCTCCGGCGGCGGTTGAACTGACTGAATTGGTATGTAGATGACAATTCGATTCAGTCTCCCCACAAAAAACAGCGAGGAGGCATTTTTTTCTCCTTACAGGGACTCCTGCTTCAGCTGGTATGAAAGCCGCAGGGAACTGTGGATGAGATTTTGCAGGTCTTCCTGGGTATACTTGTTCCGCTGGATCTGGTTCCAGTCCTGTGTGGTATCCTCGTCATTCTCCCCGACCCACGAGGCGATAGCGACATCCGGGATATGAAATCCGAGCCATGAAAAGAAGTTCAGGAGGTTTCCGGCGACGTGCTGGATGCCGTCGACATGCCCGATGATGATCAACCCTGCGACCTTCTTCTGGATCATGCGGTTTCCAAACCATGAATACTGGTTCTCTATGCAGTTCATCCGCTCGACAAATTTCTGCACCAGCGCACTGTGATTGTTCCACCGGATCGGTGTCGCGAGAACGAGGATGTCGCAGTCGAGGACTGCATCGTATACCGTCTGCATCTCGTCATCCGAATACTTGAGTGAGCTCTGGCAGGGATAGGTACAGTAAGAAGGATTCTCGGAATAGTTCCCTTCGCAGTTGTAGATTTTGTGGTCTTTCAAGCGGATGAATTGGGTTATACAGCCATATGCCGCGTACTGCTCCAGTGCCCTCTGCAGCAGCCGTTCCGACTTCGACATGCCGGCCTGCTGCCGGCTCGAACCCGATATTCCAAGGACTTTTATTCCTTTCGCTTTCTCCGGGGGGAGGGGCTCGATGGTCCCGATTCCGAATTTTCGTCCAACAAGGGGGGCAGGCATAGATATCCATTGACGGCCAGATGATTTGGAATTAGCGGTCCCGGGCGAACTGTATCAAAAACCATTGAAATTTTCGTATTTCTGAAAGCAGGATCGTGCAGTAAAAAAAGGAACCGGGAAGATTCGATTGCCGCCATACCGCAATCTGCGGTTTTTCTTTCCGCACGAACCCCGGGAGATGTAAATTGATCTTTTTCAGGAACCCGGGGTTGATGAAAAAACCTGGTTTTCGCACCCTTCATCGGAAGATTCAGAAATTTTTTTGGGAAATTGGGACGCCTCTTTCCATCTCTCCCTGTCCGGCCGGGGATCCACGTGATTGTCTCTGGCAGCCAGATGAAATATTCACTATGAAATGAATAGCAATTGTCTCTCTCAAGGAGATCCAGGGAAAGAGGGTTGCCAGGCACGGCTTCCCGATATGGGCACAGTGGAGATCGCCTGATAAACCAATAATATAACCAGTGAATCTCATTATACCATAATGGATGACAGGATGAACACTAACCGAATAGTGATAGAACTGCGCCACCTGGATCTGGGTGAGATGGCCTGCGGGAGATGCTCCGATACGGGAGAAAACCTCCTGAATGTTATATCGGAACTGGGAGGGGAGCACGTACTCGATGACGTTGAAGTGGAGGTGATAAACATCCTCCTCCCTCCGAATCGGGCTGATGAATCGAATATCGTGCTCATGAACGGAATACCTCTCGAAGAAATCCTCGATGAAGAGATTGGGTCAGCGGGATGCGGCGTCTGCTCGGATTTCTGTGGGGAACAGGACCTCCACTATTCCCGGGATATTTTATCGGCAATACCAAAAGAGGTGTTTCGGGAAGCAATATTGAGGGTTCTGATACGGGAAAGGGCGGGATGATTACGCATCAATGTTTTTTTTGATCCGGTGAATCCTGCCGGACAACCTCCATATCATTTTCTGTTGGGGGGTGAATGGCATTTTTAGATATCATCATCAATTTTTGGTTCAGAAGAAAACGATGAGGATAGAACCTTTCTTATGTGATACCATGAAACCCTTCCAGAAGGAAAAAGGATGATTCTTGTGGGGAGATGAACGGGCATGGCAATGGATCCGCTGCTGGTGGAAATCGGGGACTATGCCATCCTCTTCTTCGTCGTCACGAGCATTGCCGCGATGGGCCTCGACCTGACCGTCAGAGAGATAATTGAGCCCTGGAAGAAGAAGGGACTCCTCTCCATATCGCTTATCGCCAACTTCGTTGTGGTACCACTCTTTGCACTGCTGATCATGAAGATCGTACCCCTGGATATCGATCTCGCAACCGGTCTTATCATCGTTGCCGCTGCCGCAGGGGCTCCGTCGTTGCCGAAGGCGATGGGTATCATAAAGGGAAATGTGGCATATGCCGTGGGCCTGACCATGATCCTGATCCTCGCAACCATTGTATACATGCCGATCATGCTCCCCTACCTGATCGAGGGCGTTTCGGTCGACCAGACCGGCACCGCTCTCTATCTCGTCATCTTCATGCTCATCCCGCTCGTCGTCGCGATGGCGGTCCGGAAGCTTGCACCGGCAGTCGCCCGGAGGCTCTACCCTGTCATCAACCGGGGATCAGATCTCTCGATCATCGCGGTCCTCCTCCTCTATTCAACAGCCCTTTTTACGAGCGACTTCTCGATCAGGGCCGGAGCCCTCCTCGGTCTCGAAGGAATAATCGTTGCAGTCCTCTTCATCCTCGGATCGTTCCTGATCGGGTACCTGATGGGGGGACCTGATCTCAAAAACCGGGAAGTCCTCGCATTCGGAACCGGTTTTCGGAACGTATCAGCCGCTTTGGTGGTCATCTCGGCCAATTTTGAGGACCCCCAGATCCTGTTCATGGTGCTCGTGATCGCGATCTTTGGGATCGTCTTCATGATGATCTTCGGTGGAATCCTGTACCGGAAGCACAGACGACAAATCCGGAAAACTGAATTGTACTGATCGCTTCTGGAGGGTCTTCGGGCCCCTGTTAAGCCGATCTCGCAGAAAGAAATACTGGATCCAGACATCCGGATCCCCTGATGTTTGCCGGGAGTGTGCTTATGCCTGGAGGTGGCGATTCCAGACTTCTTCGCAGGGAAAAAAGCAAGTAGAAAAAAATAGATTGGTTCTATAATATCCTGACCGCTCCCTGCCCGATGAGGGAGGTGCCAATCTCTGATACGGCCTCGCTTCGTGAGGACCCTTTTATCACGAAGAGAGTTTCCCCGCTCATGAAGGCCGCCGTGTTGAGTGTCTGCCAGGACCTGGTTGCCATCTGAGCCTCCGAGATGGCCGCACGCATTGCGTCGGTGTCTGAGAATCCCAATGCCAGGACCTCGACTCGATCGTTCTGATCGGGCGAACTGCACCGGGAGGAGAGGAGATACAGCATGGCACTCGTGACCCCTGAGATCTTTACAGACACCGGATCCGAGGAGCAGACCTCCATTCCGGCAGACGCTGCGGCGGTCTGGACCATATCGGAGCCTGTCCTGACTGATACGTAGGGGCTTGATTCCGGCAGGGTCGTCCAGACAAGGATGGGCATGATCCCAAGAAAACAGAGGATGATAAGGACTGCTGCGACTTTGCTCGTGTGCACGGGTTTCGAATGCACAGGAGCACCTTCTGACATGTTGTTTTTGCTCATGGTTCACCTGTTTCAAGTTCGCACAATGTAATTTTCCGGTTCCCAGATATCGTTTTTGGTATAAACCGGAGAAAAAACGACATTTTGTTTTTTGTGGGAAGAAATTTATCTTATCGTATGCGCAGGGCTCACTATATCAACCTCCGGCAATCGATGTGCGGTCGTGCACAAGACATGAAAATACGTCGCCTCGCTGTTTTGTGTGGGGAGACTGAATCGAATTGTTGCCTGCATACCAATCAAGTCACTCACAACCGCCGCCGGGGTGTCCTCACATAACTCATACCCATTTGCTCAAATTTTTACTGTGAATCAGCCTCGCGGTATGTTTTTGGGCGGCGGCGTGGGCATCGCACATGGGGGTGTGGAGGCGGATAGCCCCAACAATTTGTATCCGGTTCATCAAGCCCTGCCCACGCCAGGTAGAAAAGATCCGAAAAAACTGCTGGCAAGTCAACTGGAATCTACGGGGAGGAATGAACAGGTGCGGGTCTTTCAATCCGGTTAAAAGCCATGGATACGGTTCCTATCCTCCTTTCTGGCATACGGGGGATGTCGCATGAGCCGGCGCAACCGCATGGCGGCTGCACGAGGCATCCATACCCGTAAAAGAGTGGGAAGGAAGAACCAACCCGAAAAACGCTCCCTGGTCAGTCCCCTGTAATCTCCTCTTTCCGATGACTCTTGAAATAAAAGTTGCCGAGTATCGCCACGATGATTGATCCGCCAAGGACGAATATCATGTCCAGCATGGTGTCGTTCAAGCTGTTCTGCATGGGCCCTGCCAGCGAACCGCCAAACACATTGTCAATAAAGAACTCGTACATCTCCCAGAAGGCACCCAGTGCAACGGAAAAGATGATGGTGAAACCGATGATAAACGGCGTGGTGAGCGTCATCTTCCAGTACTTGTCAAGGAATATGACGCCGAGGAACCCGAGAAGCGCAACTGTCGTCCCTGATACCAGGTGTGCAACCTTGTCATAGTAGGGGTAAAAGATGACGTAATAGCCCTGGATGTACCCGGCAGTGTGAATCCAGAGGGCGAGGGCGATGAGGAGAAACACAAACCATGGAAGCTTGATGTTCATCCGCTCGGAGACCACGTAGGGGACGAGGGTGAGGACGAACATGAGAACGGCAGTAAACATGGCCTGGAATTCACCTAATAGAAAGGCATAGATCGCATTCAGGCCGATCAGTGCCTGGAAGAAGAAGGCAAGATACATCCCGCGAGATGGTTTCATATGAATTGTACTGTATTCCCGTTATTATTTCAAGATATCTCACTTCTCTGGCCATAAACAAGAAGTCCATCACTGTTCCCGGGCAGCAGCGTGGATTTTCGGGGAGCGATCAGGTGAACAGATAGCAGGGACAATCCCCGGCAAGGATGTACCTGTCATTCCCTCCATGTACCATTGCGAATCCGAACAGAGATAATACCAGGCGAGTATACATTCTATTCCAGGTGAAGACGTGAGATCAGCAGTCGGTGCATCCTGGGCGGTGCTGAAGGAGATTTCACGAGCTGTCATCTTCTTTGTCGTCTTCGCAGTCGCATCTCCGCTTGTTCTTGGCCTGATCTATGGAGTTCCTGCAGGAAGCATCATGAGTCTCATCGCGTCCACCGTCATCTTCCAGGCAGCTGCACCTCCGCTTGGCCTGGCGCTTGGTCTCACACCGGTGGCGATACTCACCGTCATGGCCTGTTTTGCGATCGGGATGGTGGTCGCGATACTGGAGGTATGCCAGAGTCTTGCCCTGTCCTCGCAGCGGGTGAAGGACTGGATTGAGGGTGTCAGGAAGAAGATGGAGAGATACCCTGCCATAAAAAAATACGGTGCGGTCACCTGCATCGCAATTGCGTGGATCCCGGGTATCGGCCTCTATGGGACCCCCATCATCGCCTGGATACTGGGCTGGAAGCGGATCCCGGTGGTCATCTTTACCGCTCTCGGGTTTGTCGTCGCCGCAGCGTTTGTCCTTTTCTTTGCGAGCATGCTCTCCATCGACCTGATCCTCATCATTGTCGGTATAGCCGCCGTTGTGTGCATTACGCTGCTTGTGATACGGAAATATTCCGGGACAAAAGGAAAATAGGCCCGTTTACCGGGCATTAAGAACTGCGTCAGTTATTAAATGCCCGACATGCACATCTACCCGTGATACCATGGTGCCGGAAGATATACGCGCTGATCCCTGGACCCTTGATGCCCATTGCGACAGCGTGTACATGAGAGAATTCCTCAAAGGAGACGGCCTCCCCGCGGAGATGCAGGGAGTCGACCCGGACACCTTCTTCCGGGTCACGTTTTTGCGGCTTGTAGAGGGGAATGTCAGGTGCCTGTTCGTAAACGTCGGGGATATCGGACTGCTCACGAGCTCTGCTGTCATCGACCGGCTGTACACCTGTGCGAAGATGCACGAGGGGGCTGTATCAATCTGCCGGAACGCCGCCGATGTGGCCCGCACCGTGGAATCGGGCAGACTCGCCGTCGTCATGGCATGCGAGAGTTCGTTCCTCTTCCTCGGACGCCTCGATCTCCTGCGGAACTGGCATCGTCTCGGCGTCAGGGTGGCAAATATCTCCCATGGTGAGGGGCAGGACGGGATGGGCTGGTTCGGCGAGACGGCACTCTCAAAGGACTCCCTGATCCGGGCTGACAGTCTCCTGGCACTGCAGGGCAGCCCAAGCCGGGACGGGTACGTGGACCCGGATCTCCGGAAAGACCTTTACACACGCGAGGAGGGCCTTACCGGGTTCGGGAGGGCTGCCGTTGAAGAGATGATGCGGCTTGGGATGGTCTGCGATCTTTCCCATGCCAACGACGCCACCTTTTGGGACGCACTCTCGATTGCCGAAGAATCGGGAAAGGGAAAATTCTGCTGCACGCACAGCAACTGTTTTTCCCTCTGCAATCACGGACGCAACCTCACGGACGGGATGATGGAATCACTGGCGGCCAATGACGGCGTCATGGGTCTCTGCTTCTTCGGGAAATTCATCGACCGGAACGATCCCTCCCTGGAACGCTACGTGGATCATATCCTGCATGCCCTCGACGTCATGGGGCCGGACCATGTCGGTATCGGGAGTGACTATGATGGGGTCCCGCCCGACGCATTCATGGCTGTCGCCCATCCGGGCCGTATGGGTGACCTCTGGTCCGCACTCCGGGATGCAGGGGTACAGTCGTCAACCCTGGAAAAGATCGCCCACGAAAATTTCCTCCGGCTCATGTAGAGAATTCCGCAAGTACAACGAATGGAGGAGAGCTCGCGCCCGTCTATCCAACCGGATGTTTCATGGGGGGCGTCTGGCAGTCACTCTGCGAATCATGCATAAGCACCGAGCAGGTAGTACAGGAACGCGATGATACAGATGAGGATCAGGCCGTACCCGCTCCCCCTGATCCCCGGACGTTCATCCGGGTACCGCTTCCGCATGCCATCGAGAGCAGATTCGAACTGATCAGCGTGTCCAGGGTCAAGAAGCGCCCGAACAAAAGGCAGCGCAAGGGTACGCGCCCAGATACGGATTGTCATGACCGGATTTTGCGAGACCCGCGTTGCCAGGGACACAATTCTGCCGATCATACGGTCTATCCCGCGGGCTCCGGATGAGAGCGGATTTTTCACTGTCCAGGCCACCGCACGGCCTGCGGCACAGTAAGCCCGGTCGATATCTGTTTCACATACCATCCCGGAGGGGGAGCGGAGCGGCTTTGCAATGAGCAGGACGATCCCCGCTGCCAGGAGGACTGCACCCGATTCGACGAGGTGGGTGCGTGAGAACGGATGTGCAACCGACCCACCCGGAAGGTGGGAGACGAGAAGGTCGGGGAAGAGACCGATGAGGATGCAGAAGCCTGCTGCAATACCCATCGCGGCCAGCATCGCCACCGGGGCTTCGCGCTCCACGCGTACCCCGAGATTGTCGGGGGCCTTTCGGAAGAATACGAACCACAGGAACCTCGATGTGTAAAGCACCGTTACTACAGCCGCAAAGAGGAGGAGCGGTGCCAGGTACGGCACTTCCGTCGCGGCCCCGATGACCATCCCCTTGCTCACCGAGCCGCTCAGTCCCGGAACGCCGGCAAGCGCCAGGCCCCCGACCACCGCTGTGATCGCAGTGAGCGGCATGGTCTTTGCCAGGCCCCCGAGGCGTGACATCCGCGATATCCCGGTGCGGAGTATCACCGCACCTGCGGCCATGAAGAGGAGCGCCTTGAACACGATGTCGCATGTCATGTGGGCGAGTGCCGCATCGGTTCCCATGGCGCTCCCCGTACCCACGGCAGCGACCATGTACCCTACCTGGCTGATCACCGAGTAGGAGAGCACCCGGCGGATATCATCCTGGAAAAGGGCGAATACTGCGCCATAGACGGCCATCAGAGCACCCATGTAGGCCAGGCCCTGGCCCCATCCCCCGAGGACGACGAGCAAAAATACCGCGGCCTTGGTGGTGAAGATGCTGAGGGCGACCGTCCCGGCGACGGATGCACGGGGATACGCATCCGGCACCCACGTGTGGAGCGGGACAAACGCGGCATTCACACCGATCCCGATGGTGATGAGGAGGTACTGGGGCCCTGGTCCGATCGGGGCGAGAAGGGTGCTTCCTGATGCCACCACCCCGATGGCACTCCCGGTAAGGAGGCAGGCCCCGCCAAAGATGTGGAAGAGCAGGTACCGGAACCCGGACCCGCCTGAACCGGGTGCGGACCAGATGATGGCAAGCGATGCCAGTGCAAGCAGCTCCCAGAAGATAAAGACGGTGATAAAGTCCCCTGCAAACACGATTCCCATGGCGGCGCCGGCAGATGCCAGGATTCCCATCGTCTCGACAGGGGGGAGGTCCCGGTGGAGGGAATACAGGATCGCCAGGAGTGCCGCAATGGCGAACACCGCCCCGGCAAAGGAGCGTGACGGGTCGACAGAGAAGAGGACCAGCTCTATCCCGGGACCAAAAACATATGGCCCGGCAGGTTGTCCCGTCCCGGCCAGGAGAGCCGCGACGAGGCCGAGAAACCCGAGACCGGCGACCCAGGTCTTCCGGGCAGCACCCGACAGAACCGGGACGGCGAGGAGCCCTGCCAGGTAGATGGCGGCCGGCGGGATCACGGCAGACCAGCTCCTGACATGTCAGCGATGGCAATCTCTGCGAGGTCGAGGAACGGCACCGCAGGGAAGAAGAAGAAGGCGACAGATGCAGTGACCGCGAGGATGATAGGGACGAGCATGATAAGCGGCGCTTCGGTGACAGTATCGAGTGCCCGGTCATCGGATGGCCGGGCGATGATCATCGTGTGAATTATCGGGAAGAAGTACGCGACATTCAGGACGGCGCTCACGATGATGACCCCCAGAAGGGCGAGTTCCCCTGCCTGGACGGCGCCAATCGAGAGGTAGACCTTGCTGACCAGCCCGCAGAACGGCGGAAGACCGCATATCCCGGCAGCCGCGGCCGCACACATCACCGCCGTCACCGGCATCTTCCGCCCGATCCCTTTCATATCGCTGATATTCTCACGGCCCGCACCGACAATGACCGCACCGGCACAGAAGAAGAGGGCGATCTTCTGGAAGGCATGGAACGGTATGTGTATCACCGCCCCGGTCAGCCCGGCAGTGCTGAGCATCGAGACGCCGAGGAGGATGTAGGAGAGCTGGGCAACGGTCGAGTAGGCAAGACGCCGCTTCAGGTTGTCCTGTGCGAGGGCGAAGAGAGAGGCGGTGATGATGGTGAACGAGGCGATGACAGCAAGCAACACCCCGAGGCCAAGGTCTGCCATCAGGTCGACACCATAGACCCAGCCGGCGACACGGACCACCCCGAATACCCCTGCAGTCACCACCGCGACCGCGTGGAGGAATGCGCTGACGGGTGTCGGGGCAACCATGGCGGCCGGGAGCCAGGCGTGAAACGGCATCCATGCCGCCTTTACAAAGCCACCCAGGTACAGGAGGAAGATGACCTGGAGCGAGAGGGCTGCCGCACCCGCCCCGGCAAGAAACCCTCCCGGGATAAATTCGGTCGTGCCCGTCAGTGTATAGGTGAGGATGGTTGCAGCGAGGAGACAGATCCCGCCGCCAAGCAGGTATGCCAGGTACTTCCGGCCTGCCTGCATCGCTTCAGGGGTCCCGACATGTACGACGAGCGGGTACGTGATCAGCGTGAGGACCTCGTAGAAGACGTAGAGGGTGACGAGGTTTGCAGAGAACGCGATACCGATGGCGGCAGCGATTGCAATCGCGAAACAGAAGTAGAACCGTGTCTGGTCGTGCTCCTTGAGAGCCCGCATGTACCCGATCGAATAGAGCGAGTTCAGGAGCCAGAGGATCGATGCCACGAGGCCGAAGATCATCCCGAGTGCGTCCACACGCAACGCGAGGTCTCCACCGGGGAGCAGGGGGACGAGGGTGATGCCGATCCGGCCACCGGCAAGGATCTCCGGGAGCATTGCCAGCACCACCATAACCATCGATGCCGCAGCACCCAGGGTGACCGAGTCCCGGAGGTTCATGTGCCGGCCGGTTGCGATGATCAGCCCTGCGGCAGCAAGCGGGATTGTGATGGCCAGGAGAGGCAGGATGCCAGGAATCATGTCAGTCGCCTCCCAGGAGCATGGCTGCAGCCGGTCCGACAACCTCGAGCGGGAGTTCGACGAAGATGCCCAGCAGGAGGCAGGATGCGGCGAGGATGATCACCGGCACCATCATGGAGACCGGTGCCTCCAGGCCGCCACCCAGGTCTTCATCGTGGACGTCTCCGAAGTACATGACCTCGATGACCTTCCATATGTACACGGCAGCGAGCAGGCTGCCGGCGAGCAGGACCGCGGCAGCAAGATACTCGCCGGCCACTACAGCACCGAGGACAAGGTAGTACTTGCTCATAAACCCGATCGTCGGGGGTATTCCTATCATGGAGGCGCCGGCAAGCGCGAACGCGGCGCAGGCTACGGGCATCCTCCGCGAGAGCCCGGAGAGCTGCCGGATCGCGGTAAACCCTGTCCGGTAGATGATCATCCCTGCGACCATGAAGAGGCAGCCCTTCATCACGGCATGGGCCATGATGTGGAGAATACCCCCGGCGAGTGCCGCCTGGTTTGCGACGCCGAGGGCGAACATGATGTATCCCATCTGGCTGATGCTCGAATACGCGAGCATCCGTTTCAGGTTGTCCTGTGCGATGGCCAGTACCGCCCCGGCGATGATGGCGACGGCCGCGATGATCAGGACGAGTTCTGTGACCGGAAAACTCTCGGTGACATATTGCAGGGTGAAGACCGAGAAGATCACGCGGAGCATCGCGTAGGCCGTGACCTTCGAGGTCGCCGTGGCGATCAGGATGGTGACTGCGGCCGGAGCCTCGGTGTATGCATCAGGGAGCCAGAGGTGGAGCGGGAAGAACGCGACCTTTATCGAAAACCCGATCATCATGAAGAGAAACGCGGCGTACACAGTGGCCTGGCCGTAGTGTGCAGGGAGCATGACTGCCAGTTCGCCCATGTTCAGGGTCCCTGTCGCGATGTACAGGTACCCGATACCGAGTACGATGAAACCGGCCGCGATGGAGCCGAGGATGAGGTAATTGAAACCCGCGATAAGGGAGCGGGGATTGCGCCCGGCCGCGACGAGGGTGTATGCGGCTATCGAGGATATCTCGAGGAATACGTAGAGGTTGAAGAGGTCCCCTGTCACTGCCATGCCGCAGAGCCCGGTGACCAGGAGCTGGAAGACCACGAAGAAGGAGACCCTTTTTTCCGGGACTATGTCCAGGTCCGCACCTTCGCGGGCCCAGACTGCGGTGAGGAGGGCGAGTGCGAGGATCACCACGAGCACGAAGCTGTTGAAGGAGTCAATGACAAGCTCGATCCCGAGCGGTGGAGGCCATCCGCCAAGATAGTAGTGGATCACTTCCCCGTCCATCACGGATTCCATGAGGACGAGCGATACAGCGAACTGGAACCCGATCATGGCGAGGGTGATGGGGTACGCGAACGACCTTTTCCACTTTCCAAGAAGCAGTGCCAGGAGAGCTCCAAGAATCGGAACGACGATGAGGAGCGGGGGAAGTTGTGAAATGACCGCATTCATTGCCGCTTCATCACCTCCTGCAGCCCGTCTTCACCAGTGACCTGGTATTCCTCGTAGATCCCGACCACGATTGCAAGCGCCACGGCAGTTATGGCCAGCCCGACCACGATCGCGGTCAGTATCAGGACATGCGGGATCGGGTTGACGTACGTGGCGCTGACCCCGTCGGGCAGGAATATGGGTGCCGTCCCCCCGTCCACGTCAGAAAACGAGATGTAGAAGAGGAAGATGGCCGTCTGGAATATGTTTAACCCGATCACCTTTTTTACCAGGTTCTTCTTGGCGATCAGGGCGTACAACCCGATCATCATCAGGATGATCGTCATGATGTAGATGTACCGGGTCGCGATGAATGCGAGGAGGTTTTCCATCACAGGGGCTCCTCCTCCTCTTTTCCGACAAAGTCAAGGATTATCGATGTCATCACTGCCATCACGGTGATTCCGATACCTGCCTCGACGATGTCGATCATGAGGGTCTGCAGGTGCGGGATCCCGAGTGCAGTCTCAATGGCGGCATACTCGAGGAAATTCCCGGAGAACAGGATACAGGTGAGCCCGACTCCTGCAAAGATGATGATGCCGCATGCTGCGTAAGCCCGGATCCAGCTCCTGCCAAACCTTCCCCTGACACACGGGAGCCCGAATGCGATCAGGAGGAGAATGAATGAAGTGGCAAAGATAACCCCTCCCTGGAAGCCGCCACCCGGTCCCGAAGCGCCATGGACTATGACGTACAGGGCAAAGAGCTGGATGAACGGCACAAAGAGCCGGCAGACCGTTCGTATAACGACATTCTCCCTCACTGCCCCTCACCCCTTCGCATGAGCAGAAGGACGGATATGCCTGCCGTCAGGATGACGACGACTTCGCCGAGCGTATCAAAACCCCGGTAGCTCGCCAGGATTGCCGTCACGATGTTGTCTATCCCGATATCGCCGGGCGTCCGGTCGATGTACATCTGCGCCGCATACTCGTTTGCCGGGGCTTTCGGGTCGCCGTACGCCGGCATATCCTCGGCCGCCCATATGAGGATGATCCCGATGAATATCACTGCGACCAGGGCTGACCTGTTCAATCTTCTGAACACCTCCTGATCCGTGCAATGGCTGCAATGAAGAGCACCGTGGTGATCCCGGCACCGACCGTCGCCTCGGTGAATGCGACATCGACAGCGTTCAATCCGGCCCAGAGAACGCTCATGACCAGGGAGTACGCCGCGAGGATGACCGTCGCGTGGAGGAGATCCCTCACGGTGATCGCCGCCAGGGCGCAGATGATCATGAACAACAGCAATGCGAAGTTAATTATCCAGATCATCGTCTCTCCTCTCCTTTCTGCCAGGGACGGACCCCACGGGCGTACGCCTCGTTCACGAGAGCGTGGACAGCTGTCGGAGATGAGACGAAGATGAAGATGATGAGAACCAGGAGTTTCACCGAAACGAGCGTTGCCCCTTCATAGAGGATGAACCCGAGCAGCATCAGGCCTTCCCCGAGCGTGTCGCATTTACCGCTTGCGTGGGCACGGGTGTAGAAGTCGGGCAGGCGCAAAAGACCGATTGCCCCCACGATCATGAAGAAGAGGCCACAGATGATACTGATGAGGGCAACGGCATTGAGGATCATCTGATGCAGCCTCCCTTGAGATACTTGGCGATGGCGAGCGTCGCGATGAAGTTGATCATCGCGTAGACGATCGAGATGTCGATGAAGATCGGGCGCTCGAGGATGAACCCGATGGCGACAAGGAGGATGATGGTCTTTGTTCCGATGGTGTTGACGGCGATCACCCTGTTCTCGACGCCCGGTCCGTACACCACCCGGTACAGGCAGAGGAAGATGGTGAAACTGAGGATGATGCCGCTTGCGACGAAGATCGAGTTCATCTCTCCTCCCGGAATATCCCTGCGAATGCCTGTTCCATCTCCCGTTCAACCAGGAGTTCTCTCTCTGAATGCTCCTTCATCAGGGCATGGACCACGTACCGGTTCCCGTTCACGTCAACGGTGATGGTCCCCGGGGTGAGCGTCATAGCATTCGCAAACGCTGTCCGTGCAACCCCGTCGGAAAAACCGGTCTCGAAGGTGACGATCCCGGGATCGACCGGCATCCGGGGGTGGAGGATGCGGTAGGCGACATCGAGGTTGGCGACCAGGATACTTGCCATGAGACGCGGTATGTAGATGAGGAAACGGACAAAACTGCGCACAGATGCCCTGACGGGACGGTCCGGCCGGAAGAGGAGATCGGATGAGATGAAGGCGACGATTGCGCAGCAGATGATCCCAGCACAGACATGGAACAGGTCAAGGTAACCTGACAGGATGAGCCAGAATGCCAGCAGGATTACGAAGGTGGCTCCCATCCGTAGTACCGCGCTGCTGCGATGAAATCCTGGAAATGCCATGGCGTCTCTCTCAGTCTCCCCGTATGGTGAAGATGATGGAGATATTTCTCATCCCTCTCCATAAACCTGATCCAGAAGAGCCCGGACTTTCATCTTCATATAGATAAAAGCACCTGTATTTTGGATTTTTCCAGCGATTCCTCCTCATGGTGCGATGCTGTCATCGGCTCTCTCTTAAAACCACGTTCAATGCCTCACCATCCCGGTTCTCCCGAATCGTGCGGGATCTGATAACAAGAGAAAAATTACAGGTATAGGCGGCTTTTGGTTATCTCCTGGTTAGATGCCCGGATAGGGGGCAGGCAAAAAAAGATAGGATCGTCTCAATACACGTACAGCCGCTTCGCCGTTGTGCTCTGACCTGTGGGATTCTGGACGGTCAGCCGGATCGTGTATCTTCCCTTCGTGTTGAATGTGTGCCCAGGGTTCTGCAGGGTCGAGATCTCACCGTCACCGAAGTCCCAGTTCCAGGAGGTCGGGTTACGGAGGGACTGGTCGGTGAACTGGACGACCAGTGGTGCGACTC
>JAHDSI010000205.1 GCA_018432765.1 Methanoregulaceae archaeon | reverse complement strand
CAGTCCCGTTTGAAGGGGAGATTACGCTCCCGTATTTTGCCTCCTCGCTGTTTTGTGTGGAAAGACTGAATCGAATTGGTATCTGCATACCAATTGTAGACACTCACAACCGCCGCCGGGGCGTCCTCACATACCTCATACTCAATTGCTCAAATTTTGACTGTGAATCAGCCTCGCGGCATTTTTTCGGCCGGCGGCACGGCATCGCACATGGGTGTGCAGGGACGGATAGCCCCCACAAAATGTATCCGGTTTATTACTCCTACCCACACCAGGTAGAAAAGAGCCCGTATCTTTTATCCCGGCAGGAGAAACCTGATACCAGATGACAGGCCTCATCACACCGGTGATCGACAGGGAATTCATCGCCGGCTTTTTCCATGATCGCGGGATCGATTTATACGCGGTCGTCTCCGCATCGTCCCTCCATGCACCCGCCGGCCGACGTCCGTGCGACCTGCTTGCCTCCGCAGAGACGATGATCCTGTTTTGCATGGAGATGGACAAGGATCTCTTCTCAGGGACCCCGACGGAGATCTCTTCGAAGGTCCGGGATTTTGTAACAAATTTACGGAACGTGGAGGATGACCTCGCATCTGCCCTGAAAAGCGGAGGTTTCGATGCAACACCTGTCCTTTCTGTCATACTCTCGGACGGGACAATCAAGGGTGATCTCTCACTCCCACATTGCGCTGCAGATGCAGGACTCGGTGAGATAGGGGACAACCGGCTGCTCATCTCGTACCGTCACGGGTGCAGAATCGGACTTGGGGCTGTCGTCACGAGCATCGGCATGGAGGAGACTCCGCTGCCGGAACCGTCCGGCGAGACCTGTAACCACTGCAAAAAATGTATCAGGGCATGTCCCGAACACGCTCTGTCTCCAGGCACCCTCGATCTCTTCAGATGCAGGAACGTGACCGGCTCGGTTCCCGGATTCCTCCTGCCGGTCATGGTCCCGTTCATGCAGTCAGGGATTCGTATCCCGTTCTCGAATTGGCTCCTCGATCTTCTCGCGAAGCGCAAGGTCAATGCATGTGCCGACTGCCTGACTTCGTGCCCGCATTTCCATCAGGACCCATCAGACCAGGGTTCATGAACACATCGAGGGTTTCAATGGTATGATTATATGGACGCACCACACAATCTTGTGGGTAATTAACCGTATCACACCGCTAATACGGGTCTGTCCCGTGAGGGGCGGGTACACAAAATTTGAGACTACATGACGATGTTTCGGGGGAGGACCAACACCATGAATCACGAAGATATTGCAGGAAAATGCCTGGAACTTGGGAAGAAGACAACACGAGGCGAGCTTGGGCAGACAATTGCAGAGATCGTGCTGTCATACTCTACGAGAGACCTGCAGCAGATGCGCTGGAACTTTTCCGGTTCAATTCATGATTTCAACCCGGAACTCCGGAAGAGACTTGAAGAGACGATCACTGCACACCTGCATGGGACCTACCAGACGCTCAGGCTTATGAACCAGCAGGGCACGTTTTCCCGCATGGATGGACCCCTCGCGAAGAATGCGCGCGAATACTGGAATATGGTGGCGGCACAGTGTTCTTCAGGAGAAGCAGAGAAGGTGAGACTGCGTTTCCTGAAATACCTTCTCTCCGGGTTCTGCATGTTCGTCCAGGATCTCCCGGGCCACCCGGTCGGCATGCCGTTTCCCGGCGGGGACAGGGTCCAGTTTGTCGACGGAGTCTATTACTGCCCGGTCAGGGAGAAGGCAAACGATGTCGATTCCGCACTCTGTCCCTTCTGCCCGGCCCTCCAGACCCCTGGTATGGGTTACCTGAAACCGCCGGTCAGGGCGAGCAGACAGCGAAAGGAGGAGTTCCTCCGCCAGACATTTGATAAACACCACTACAACGGGTGAATTGCCGGGGATTCTCTGTCAGGTGTGAATGGCGATTGTGCACTGATACGGGTACGTTCGACCGGGCTATCTGTTCTTTCTTTTTATCCGGGATCCAGGCACGCTCGCTTCCCGGCCGGCATATCCGTCTGTATCACACAATCCCAATGAGCGGTCCGTATGCGATAACAATATAATACAATCCTATCACGATGAACACTGCCGCAACGGCACGTTTTATCCACGTCTCCATCTTCTGCACCGTGGACATCATTCCTGATACCCGGTTTACCCCCTGCACGAGAACGAGGGAGATGATGATAACCGGGAGTGCAGTGGCAATCGCAAAGACGGCAGGAACAAGGAGTGCATCGCCGGTCTTCAATGCAATGGGAATAAGCATCCCGAAGAACAGGACCGCAGAGAATGGGCAGAGGGCGAGGGCAAAGACGACCCCGAGCAGGAATCCCCCAAGGTATCCCTTTTCTCCAAGATAGAGCTCGAGTTTCTGCAGCCAGCCGTGCCCCCTGATAGGTGGGATATCGACAATCTCCAGCATCAGGATTCCCATGACGACCAGGAACGGCCCGATGAGCTTCTCGCCATACTCCTGGAGGAAGAATGAGACGGCCTGGATGTTCAATCCCGCATAGACAATCAGTGCGGTAAGCCCGATATAAGCAGCCATCCTCCCGAGGCTGTAGAGCGATCCGACAAGGAGGGTGTGCCGGCTGTCGCCGATCTTTTTGGAGATGAAGGCGATCGCAGTGATGTTTGTCGCAAGGGGGCAGGGAGAGAAGGTCATCAGGAGCCCGATGAAGAACGCGGCGACCAGGGGAATTCCGCTGGTCCCGAGCGCCTCCATGCCGGCCATCAGGTCCGTCAGGAGAGGTCACCTGCCAGTCGCTTTTCGATGACCTCTTTGAGGTAGGTCATGTATTCGTCCCGGTCACCAAGCCTGTACCAGACTTTTATGTCCTCCTCCTTGTGGAACCCGTCCCCGTCATACACACCGATCCAGATGGATGAGCCGGTTGGCCGGTATTTTTCCACGATCTCCCTGTTCTCAGGGAGATCGACGTTCACATGGGCAAACACGATCCTTCCGGAAGCCAGTTCGGGAGCAAAGTATGTATTCACCGTCTCTTCAGTATATTCGCCGAGTACGATGCAGGAGGTACATTGCCGGGTTGCATGAAAGTGGTAGACCTCAACTTTTTCAACTTCTGCCAGGGTGGCACCTGGATTTTCGATTGACTCAACCGGTGTCGCGCATCCCGCTGCAAGAACCCCCAGCAAAAGGATGAGCAGGAATGCCGGCAGGGAAGAGATTTTCTTCACACTCACCGTCTCACACTCGCTTCATCATATTCTCGCATGACAGCCCGGGCAACTGCCTGGCAAAGGCACTCGATCTCATTGTATCGCGGCTCTTCCAGTCCCCTTTTTTCGATTCCCTCCCGTGTCGCAACAACGTAGGTATCAGGGATCTTTCCGAGCAGGTCCATCCTCTTCTTTGCACAGCATTCCTCGCATCCATCCACCGCGACAAGATACTCATCAGTATCAAGTTCCTTCTCGAGTGACCGTTCAAGCGACGTGAGCTTCAGGTGGCGGGTGACCATCAGAGGATTTCGGCATCGCAGCAGGTTGCCGGTCATCGTGGTGAGTTGCCCGGTGTGAGAGATGCCCGAACAGGTCAGGAGGAGGACCGGCAGTTCT
>JAHDSI010000011.1 GCA_018432765.1 Methanoregulaceae archaeon | reverse complement strand
GCTTGTACCGCTCCAAATCGCCACTGTCCCCGCGAACCGCAATCACCTGGTTCTCCTGGAGCCCAGGCATAGGCTTGTACCGCTCCAAATCACCGCTGTCCCCGCGAATCCACGAGTCACGCGAAGATCTTTGATCGTACCAACAGGCCCAGGATTGGATGACCTATGGCGGAGGAGGGTTGTATTCACCGGCAAGCATCCCGTAGTACCGGGTCGACCGCCAGTGGTCACGGAGCCAGACATGTTCGCGGATCGTGCCCTCGTATTGCAGCCCGCATCTCTCCATCAGGCGGGCGGACGGGTGGTTCTCTTCGTCGCACTTGCCAAAGACCCGGTGGAGACCGAGCGTTTCGAACCCGAACGAGAGGTACGCCCGGAGGATCTCTTCGGCGTAACCCCTCGACCAGTAATCCTTCATGAGGACGATCCCCACCTCGCCGGTGCTCCGTGAACCGGGATCGATCTCGAGAAACGTCAGGCCGGCGAATTCACCGGTTTTCGGAACCCGGGCGGCGAGCATGTATGAGATCCTGTCGTTCCGTTTCGCTTCGTCGATACCGCGACGCAGGAACGCCTCGATCTGTTCGTCGTCCTCGAGCCAGACGAGGACGTACCGCATCACGTCGCGGTCGCGGGCCATGCGGGTGAGATCCCCGAGGTCGTGCTCGGCCAGGTCCTCGAGCACGAGGCGTCCGGTGTTCAGGGAGAACGTCATGGTTTTGCCGGGAGATTTGGTTTTTTCCAGTGAAGTCTTTGCGGCACCGGGTAGATACAGTTTGTCCTTTGGAAGATGCAGGAGTGATTCCGGTATCCTGTCTTCACGACAACCCGGACCCCCTCGGATAAGATGTGCCACTCCCTGATACAACCTGAAAATCCCTCCTGATTCTCATCGGGAATATTCATCTGAGGTGTGGTAAACAGGCGGTTTTCATTGCGAGTATCGATCCGGCAGTCTTCCAGCCCCGGCTATTCTTCCTGAACCGGAAGCCCGGTGAAGATGCCCACGTAGCCTGCGATCAAAACGACGACAAGGACGAGAGGGATGAGGATGATGGTCAGTGTGTCAAGCACACCCCCGAACCCGAGCGCGAAGTACTCATTGAAATACTGCAGCATCGAGATGAGGAACGCGACCAGGAGGACGCTTGCGACCGCGTTGAAGACCGGGAACGGGAGGTTTGCGGGCAGGGGAAAGGACGAGAAGACGTCGGCGACCATGAAGAGCACCGAGAAGATGATGATGACCGGGGTGGATGCGAAGAGGAGACTGACGAACCCGTCGAGGAAGGGGGATGCCGTGTGGCCTGCGATCAATTTCAGGACGAGGAGTGCCACGAGAAAGACGACTATCCCGACAAGGCCGCTTACCAATGCCCAGAACGGGGTCTTTTTGAATTTTTGAATCATGGCCGGTCGTCGCCTCCCGATGGATTTTTTATAGGTATTGCAGGGCGGGGGTGATAAAGGGTTGGGGAGAGGGTGCGTGGCGGGACATCCGGGGAGCGGGGGTTTTTTAGTCTCCTCATGGCATATCCCGGGGAATCCGGGTCATCAAAAAAACCTGGTATCGACCCGACTCCTGCAGGCAAACCGGGTACTCTTATCGGATCTGTCGCGGGCAGCACGATTACGCCCGTGCCGGCCGGATAAGGGCTTCTCGGCGGATACGAAAGGGGGTTTTGACAGGACTCCGTCTGCGAACAGGGAAAAACAGGCCTTTTCCTGGCGGCCAGGAACGGACCCGTCCATGCACCGGGGTTCACCTGCAAATCAGGGAATCGAGTGCTGCGTCCGGGGAATCGACATCTCCTCGTGGAGAATCGGGTGACCCGCTCCACCTCCGGGACAGCAGCCTGATAATCATGGACATCATACCATACAAGGAGATGATCGCCCTGGATGTTGTCTCGCTCTCCGACATTCTCTTCGATATCGAGAGTATCATCCCCCAGTTGATGGAGACCTACGGGATTTTGGTCTATGCGATAGTCTTTGCCGTCATCTTCTGCGAGACAGGCCTTGTATTCGCCCCGTTTCTCCCCGGCGACTCGCTGCTCTTTCTCCTCGGGTTCTTCGCCGCGGGGGGCGGCCTGAATGTCTGGGTCCTCCTCGTCCTCATCGCCATCGCCGCGATTGGCGGGGATTCACTGAATTACTGGATCGGGCACTACTTCGGGGACCGCCTGATCCACGGGAAGAGATGCCTGGTCGACCGCCGCCACGTCGAGGTCACCCGCCAGTACTTCAGAAAGTACGGAAAAAAGACCATCATTCTCGCCCGCTTCGTGCCCTACATCCGGTCGTTTGCACCGTTTATCGCGGGAATCGTGAAGATGGACTACCCGTCGTTTATCTCCAACAATGTCGTCGGCGGGCTCCTCTGGGTCACGGGCTTCATATCTCTCGGCTACCTGGTCGCATCACTCCCGTTCTTCTCGAAGAACCAGGAGATGTTCCTCTGGGCCATCCTGGCAATCAGCATCGGGATATGCCTCCTGATGCTGTACAACTTCGCAAAGACGGTGAAGGAATGCGAGATCGCACCCGAATCATTAATCGAAGATATCTCGCGGGAACTTGGAAAGGAATGACCCGGGGATGGATGGAGTGGTCCGCCACCGGAGACGCGGGGGCACGATCTTCATGGGGGCTTTCGGGTTCAGCTGAAAATATGACTCCCAGGCTCGTGAAGGGCCGGGTATGGGGGGAATTAAGGAACCCGGCCCATGGGGGTACCTTCGACCTATTCTATGGCAACCAGGTGTATGAATAGGGAAGGTCAGCATAAAAATCGGCTTTGAAATATATAAGGCAATTGAAATTAATTTACCCCTGATTTTCCCGGGCATTGATGACAGGATGGTGTGAATGTCGACTCCTGCCGGGGGGCCCCGATGGAAAAAGGCGATATTCTCTTTCCGATGGTGATCTATCCTGGTTTTTTGGGCAGATCACGGAGAATTAGTCCGGTGAATGTGACGAGGGCTATTCCGCACCCT
>JAHDSI010000084.1 GCA_018432765.1 Methanoregulaceae archaeon | reverse complement strand
GGCCTCGACTACGATGCGGCGCTCCTTGCACAGGCGGCTGCAGAAAAATCGACTCAAGAAGGCGATGCCCAACGCGCAATCGACCTCCTCGACACCGCTTGCGGGATCGCCGTATCTTCTCCCCGACTCTTTTCAGGTCCGGGATACGTGTTGGTATAGGGGCGATCGAATGATCATCGTTTCACCGCGGCAAATCCTGAAAGTACACAATTTATTTCTGCCTGGAAAAATGAAATATCGTTATCCGGCACGGATATTCATTTTCAGGGATAACGGTGTGTTACGGGAGGTATCTCGATCTGGTCGGAAAACTGCTCTCTATACCCGTCCGGAAAGGTCACAGTGGTCACTGACGGCGAGAAATCCGCCTTTACCAGGGGTGCAAACCAGTAACTCTTCAACACCTTCTCGGCTTCCAAAAATGACATCGCAGGCGTTCTCATTATCGTCTGCCCATCCTGATCCCTGACAGACGCGAACTGGTCCACCGTAAAGACAGCCTGTCCGTTCGACACCGAGATTACCTGGACAGGTTTGCCGAAATTCGACTCAAGAGCCGACTTCAGTTCCTGTGCGGGATCAGCGATACGGAGAAAGACTGCAAGGTTTTCAAAAAAAGACAGCGAGTAGTCGAATGTTATCTGTGCCCTCCCCTGGTCATCCAGGCGAATATCCAACGATTCCGCGGTCATCGCCTGTCCCGGAACAGCGAGGAGGCAGAATAAAACAATTGATGTAATGAATAATCTCTTTGTTATCATCTGATTCACCGGTGCTTTCTGTTGGCCGATGCACTCGATAAATGTTTGCCTCATGTTTGGGAAGAGAGAAGAACCCCATTTACCCCCCAAACAGCCGATAATCTCTTCATCGAATAGAATCATACCAGAAAGTTGAGATGAGGAAGAAAGCGCTCGCATTTCTCGGACTCATGATCTGGCTTGTCGCAGTCATCGGATTCATGCTCCTTGCCAAGACCCTTGACCTCGAGATCTTCTTCGTCCTCTGGCTCATCGGGACCCTTGTCATCGCAGAACTTGCCTCTGACGCTTCGGCTAACACAGCATACATGCGCAATCTCCGCTATGTCATCGCCTGCGGTGTCTTTATATTCGGAATTATCGTGGCACTAAAGATACTGGAGATCCTGAACGCATGAGACGGTACATTCTGTGGACACTCGCACTCGCTCTTTCAGCAGGGATCATCTTCCTTGTCCTCCTGCAGTCTGCCTCACCGCTCCTGTACTCTGCAGAATACGATGCATTCACGAAGAGACATGCCGACCCTGCCGTCCTGAAACCGATGGGCAAGGACAGCGCGGAGAGGTTATTGCCACTCATGTCCGATCTCCTCGACACACCGGGGACTGTTATCATAAACCTTGAATACGGGGATGTGGACATCGCCAGGCAGGACCTGGAAGAGTTCCGGCAACTCTCGCAATCGCTTGACTCACTCGTCATCAACCTTGATATGTCGGAGAGCGAGGTCGGGGACTTCAGGAGAATGAACCAGAAGAACCTTCTCATCCTCTCTGAACTGGTCGAGAGCACCGCCCGCCTCGAAGAGTTGAATACCCTCGAGATCCGGTTCAGGGACGCCCGCGATCCCGCCTCGCTGACATCTATCACCTACGAAGGAGAGAGCCTGCGAAACCAGGTCTCCCAGTTGTATACAGAATACCGGTCCCAGGAAGAACCGCTCGTTTCGGTCAGCGAGAAGCTCGAGATAGATACGACCGGGTACGAGGAGAGCCAGAACCATTTCGAACAGATTGTAGAAAAGATCGGGGATGAACAGGAAAGACGTGTTTTCACGCTCCAGACCCAGGTACAACCAGAGATAAGCCCGTTTGAGCTGACCATGTCGCTGGCGCCGGAACAGGGTGCATTTCATGAAACCATACAGATGAGAGGGAACCTTATCGGGGGAGAGGTCGCAGACCGTGAGATCGAGATCCTTGTCGACACCAGGAAGGCAGCCTCCGTATTCACCGATGAAAACGGACACTGGGAATACCTGTTCCTGGTAGACGCAATCGATCCGGGATCCCACACGTCTTTTGCCGTCTTCTCCGGCTCAACCTTCTCGGATATCGTCTCTTTCGATGTGATCCTGGCCGAAACCTCCCTTACCCTGGATGAACCGAGGGTCTATGAGGGAGCGCTTTCCTGCAGTGGAGGGCTCTTCTCCGATAGAGGACCGGTGGATGGAGTACGCGTCGATCTCATGGTAGACGGGCGACGGAGCACCTCGCAGCTGACTGATGAGCAGGGAGCCTTCAAAGTAAATATACGACCGGGGCCGGGCGAACACAAGGTCTGGGCTCTCTTTTCCAACCCTGATGTCCCTCTGTCCGAATCACAGAGCCGCGTGTATTCAGTGACCATTCCCCCGCCCCGGCTCCAGGAGCCAGGCTTCTTTGACAGCTGGGAGAATGTTCTCGCCCTGGTTCTCGGCGCGCTTGTCCTGGCCGGCACAATTATCGGCGCCTATGCCTATTTACGCCGTTCCAGGTCTCATGTACCGGCATTTCTGCGACGGCCCCGTCCTGCCGGCGGAGATTTTCCGGTTATCGTCGCAGATCCCGGTATGCCAATCCAGGAGCGCGGACCGGATGTGCCTGAACCACCAGGTGATGACGTCTTCATTGCATATTCAAAGGCAGCCGACTCAAATATCCGTGAGGCTGTCCACATTCTCTTTTCATATGTGAGAGCCGAGATTGCCGGAAAGCTCTCCCTGAAAAATCCCCGGTCATGCACGCCACGCGAGATCTGCAGGAAAAGTTCGAACCTTCCACTCTTTACGGATCTATCTGCCTTCGTCAGGCAGTACGAGTCGGTACGGTATGGAGTGAAGATCCCTGACGAGAAGGAACGCCAGTCCTTCATCGATCTCGCACGAGCGATCCATGGATCGCTTCTTGGAGGGCGTGGAGAATGAGGATGGTCTTCTGGATAACAGGTTTTTTCCTGCTCGTCTGCCTCTCGGTCTTCTTCCTGCATATATCAACGAATACCGAAGAGTTCAGCCGGTATAACATGCAATGGAACGGTACCTCGCAGTTCTTCGGATCACGCGCAGGCATGGATGCGACAGAGATCAGGCAGATATCAGACCTTGCAGGGAGAACCGGCTCGTTCCTTCTCATCATCGCACCGGAGAGGCCGTTTGACGACCGGGAGAGCAGAGAGGTACACGATTTTCTCACGCAGGGAAATGTCGTATTTCTCGCAGATGAGACGGGTGCGGGAAACACCCTGCTGGAAGGGCTTGATAGCGAAATCAGGGTCTTTCCTGCAAACCTGACGAGCATGGAGAGGCAATACGGTGACCCGTCATCCGTTCTAGCACATCCCTCGTCGCCGGATCCACTCAATACCGGAATCACGAGCCTTGTCCTGAACAGTCCGTCATATACAAAGGGCGGAACACCGGTCTTCACCACATCGCTTCTTACCTGGGCAGATGATAACGGAAACGGGAGAATCGATGAAACGGAAGAATTGGGCAGATACACGATCCTTTCTCGGGAATATATGGGGGAGGGGACCCTCTATGTCCTCTCCGATCCATCTGTCTTCATCAACGGAATGCAGGATGCAGGCAGGGAGAACAGCGTATTCCTGGGGAGATTAGCCGGCCATTATGGGCCTGACCTGCTGATCGAACAGGATCACAGCAGTACCGCGAAGGCCGATCTCCTGGTATTGGCCATTATATATATGAAAAGTTCAAAATTCATGACGACAGTACTCTTTATCCTTGTAGGTACCGGCGCATCGCTTTATGCCTGGAAGAGATACAGTGAGGTTTCCTGATGATTGAAGACACATTGAATCTGGCGGATCTCGGCGAGCTCTACCAGGCAATACTGGAAAGCATGGGGAATTTTATCGTGGGCAACGAGCGCCTCATCGAGCTCTGCATGATCGGGCTCCTCTCCAGGGGGCACCTGCTTATTGAAGGAACGCCGGGGACTGGCAAGACATCCATCGTCAAGGCACTTGCCCGGCTCGCCGGATGTACATTCTCACGGTTCCAGTGCGGGGTGGACAGCCAGCCCGCAGACATCATCGGTGTCCGCATCTTCGACCCCGGGTCACGTGATTTTACCCTGAAAAAAGGACCTATATTCACGAACTTTCTTCTCATAGACGAGATAAACCGCCTCCCTCCCAAGACCCAGGGGGCCTTTATCGAGGCTATGAGCGAGAGGCAGGCGACGATCGACGGTATCACCATCCCGATCGAGCCGCCTTTCACCGTCATCGCAACGCAGAATCCCTTCGAGTTCGAGGGGACATTTCCCCTCATCGAGGCTCAGAAAGACAGGTTCATGTTCTCCATGAGTATATCGCAACTCGATTACGATGACGAACTGGAGATCATCCGGCGGGAGAATTCAGGGAAACTCGACTGGGAACCCTACTTTGAGAACCTGGACCCTGTCATGAACGGCCAGTATATCAGCAGGTTCGCCGATGAGGTGCAGAAGATCTATATCGATGACAAACTGCTCTCCTATATCCGCGACATCATCCTTGCGACGAGGACACACGGGGACGTCAGGTTCGGTGCAAGCTCGAGGGCATCAATCGCTCTCGTCCGCGGAAGCAAGGCGATTGCCGCGCTTCAGAAGAGAAATTACGTGATCCCGGACGATATAAAGTGGCTGGCCCCAAAGATTCTCCATCACAGGATAATCCTTGAAAAAGAGGCCGAGTTGAGTGAGATCACACCTTCCCGGGTTGTCTCGGAAATTCTTGACAAGGTCGAGGTGCCCTGACCGTGCAGCTGACCCGGTGCGGCACAGCCCTGGTGGTCCTGATAACCGGTACAGGAGTTTTTTCCTGGCTCTTCGAGAATATTTTCTCCTTTTTCATCTTCTTCTCCCTTGCAGGGCTTCTCTTCCTGCGGGCTTTTGTCTTCTCGCGGAGAGCCTCGATCGTTATACATTCGATCAGCCTCGAGCGGAATGCCCAGAAAACGGTCATCAGGAGAGGGTCCAATGTCAGAATGAGAACATCCGCAGAGTGCCGTATACCACCGGGAACAACAGTTCTCATCCGGGATCTCCTGCCGGGTTCGGCGAAGCTGGTATCGGGGAGAGACTCAGCCTCATCCAACCAGCAGGGACTGCAGGGGTTTGATTTCCAGTACATGGTAGCACTTCTTTCGACCGGGCATATCGGGTTCCGCGGAATTGAGGCAGAGATCAGGGACCAGTTCTTCGTGAGCCGTTTCCAGTTCCAGAATTCCCGGTTCAAAAAGCCGTATATCTGGGTGGAGCCCGTCGGATTGTTCAGGAAGGACCAGACCGGCGGTGCCATGGGCGACTGGGAGGAGGAGAGACGGAGTCCGTTGCGGGGGTCAGGGGTGATCGCCTTCCGGGATTACCTTCCAGGCGACGATCCAAGGAGCATTGACTGGAAGATGACTGCAAAGCATGGAAAGATGTTTGTACGGGAGTACGCGGGTCTTGTCGGGGTTCCATCCCTCTTCGTGCTTGACTTTTCCGGCAATGCCGGAGATCTCACTGACAGCTGGGACCGCCTTTCAGGATCCTTCCTCCAGGCATTCAGGGATGCGGCACGGGAACGAAAAAAATGTTCCCTGGTCCTGGTATCCGGGATGAATCTTATCAGGTATCTCCCTGACGAAACATCACTTTCCCGGGTAAGAACCGCAATTGCGAGCAACCGCTCCTATCCCCGGCTGGTCCATGCATACCGGAACCTCGATGCCGGTCCTGCCCGGTACCTGAAGAAACGGGTAGAGAACGAGCTGGAGGGTTCGGCTGGAGATACCGGAAAGAGCAGGTATCTCCAAAACCTCGGGGGTATATACGATTCTTTCGTGCCAGGGATGCACCCGTCTGTCTTCGATCTCCAGGTCGCACGGATGCTCTCGAAGGAGGAGACCGGCAGGGTCTACATCTTCAGCCTCTTCCAGGGCGACCAGAGCCACATCCGGACCCTGATCCACCAGTCGAGGATGAGAGGCATACGGGTCTCGTGCGAGGTTCCAAAAGTCGTGGCGGGCGGGGAACTCGTCAGGAAGCTCGAGAGATTCGGTGCACATGACATCCAGGTGGTACAATGAGGGGCAGGATTTACTATTTCCTGCTTGGAGGTGTTTTTTGTGCCGCGATCCTTGCAGGAAGTATCCGCTCGGACGACATGCCGCTGATAGCTGGTGCACTCGTCCTCGCAGTTGTCGTGATGGTTGCCTCTATAAAATCCCCATACAGGGGGTTTTACACGCTCTGTTTTAGTGAGGCGCCGGTCCTTGCCACGTTGCCGGAATCCTTCGCAGCAGGCCTTGCAGGTCAGATCGTACTCATCATATTGTTCCTCTATTCGACGGGGGTATTTTCAGAACGGGTGGAGTACGTCATCTTTTGTGCGTATGCTCTGGTCATTGCCGGTGCAGGGTATGCGCTGGTCTCTTTGAAAAACCCGGGACAACTCTTCCCTGTCGTACTCGTCATCGCAGGAGCATTGATCATGGGAATTCTTCTGAACGAACACCGCCTCAGGGTACGGATATCGGGGGTTGCTGATGAATAAGCACCAGTATAACGATTACCAGGTCTCCGGGATCGTAATGCTCTCGGCAGCATTCCTCCTCCTGCTGGCCGCAACACTGCTGAACAGATCAGACATCACGAGCGCCACCCTCTTCCTGTGCGGTGTCGCAGCCTTCCTCTGCGGCGTCTTTCTCCTGACATTCTCGAAGCCCGACCCGGTGGATGCCCGTGTCGCGTCCCTGCTCCCGGTGATGGGAAGCATCAATCTCTCAAGGATCATCGCAGATTTGGGAGTGCAGGGGAATGCCTGGTTCATCCCCGGAGAGCCGGGATCGGCGGATGTCAACGAGTTCATACCGGTAACAGACGGCCTGCCACCAGACACAATTCCTGATTTCTCGTTCGTGATCGAAGGTGAAAGTCCCGGGATACGGCTTGTCCCTGATGCGATGCCCGTTATCGATCTCCTGAAAAGGCACCATGGATTTCACACTCCACAGGGGGAGAGCGAGAGTTTCACCGCGGTAAAGGAGATACTGGAGGACATCCTGGAATATGCGGATACTGCCGGGCTGTCACGGGACGGCGACTCGGTCATCGTTTCCGTGAAAGGCTACCGGTTCTACGATGGTTGCCGTTTTGTTGCCGGCGAGTCGCCAAAGATATGCACCATGCATCCATGCGGGATATGCAGCCTTTCAGCCTGCATTCTTGCCTCCGGCCTCTCCGTCCCTGTGAAGATTGACTATATCGATATGGATGATAAAACGCGATCTCTTCGCATCATCGTGACCGTTGGTCCCGGTTAGCTTCGCATCATCGTGACCCCTGGTCCCGTATAGCTTCGCATCATCGTAACCGTTGGTCCCGTATAGCTTCGCATCAGCGTGACCCCTGGTCCCGCACATCAACCCACAGGTGCAGATCACGGTAGCTCCGGTTGATCCGGTCCTGACCCCACACGTCGGACGGAGGCCTGGAATCGGCGAAGAGCAGGAATTTCAACTGGTTGTAGCCCTCTTTGCCCGCGACGATACGGTGCGGCTCTTCGTATGTCGAATTATGCGGCAGATCGATGCTGAAATGGGAGATCTCCTTCATGTCCCTGATATCTGAGGTATTCGTGTCGGGATCAAACACCGTATCCACAAGAATTATCTCCACGAAATAGGTCACGTTCCGGTATTCGTGGTTGCCAATCCCGATGATGATCGAATCGGGCCGGTCGATATAGAGAGTTGTCGGGTAATCGGCAGCCATGCCACCTTTTCCGAGGATATAGAACTCGGTGAATTTCTCTCCCTCTTTCGGAACGGCAATCACGTAGATCGTGGACGCTATCGCGACAATGATGGCAGCAAGCAGGACGATATTCAGGATCCTGTCGACCGGTCTTTTGTCTTTACCCTGGAATTCTGTTTTTACAGCGGTGATCAACTCCGGGAGGGGGAGCCTGAAGCGGTCCTCTTCCGGGATATCCCGGCGTCGTATTTGGGCAACCAGGATGACTACAACGGTGAAGGCAACGAGGCTTACGACGATCGGATCAAGCCTGATCCCCCACGGAGTGTAGTTCAGGGCAAGCCCTATCAGCGGGACGATTGCTATTGAGAGGCCGAACGAGAGGGCGATTCGTTCAATGAGGTCGATCTCCCTGTTTGAAGGAAAGAGTGCGGCAATAAGGGAATATCCCGGAATAAAGAGGATCATGGGGAGGGCGAGAGCCACCCGCACAGGGCTTGCATTGAGGGGCGGGACATATATCGAGATGACGGTAACAAGCGTCCAGATCAGCACTATACTGACGTCAGGAGCAATGTTCCGGGGCAAAAATGCATCCAGGACCCTGTCAGCCGTGTTCATCTCAAAAAAATGGGAAGGATCAGCGTTTTCTCAACGAGAAAACGATTGTTCCGATGACCATGGCAAGTGCGGCACCCAGGCATCCGGACGCTGCCGTCGTTGGCAGGGGCGAAGGTGCGGGAGATTCGGAGACCGTTCCCTTTGCCTGTTCAGATACCGCTGGGCGGGATGTCTCCTGCACGGGAACCGTGGTGTCGGTTGGTGCCGGCGAGCCGGTGGTCTGCGTGGGCGTTTTCGTCGTTGTTGTGGCGGCAACCCAGCCGGTATAACTGCCTCCGCCACCTCCTCCGCTGCTTCCACCGCCGCTATACGTGTACGTCGCGGTGGGACTGGTCGTCGGAACCGTTGTTGCGGGGGGCTCTCCGATGATCAGCGTCTGGAAAAGGGCCTCCTGCCCGTCTACGTGTACCGAGATGTCCACAGAACCTGCACTTGTTCCGATGGCATCAAACGAGATTACGGAATCGTCAGGACCATTTTTCGTGCCGGAAAGACTGAGCGTCGCGATGACCTCTGTCGCATCAGGCGAGGCGATTCCTCCAACACGGATGAATTCGTACGTGCCGGCAGAGATCGTCCCCGCCTCGCTCGTCGAGTACTGGCCATCAACGGATCTTCCGATCTTCTTCACTTCGGTGTCGCCTTTCTTTGCATTCAGGATGTTCTGTTCGGTGTTCTCCAGGCTGGCTGCCAGTTCACCGTCAACGAGTGTGAAAGGCATGACGAAGTTGCCGGTCTCAAAAGAGAACGTAGCCCCCGGAGTGACCTGCAGACTTGCCTGCATATCAAGGGTGAAGACCGCACCGTCCGGGAGATCAAACATGCTGATGCTGACGGTCTCACCGCTCTCGATCTGGTCAGGCTCGAGCGTGATGGTTGTTCCACAGACCGGAGCTGCCACGAGCAGTGCAAAGATGAGGACAAGAGTATGTATTCTGATTGAAATCACCCCAAGACTTCCTGTCGGTTTTGAAGATATCGCAGTACTCACTCTTAAATACATTGTTTGGCATTTTCCAGGTTCATTGGGGAAAGATGGTTCCAGACCAACCTCGCGACCTGTTTTGAAGAGATCACTGGTCGCCGGGTTCGATAAAAATTCTCGTCTGCACCCGGTTGATGGGTTTGGGGATATATATTCATTTCCCGGCATTTTCACCTCATATGCGGCCTTTTTTACCAAAAAGTTTAAATTATTGCATTCAGATTGTGTTATTATATAAAAAGTATAATGAATCTGCACTCCTCCAACCGGGTGCAGCAACGTGGCCACACATAGCGGAGGACAAAATGAAGATTGATTATTCCCATATGATATTTCAGGAACATATTCGTCAGGCCGGTGATACGGTATGAAATCCGTCCCTGCGATCGGCCTGGTGACACTATTCCTGGTCTCACTCATCCTTTTTCCATGCTTTGCACCTGCATGTGCGGATTCGCCGCCGCCTTTTGCACGCGTGGAATTGAACCAGCCCTACTCGACGAGAAATATGACAGTCTCGGAGATCGATTCCGTCGATTTCATGGACTTTGACAACGCACAGGTCGATATTTATTCCACAACCGGTGACGGTTCTGATGTAAAAGATCTGCAATTTCCCCATTTCAGGGATATCAGGAGAGTTTTTTCCAAAAATACGGCAACATGGGGGGGAAACAGCCTCACCATCCTGGGCCCCCTTGACTCAACCGTTGACTGGAGTTCCTATGATGAATATACGGTCTTTATATCGCGCTACCTCCCCCGTGTCCATATCGAAGTGCCCGACACAACGGCCAACGTCGTTTTGTTCAAGGCCAATGCAAGCACCGGGATAACTGATATCCGTTCCCTCCTCTCCTCCGCCGAGCAGGCATATCTGCTCAATGATCAGGATGGGGTTCTTGCAATCCAGCGGACTCCGACGACTACGATTTATGCAGTTATTGGAGTTAATACATCATATGATCCAAACGACCTAGCCTATACCTTTTCCCAAAATGCATTTGATATCTCGGATTACACACTGAACCAACTCCTTGCCGGGGATGTATCTGAATATATTCCTCCCATCGCCGGTGAATATATTCTCTATGCCTTCCGCTATGATCCGGTTGAAGAAAGAGTGACGACGTACTCGTCTTGGCCCGTCATCATCATGGACGGGGACAATCCTCTGGATTTCCCCTCCGTCTATGACAAGTCGTCCGGGCAGGATCCCGAACTCACCTTTTATGATGCCTCCGGGATCTGCAACATCAGTTACGTCCTGATCAAGACCGGCGAGACCTATGACATGCGAGTTGATGTCAACATGAGCGCACTCGAGGAGGAGGGTGCGGCCCACATCTCGTCGGTCCTCGTATCAAATCCGCTCATCACTCTCCTGAAGAACCAGGAGGAGAGCATCGGGTCCATCGGAAAGGTGGTCAGCTACTCGATTACCCGGGACGGAAGCCCGCCACCCCCGCCGCCGGAGCATCCCTGGCAGATCGCGATAACCCCCGGATACGGGATCTCGGGCTATGCACGGGACTCGGGATCTGTGACGGTCCCGCATGAAGACCTCTCGACGCTTGTTACCGGAAACTTCTCTGTCTATGCGATGGGCCTTGATGCACACAACAACATAATCGCCCTCGACCAGCAGTACCTGAACGTAATCGAGACGCCGATAGCCGCGTTCCATGCCACTCCCACGCATGGGCAGGCCCCGCTCGACGTGCAGTTCCATGACGACTCGCAGGGATCGCCAACCACATGGGACTGGGACTTTGGGGATGAAACACCGCATTCGTATGAACCGAACCCGACCCACACCTACACGGCGCCAGGATCCTACACGGTTACTCTCACCGTCTCCAATTCCTTCGGGTCAGACGATGAAATAAAAGAGGACTATATCGTGGCTACCGGGTCACCCGTACTGCCCCACAGCTTCTATGGCAATGTCACCCTTCATGGATCGCCTGCGCCAGTCGATACAATGATTGAAGCACAGGGAACAGGGGTAATCATCGATATTGAGGGCAACCCGATCCGAACCGAAGAGACAGGTGTTTATGGCGGGCCCGAACCATTCGATCCCAAGCTCATCGTCCAGGGCGAGATCGAGGAGAGTACACCACTCCGCTTCTACGTGGACGGTTTCCAGGCAATGTGCAGGGACGCGAATACCAGCAGCGGATGGCTCTGGACATACCCGTTCTCGCCAGGTGTTGTCACCAATCTTGACCTCACTGTCCCGGCAGAACCGCTCGAGGCTGATTTCACCGCAACACCGAGATCCGGGCATGCACCCCTCGAGGTGCAGTTCACCGATCTCTCGATCGGAAACCCGGCCCAGTGGGACTGGGACTTTGGGGATGGTGGAACTTCAAGTGAAGAAGATCCCTCCCACACATACACGAGCCCCGGAACATACACGGTCAGCCTGACGGTTCGTGATGCGGCAAGCAACCAGGACACGAACGTGAGGACCGGCTACATCACCGTCACGGTGCTCCCGTCGCCGCCTGTCGCCCAGTTTGAGGCCGACGTCAGGCAGGGACCGGCACCTCTTACGGTCCAGTTCACCGACCTTTCAAGCGGGTCGCCCTACATGTGGACATGGAACTTCGGTGATGGCGATACCTCAATCGAGCAGAACCCGGTCCATACCTATGAAAGCCCGGGCACATACACCGTCTACCTGAGTGTCCGGAACGCAGGCGGAACAGACACGGAGGGCAAGATCAATTATATCACGGTCTCCGATGCCGGCCCACAGGCCGAGTTTAACGCAGACGTGACGAGCGGACAGGCGCCACTCACCGTCACGTTCACCGATCTCTCGACAGGAAACCCGGACTCCTGGACCTGGACCTTCGGTGACGGGACCTCTTCAGGCCTGCAAAACCCGGTCCATACCTATGCACAGCCAGGTGACTACACGGTCTCCCTGACTGCACGGAACTCGTTCGGGACCGACACGGAGACAAAGACCAGCTACATCATGGTCTTTGGGACCACAGTCGATGCCGAGTTTGCCGCAGACAAGACAAGCGGTCAGGCACCGCTCACCGTCACGTTCACCGATCTCTCGACAGGAAACCCGGAATCCTGGGAATGGACGTTCGGTGACGGTGGGTCGTCAGTTCTCCAGAACCCGGTCCATATCTATGACTCCCCCGGAACCTACACGGTCAGCCTGGCAGTCGAAAACCCGTATGATTCCGGATTCATCTCGAAGCCCGGATTCATCGCGGTGACCGACGGGCCTGTTCCACCGGTCGCAGGCTTTACCGCTGACAGGACATCCGGGTATACCCCGCTCACCGTCCAGTTCACCGATACCTCGGCCGGCAACCCAACTACCTGGTCCTGGCTGTTCGGTGACGGATCGTCCTCCGGCCAGCAGAACCCCGTGCATACCTATGCAGACCCGGGTACATACACAGTACGGCTGACTGTGACAAACGAGTTTGGCGGAGACACCCTCATCAGGCCGGGATACATCACTGCCACTGTGCCTTCAGAATACTTCTACATCAATGCCACGGCCGGATCGGGAGGAACAATCGCGCCTTCCGGCCTGATTGCGGTCCCGCCAGGAGAAGATCAGAGCTTTGCCATAACGCCGTATCACAATTACATAATCCAGAACGTGATGGTCGACGGTGATGCCAGGGGTGCGATAAGTGAATACACCTTCCCTGATGTCGATGCCAATCACACCATCTCCGCCATCTTCAGGCAGTACGGTGGCGGCGGCGGTGGCGGCGGCGGCGGTGGAGGCAGTAGCACCATCGTCCTCCCAACGACCACGGCCACAACCACGATACCCGCACAGACACCCGTCCCGACCGGAACCATACCCCTCGGCACGGACAACCGGACCACCCAGGCAGTGGCGGTCGTCTCCTCCGATGGAGCCGCATCAATCGGTCTGGCCCAGGGCACACGACCGCTTGACGGATCAGGCCAGCCTCTCCACGAGCTCGGCATCACGAAATCTGCCCCGAGTACGCTTCCACCGGCTCCCGGCGACGGGTGCCAGTATACGGGATACAGTTACCAGCTTGCCACCGATGGTGCATCGTTTGACCCTGCGGCCAGCCTCACGATCACACCATCCGATGCAGACTGGCAGGTGCTTGCCGGACAGGACCTGGTGATAAAATGGTACAGCACGGTAACCGGAGCATGGGTGGATCTTCCCACGACCATCGAACACGAGACCGGAACGGTGAGTGCGTCCGTCACGAGAGGCGGAACATGCGCCCTCTTCTCCTGCACACCGGCAGAGACGACTCCAACGACTACGACCACGACCACCCAGGTACCGACAACGCCGGTCTCTGAAGGATTCCCCTGGATGCTGGCGGCACTGGTGGGAGTAATTGTCCTGGCGGTCGTGATCCTGGTTATCTATATTACCTGGTTGCGGCCCGGGGCCGGAAAGCCGCCGGAGATATAAATCTCTTTTTTTGTCCCTCTCGTCTGTCCAGTACTAGCATAGACAATCGTGTCAACTGTCTATCCTGTTATGATGGTCTGGGGATGGCAGCACCCCCTTTCAGCGTGTAATTATCAGACGCTCCTGGGGGTTCACTGTCGTTCACCCCCGCCGCTGTGGCGTCCCCAAAATGGCGATAGGGACTTTATCGGGGGAGTGAAGATCAAACCCAACTCACCCCGGTCAACCCTGCCCAACAGACATCGCCTGCGGGGGGTTCAGGGGGGTGCAACCCCCCTGTGTACACAATACTCGATAGGTCCACAATCCCGGTCAATCTTGCCCATCTGATATCCCCTTGCGGGGGGTCGGGGGTTGCAACCCCCTTGTCTGCATGTTTTCTTAGACACCCCCCGGGACTACGCCTCACTTGCCTTCTTCATGCACTCTAAGACACTCCAATGTGCCACGCTTCGCTTACCCCTGCCGTTGAGGCGAACCCCCATGGCGATAAGGACTTGCATGGTACTGAGAGATCCTGGTCAACTATCTTCACCGCGTTCCCCCATGATCGCAGGCCGGAATAGGGACTTGCATGGAACTGAGAGATCCTGGTCAACCCTGCCCAACAGACATCGCATGCGGGGGGTTCAGGGGGTTGCAACCCCCTTGTCTGCATGTTTTCTTAGACACCCCCCGGGACTACGCCTCACTTGCCTTCTTCATGCACTCTAAAACACTCCAAG
>JAHDSI010000088.1 GCA_018432765.1 Methanoregulaceae archaeon | reverse complement strand
GTAACCGGGTTTACCTCACAGACCGGGCTCCACCTCCAGGACGGGATGTATATCGCCGGTGTCGACCAACCGGATCTCGCAGACGTCATCGGGTCGGATCCGCGGTTCCGCATCTACCAGGCAACGCCCGCTGCCCTGTACCGGGACCGGGAGTCATACGACGTCATCATCGTCGGAGGGGATGTCTTTGCGCCGGACACGGGCAAGGGGAGGGCTGCGGTAAAAGCGCTCCGCACCGACTATGATCGCTACAAAAACATCGTCCACAGCCAGCAGGAAGATCTCTTTGCCGCATATCCGCTCTGGATCGACGTCCAGGATATAAAAAGCGAACTCGACTTTGTCGCCACCCAGTCCGGCACCCGTGTCGCCGCCCCTTCCCGGTCACGATCTCCTCCTGTACCTGAAGGGCCCGTCGCCGAGATCGAAGCCCCCGATTCGGGGGTTGATATCCCCGTGGAAGACCTGCGTACCGGGCTGCTGGAGAGCCATGATTCGGACGCGGAGATCTACCGGTATACTGACGTCTTCGGCCAGGAGAGCCCGTTTGGGACGTTCAAGACGCCACACCAGCTCTCGCCTCCTCTCCCCTTCGACTCCATCATCCTGATATTCGTATTCATCTTCCCGCTCTACTTCACCTCCCAGTTCTTCATGATGAGCGTGATGAACGAGAGGCTCGAACGCCGGGGCGAGATACTCCTCTCAACCCCGCTCTCTCCATGGACGATAATTGCCGGGAAAGCCCTGCCGTACTTCGCCGGGATGATCGCGATCACCCTCGTGCTCACCCTCTGGGTAGGACAGTCACTTTCGCTGCTCCTGCCCATCCTGCCCGTGATCCTCTTCTTCCTGGCAAGCGCCCTCATCATCGGGATGGTCTCCCGGTCGTTCAAGGAACTCTCCTTTATCTCGATCTTCTTCTCGACAGTTGCGACTTCGTACCTCTTCTTCCCGACCATTTTTGCCAACGTCCATGTCATCAGCCTCGTGTCGCCGCTGACACTGGTCATCCTGGAGATCCAGGGGGAGGCATTCACGGTCAGCCAGTACTTCTATTCCACGTCGCTCTTCTTCCTGACAAGCGCGGTCCTTCTTTACGTGGGCGTAAAAAACTTCAAGGAGGAGCGGCTATTCTCCCATGCCGGCCTTCTGACACGGATCAGGGAGTTTGTCTCTGAATGCGTATCGCGAAGCCATCCATATATCTCGGTCTTTGCAATCACGGCACTCACGGTTCCCTTCGTCTTCATGGTCCAGATGATGCTGCTCGTGCTCTTCTTCAATCTCCCGATGCCGCTCTCCCTGCTGCTCCTGATCGTATCGGCCGCATTCGTGGAAGAGGTGGCAAAATCGATCGGGCTCTACACCCTCCTCTTCAACAGCGAACGGTTCGCATCGTGGAAGACGGTCGCGATCATCTCCGCGGTGACAGCGGCAGGGTTTCTCTTTGCCGAGAAACTTCTCCTCTTCGTGACCCTGTCACAGATAACCGAGTCGGTCTTTGGCTCGGTCCTCTTCCTCTCACTGGGCGTCATCTGGATCCCGTTCCTCCTCCACTTCGCGACCGTCGCCCTGGTCGGGATTTCATTGAAGCTTCGCGGCCCCCAGGGCTACATTCCGGGCCTTGTTGCCGCGAGCGTGGTTCACTGTCTCTACAACCTCTACTTTATCAGGGGGTGGTTCGCATGAACGCACGCTTCATCGGCCTCATCATGAAAAAAGACCTTTCAGGGCTCTTGAATGAGAAGACCATCCTGCTCGCCATCCTCCTGCAGGTCTTCATCGCGATGTTCTCGTCGTTTTTGATGGTCGGGCTGACCACCATGTACGATCCCTCGGCGCTCCAGGGGTATTCCGGTGTCCGGTACGGCATCGGGTATGCCGGCAGCGAAGATTCCGGCCTCAAAACATATCTCTCCGAGAGCAGCCAGTTCCGGGTCTTTGACATGGAACTCTCTCCCGCCGTTGCTGCGTTGAAGGAGAGGAAGCTCTCGGCGGTGGTGTATGTCCCCCGGACCCCGCCGGACGGCGACGAGCCTGTAAAGATCACCCTGTACCTGGTACAAAACGACATCCAGTCTGCCATCGTGAACGTGAAGTTGAAGGAGATCTTTTTGGAGTACGAGGAAGAGCTCCGGTCGCTTCGTTCCGACCGGATCGAGCTTGTTCCCGTTGCACTGGAATTTCCCGGGGAACGGAGCGAGGGCTTCTACGAGTTCATTTACGGGCTCCTTATCCCGCTGCTCCTCTTCATGCCCGCGATCATCTCCTCTGCCCTGATCATCGATCTCATCACCGAAGAGTACCAGCGCCGGACCCTCGAGACGCTCGTATCGACGCCGATGGCGATCACCGATATCATCTGGGGCAAGATCCTCGCCTGCGAGGTGCTCGTGCCGATCCAGGCGGGTGCCTGGCTGGTGCTGCTCGGCCTGAACGGGATTGTTGTCTCCCACGTTTTGCCCGTGCTTCTCCAGGTATCTGCCTCCTCCATGGTCCTGATTCTTGTCGGGGCCCTGACAGCACTCTATTACCGCGAACGCTCCACGGCACAGTTCGTCTTTTCCACTGCCGTCGTCATCCTCATACTCCTGGCACTGGCATTCCCGAACAACCCCTTAAACCTCGTTGCCCTGCTTGCCACCGGGGCCCCTGCAGCCGGGAGCTATGCAGTGCTTGCAGGAATGATCGGCCTTGCCGTGCTGCTCGGGATACTTGTCACCAGCTATGCGAAACGCTCGGCAAAAAAGACCCTCTCATCGTAAAAATCCATCGCTTTTAAATGGCTATTCTGCCAGAATAGCCCCTGATCGTCCCCTTTTAGTGAATCGGGCCTGCAATGTATTTTCGGAAGATTGAAGTTTTGGGTTGTGTATTACCATATCAAGTGGGTGTGTGATGTTCTGTCCAAAATGTGGGAAGGATACCGAGCAATCCGGGAAATACTGCCAGTGGTGCGGCACAGAGCTGAAAGCCGCGCAGCCACGGCTGATCTTCCGGAAAAAAACCGGGGCCGTCAGCACTGAAAGGTTTGCCGGCCTGGCCGGGCGGTTCCTGGCCGCCATTGTCGATCTCCTGTTCCTGGTCTTCATCGACCTTGTCATGGTCGGGCTCGTCACAACGCTGGCATGGCTCTTTGCCCGGCCAAGCCCGGTATCGGAGGCGGTGATCATGCTGATGCAGTATTACTACCACGTTCCCCGGACAGACGGGTACGGCAACGTGGTCAATGCCGTCGTTCCGACCCAGATCCTGGTCGTCGCAGGGCTCCTTCTCGTCATCGTCCCCTGGCTGTACTTCGCATATCTCGAAAGTTCGAAGAACCAGGCCACGCTCGGCAAGATGGCGCTTCGGATCGCGGTAACCGATCTGCAGGGAAACCGGATCACCTTTGCGCGGGCGACACTGCGGTTCTTTGCAAAGATCGTATCGGTCCTGACGCTCTTTGTGGGCTTCATCATCATCGCGTTCACCCGGTACAAGCAGGGGCTTCATGACATGATTGCCGGTTGCCTGATGTTTTCCCAGAGATAGAAAGACAATATTTTTTGCTGCGGTTATCGTGGCCAGTCCCCTGATATCCGGTTTTCAGGAGATTATCGGATCCTCCATTGTCTGGAGATTATAAACAAAGAACGCTCGACAGCCACGCACCGGCCTTGCTGGAACTGGTGGCATCGTATGACGACCATATAAAAGTAAGAAACTAAACAATTTTTTATTTGTTCTGTATTATATTGTGAGAAAAGGAAAAACACGGAAGTTATACGATGAATTCTCGTACATGGCTTGTTGTGACCGTTGCAATTATTTGCATCATAGCGGTTTGTTCATTTTTTTACATGAAAACTTCAGGAACCGGGTTTTTTCCGTCTCTATCTGACGGTGCCGGGAATGGCACCCCGGACTCAGGGAATGCAACAACCCGGCCTGTTACCGGAAGACCATGCAGGACACACGAGGAATGGCATCGCAAAGCCGACGAGGTTGGAGCATGGATTATTGGTATACTCGTGGACCAGTCATTCTCTGATACAGAGATTATGTCAATCTTAAGCAGCTACGACATCCCGCCATCTTCCGATATCAGAATCTCTGAACCCAACTATATCGGCTATTATATCGAAATACCCGAACCGCAGTATCAACAGGTTCAGGAAATGATTGACGCCAATTACCCGTTAATAACTAATCCTACCTCCTCGTCGATGTTTATATTCACTGCTCCATCCACCAGGTACCGAAACGATTCCGTTATTTTTCCGGTTTTTGTTGCAGACAATTTTCGGATAAATGAATCTGTGAGTCTCAATGAATCGATAATCTACGAAGATTTGGTTGACCGGGGCTTTCCGGTGAAAAAATCAAAGGTTATTGAAATCGACCTGCGATTCACTCTTCCACCGCACGAACGAGAACTCTTGCTGAAGGAATTGTCCGCGGACGAGCGTATTCTATTCACCTACAAGATATATGTGGAGTCGGTACTTTGTTAGCAATGGGATCGTTTCCGGACTTAACAATGAAAGTTATTATAATTTCAGAAATATACGGATAGTTCAGATATCCCGATATTCCCGGGAACAAAACGTTCATCAACATCCAATTCCCGTCAGGTCCGGGCGGGTCTGAATAGTCCATAAGGATAAGCACTCGTTCGACCGAATTCCGTCACGCCAGGCCCTGTTCTTCTGTATCCTATCAATCAAACGAAACAAAGGGAATGAAAAAATCCCCCCGTCACTCTTCGTCGTCGTACTTCCCTTTCAGGCCGGCCCATCCCGTGAACCCGCAGTAAATGCATCCCACCCCTTCGCAATGGGGGCAGAGGCAGGCAGGGGGGGACACCTCTACTTCGCCTGTCTTGTCGCAATAGATGCAGCCTGCCCCTTCGCAGTGGCAGCATCTCACTTTCACGTATTTCTTCTCGTCCTTTGCCATTCTGTTCCCTTCATCCTGGTTTTGAATCCCAAACGCGATAATGGTGTGTGAAACACTCCGCCGTTGTTTTTATCCCTTCCGCCCGAAGACCGCACCCAGGTCTGCCTGCTGCACGCTCTCGGAATACCGGGCAAGGACTCCCGTGAGTTTTTTGGTCTTCGGACTCCATCCTGTCCGTCGGTTTTCAAGATCCTTCTCGTCGACGAGGAGGTCCACTGTTCCTGCGTGGAGATCGATCGCGATCCGGTCGCCCTCCCGGACAAGGCCGATGGGGCCGCCGACCGCCGCCTCGGGACAGACGTGCCCGATACAGGGGCCCCTCGTCCCCCCTGAGAACCGTCCGTCCGTCACAAGTGCAACCCGGGTAAATCCAAGCCCCATCAGGGCCGAAGTCGGCGAGAGCATCTCCGGCATGCCGGGTGCTCCGACAGGCCCTTCGTACCGGATGACGACGACATCGCCTTCGCGTATCCTGTTGGCCAGTATGGCCTTCATCGCCTCCTGCTCTCCGTCAAAGACCCGTGCAGGCCCCGTGTGCCGCCACATCTCTTCGACCACCGCGGCGGACTTGATGACGGCACCGCGTGGTGCAAGGCTCCCGGAGAGTATCCGCAGCCCCCCGGCCGGGTTGACCGGGTTGTCGGGCGGACATATGATGGAGACCTCGGGTATCTTCGCCCCGGCGGCCAGCTCCCGTATCCCACTGCCCGTGACGGTCATTTCGTCTTCCAGGTATGGAAGAAGCGTCTTTAAGACCGCAGGGATTCCGCCACTCCGGTACAGGGTCTCCATCGAATGCGGGCCGGAAGGCTGCATGTGGCAGATGTGGGGGATCTCCATCGCTATCTGCCTGAAGTGATCGAGAGTGAGCGGGACTTCTGCCTCCATCGCGATCGCCATGAGGTGGAGGACGGTATTGGTTGATCCACCAAGCGCCATATCTACCCTGACGGCATTCGCAAGGCTCTTTTCCGTGATGATCTCCCTCGGCCGGAGCCCATCATTTACAAGCCCCATCACCCGTTCTCCCGTCATCCGTGCGATACGGAGTTTCTCGGCATTCACCGCAGGCACTGCGGCACACCCGGGAAGCGACATCCCCATGGCTTCAGTCATGCATGCCATGGTGTTGGCGGTGTACAACCCCTGGCAACTCCCGCAGCCGGGCATCGCGCAGGTCTCAAGCTCGCAGAGTTCCTCTTCAGTCATCTTTCCGGCGGCGACCCTGCCGACGCCTTCAAAGACATCGATGAGCGAGAGCTCTCTCCCCTCCAGGTACCCGCACTGCATCGGCCCCCCCGTGACCATGATTGCGGGGATGTTGCAACGGGCGGCGGCCATCAGCATGCCGGGGACGATCTTGTCGCAGGTGCATACGAGCACCAGGCCGTCGAACCGGTGTGCCTCGACCATGAGTTCTATCGAGTCGGCGATATTCTCCCGGGACGGGAGGGAATAGCGCATTCCCTCGTGACCCATCGCGATACCGTCGCAGATGCCTATCACCCCGAACTCGAACGGGACACCCCCTGCAGCTGCGATGCCTTCCCGCACCTTCCGGGAGAGCATCTTCAGGTGAAAGTGGCCAGGCACTATGTCATTCCATGCATTCGCAATGCCGATGAAAGGCAGTTTCATCTCACCGGACGTCACACCCAGCGAGCGGAGCAGTGCTCGGTTTGGTGCCCGCTGGTATCCGGATTTTGCTTCGTCACTCCTCATGTCGATCTTACTGTAGTGCGTTATGCATAATCAATTGCCCTGTGGTATCCAGAAACCGGATACGGGAAGAATAGAACCGGTTTGTTTAATCTGCATCGGAGCAAAAAGAGATTTTAGGGGTGATGTGATATTCCAGTGAAGGTGACACAGGACTCGCTTGTACTGTCGCATTCGCTGGTGGTCGGGCTGATATGTTCCCGCTCTCTTGAAGAGTCCGGATCCCTCGTATCATCTGTACAGAGTGTCTTTTCCCGCATAGGCCACATTTTACACTCTACACCCCATACGCTGACCATTCTTGCAGGTGACAACCGGTGCCGGGAACTCGAGGTTCTCAACGAGATCGGGGTCTCGTCAGCAGAAAGCCCCCGGTACGAGAAGGTTATCCTGTACCTCCCGTCAGATCCCGATACCTACCTCCAGGGGATCAATGACGCCTCGCACCGCGAATGTTTCACCAGGTACAGCGGAAACGTGGACGAAGTCCGTACGATCTCCAGTCCAGAGAACGGGGGATTTGGCCTCTCAGGTTCGGATGAGGCGGTGATACGCGACTGCGACCTGCTCGTTCTCGCATCCAGGGGAAGACCCGAAGAGGATACGAGGACACTCGATATCCTTCGTTTTGCCCGCCTCGTCGGCAGATCGCTCTTCCACATCAACGCACGGAACGGCTCCGTCATCGAGATGCGGAACAACGACCGGTTCCTGGAGACCCTCGAGCATCTCAATACCTACAACCGGGAACGGCTCGACGAGGGTACCTTTGAGGATACACTCAGGATATACGCAAACATCATCACCAGGAAGGTGATACGGTCCGGGATCCCCCCTGACGTGATCCGGCCCCTGTGCGGTACCATCATGCCACATTTTGTCAGGGCTCACCGGCTCTCCTCGAGATACCAGGACCTGTACAAATCGGCGGGAAACCTGGTCTTCGCACTCTCGGCTCTTGCAGTGCTGACCATCACAGTACAGACACTCTTCTTCCCGTCGGCGACATGGCTCATCTGGCTCGAGGTGATCGAGATCGCCGTCATCCTCGCCCTCCTGGTCAGCAGCCGCCTCGGTGAATGGCACCGCAAATGGATCGACTACCGGTTCCTTGCAGAGAGGACGAGGGCGGCGTTCTTCCTCTGCATCATCTGCATCCACTGCGAAAAACCCCCTGAATCCGCATATATCAACCTCGGCCACAGGGAGAATGACTGGATGGACATCGCATTCGAAGGGATACTGCGGATGCGCCCGATGGAGTTCTGCCGTCTCGACATCCCGTTTTTGCCCCTCAAGAACTTCCTCCTGGACGCGTGGGTGGACAACCGGCTGGCATATTACTCCAGGTCAAGCGAGAAGAACTCGACCCGGTATAACCTCTTTGCATATCTCGGCGAATCCATCTTCTTCATCACCCTGATACTGGCGGTGGCACACGCAACAGGCCACGAGTTCGAAGAGGCTCTCGGCATCCCGCTTCTCCCGCTCATCCTCGTGACACTGACCATCACGCTGCCTGCCGTCGGTGCGGCCCTCTCCGCCATCAGGGTCCAGAGGGAGTACCTCAAGAACTCGGAACGGTATGCCCATATCGTGCGTCACCTCTCGTCCGTGCGCAACCGGATCCATGCCTCGCGGGACTTGAAGACCCTCTGCGAGCTCCTCGAGGAGATGAACGAGGTCATCATGCAGGAACAGCAGGACTGGAGGATCACCTTCAGGTTCAGGGACATCGAGGCCTGAAAAAAGGGATTTTTTTTCCCGCGATCCGCTCGTCAAGACTTTGTATATGCGGCCGCCGAGGAGACGAATGCCCGCGCAAACTCCGGGCTGAAGTACGCATGCGTGTAGGTCCCTGCCGCCTGGTGGACGTACAGCCCGTCGAGCCCTTCGCTGATACCTGACCCCCGGGCGAGTCGTATCGAGAAACGGGCGTCGTTTGTGCATTCCACGCACGAGTAATGGAACTCGTGCCCGAGGATCCGGGACCCGGGTCGTCCGAAGGACAGCCCGCCCGTCCACTCACCGTCCGAGTAGCCGAGGGCCTGGATCCGGCCGGTCATGCGGGCCCGTGCAGGGAGTATCCCTGCCATTCCGTACTCCCGGTCGGTCCTGATACTCTCCGCGAGGGCGAGAAGCCCGCCGCACTCGGCATAGATCGGCATCCCGTCGTCGGCCGCCTTCCGTGCGGCCGCTCCAAACGCCGACCTCTCGAGCCCTGCAGCATGGAGCTCGGGGTAGCCTCCGCCCAGGTAGAGGGCATCGATCTCCGGGAGCGGGTCGTGGATGGGACTGAAGGGGACAATCTCTGCCCCGGCAAGGGCAAGGCTGTCGAGGTTGTCCTGGTAGTAGAAACAGAAGGCTTCGTCACGTGCGACACCGATTCGCACCGATTCCGGCATGGCCTGGCGATCGGGGATATCCGGCAGGACGGGCGCCGCCCTGGCAGCCTCCAGCATGGCATCGAGGTCGCAGCTGTTCTCGATTAAATCGCCGATACACTGGCTCTTTTCGATCTCGTGTGCCATACGAAGACCGAGGTGCCGGCTTTCTATGGCGCACTCCTCGTCCCTTGGCACGAACCCGAAAGGCCTTGCGACGAGCGACTCCTCGATCATCTCCCGGTGGCGCGGGCTTCCCACCCGGTTGTAGATCACACCCGCGATCTCTGCTCCGTCTCCAAACTCGCAAAAGCCCCTGACGACCGCGTTTGCGCTCCGTGACATCCCCCGGACGTCGACGACGAGGGCGGCAGGAGCCTGCAATAACCGCATCACGTGTGCGGTGCTGGCATGGTCTGACCCCATCAGGCCGTCGTACATCCCCATGACGCCCTCGATCACGGCGATGTCCGCGCCCCGGCTCGCACGCACGAAGGACTCCACCACTCCGTCCCTGCCCATCATGAACGGGTCGAGGTTTCGGGAACTCCTCCCGCATATGACGGTGTGGTGCGTCGGGTCGATGAAGTCGGGACCGACCTTGAACGGCTGGACACGAAGTCCGCGGCGGGTGAGGGCATCCATGATACCCCGCGCTATGGTGGTCTTTCCGCAGCCGCTGTGGGTTCCGGCTATCACGATCCTCGGGATGTGCGGCACATTGATCACCTGATTACCATCGGCAACTCAGCCGATACCCCACTGGGAGAGCGTGGTCCTGGAAGGATCCACGTCTGCCCATTCCCAACCCAGGGCCTCGATTATTCGTGAGATCGGCTGCTTAATCGTCTTCTCGAGCATGAGTTCCCAGTCAACCTCGAACTCCGGAGGGACCTGGTCCGCATATTCAAAACAGACTACGTCGGTCTTCCTGTACTTCGATGTCACGTTTTTTATGTAGATTCTTTTCGGTTTGCTCCCCTTGACAAACTCCGCCCCCAGGTGCTCGTTTGCATACTTCGCACCCCGTACATGGGCGTCGTCGGTCTGGTAGTCATCCAGGTGTTTTCCGATTCCGCCGGGGATACCGATCTCGTCGAGGCTGAACCTTCCGGCCCGGTAATCCAGGATCACGTTCCCGAGATAGGCTTTCACGGAG
>JAHDSI010000016.1 GCA_018432765.1 Methanoregulaceae archaeon | reverse complement strand
TTCTGGCGGGGCCTCTCGATCCTTGAGAAACTGCGGATGGTCTACGCCCTCGTGGTCTCCGTCGCAACGATCGACGAGGAGGAGATAGACGTCGAGGAGTTGAAGAAGCAGGACATGATCACGATGGCGCTCGAGGAGTTCCGCCGGTTCTCGCCGAACGGGGCACGGGCATTGATCGATGAGCGTGACGCGTACCTGGCACACCAGTTGCATCAGCTCTCGGGAAGCCACGAACGCATCCTCGCGGTCCTCGGTGCCGGGCATGTGAAAGGAGTGAATACCTACCTTGCAGCCCCTGATACGATTCCACCCATGGAGACCCTGACCGCAGAGGTGAAGTCGCGGCCATGGGGCCTGATCTTTGGGGCGGCGGTCACCGGTCTCTTCATCTTCCTTCTCATAACGCTTGCGTTTTCAGGAGTAGGCCTTGATGTCCTCATCAATGCACTGGTCTACTGGGTGCTGATCCACGGTCTCCTGACCGCGGTGTTCACGCTCGCCGCGAGGGGACACCCCCTGTCGGCACTCACGGGTTTTGCGGTATCGTGGCTGACGGCATTGAACCCACTCATCGCCGCAGGATGGTTTGCGGCGCTGGTGGAGGCGAAGATCCGAAAGCCGGCTCCATCCGATTTCCGCAGGATCTTCGAGACCGAGAGTTTCGGGGAGATGATGTCCGTTCCCCTCTTCAGGGTTGTCCTGGTCGCAGCTCTCGCAAACGTCGGAAGCACCATCGGCACGATCGCCTACTTCGCCTTCATCTTCCCGGTTCTCGGCATCGATCCCGGAGTCCTGTTCACCGAGGGCCTTGCCAACATGTGGGCTGCCATCCAGGGTCTCTTCTCCTGAAACCTTTTTTTGGAGGAGGACAATACATTCCCCCCATGGATACCGTGAGAATATTCTATACGAGATGGCTGTCTATAGCCCTCTTTTCAGGTCTCCTCCTGTGCGCCGTCCCCGCAGGTGCCACCCTCAATACCATCCCTGCAATGGGAACGGTCTTTCTCGGCGAGGAAGGCCTTGACGTCACTGCGACAGGTGTTGGCCCGGGGTCCCAGATAGCCTGGTACGGTCCCGGCGGAAGCGTGACCAGTGTGCGGTCCGCCACAGTGACCGTTGCCGACCCGACGGACTTCTACATCTCCCCGGCAACGTTCTCGGGAAAGACCGGGGCATGGTTCCTGCTCCCGTCCAATTCCCTCGCATTTTATGTCCAGGACCCGACGCTGGAGGTTCGCGTCTATGATTACAGCCTGAATTTCGAGATAACCCTGTCCTCCAACTGGCTCCCGGCAGGCGACGCTGCAGGATTCCGGATCGAGACCAATTTGTACGAGATGGCCGAGAGGCCCGGTGTTTCGGGCGCCCCGGTGACCATCAGGCTGAAGGGTCCTGACGGTGTCGAGTATTCGTCGCTCGGGAGTTACCCGCTCCGGGATATCGCCGTGAGCAGGTCCCCGCAGGAAACGGGGGCCGTCTGGTACACCGGGAGCTCTCTGTATCCCCGCGGCACCTACACAGTTCTTGCCGAGTGCGATGCAAATGACATGAAGGACAATTATCCCGTAACCGGAAAGACGATCAGCACCGGGGTGACGTTCGTCATGCAGACGACAAATCCGCTGGTCGCCACACCGACAACCGACCGGCCGATGACAACGGCGACCATGGCTGCGGAGACCTCACTGCCGACGACCGTGGTTACCACTGTTGCCACTACCGTTCCCGCCACTACAGAGACGACTCCGGCGGAGACGGCTGTGCCGGCGACCTCTCCGCCGCCGACCACCACACCCGGTTTTGGGTGTATATCCATCCTTTCAGGGCTCTGCGTGGCAGCTGCTCTCGCCTTCTCCCGGAGATGACGGAGGGGGCAAACCCCCTCTCAAAAAAAACCATATGCCGGAACTGATCAGGCTGAATTTCTGCATTCACCGTAACTGGGCAGATCTGGCATGCCGGCTGATCCCCACTCCTGCCGGGTGCAATAATCCGGCGGTTGGCACGCTTCGGAATTGATCAATTGGGTGTACTGATATGCCAAAATTTTTTTCCCTCCCGGCATCAATGGAAGATTCATGAATCTTGGAACCACGATACTGAAATGCCGCCACAGCGTGCGGAAATACAAGCCCGATCCCATCGAAGAGATTATCCTGAAAGATATCCTGGAGTGTGCACGCCTGGCACCGACCGCCATGAACGAACAACCCTGGCTCTTCGGGGTTATTACCGGCAGGGAGACCCTGGAAAGGGTCGCGGGTCTCATTGATCACGGAAAATTCATTGCAGACGCAGCAGCCTGTTTTGCGGTATTCGGAAAGAAGAATGCGAAGTATTACCTCGAGGACTGCTGTGCGGCAACGGAAAACATCATCATCGCCCTCCAGGCCTATGGGATCGGATCCTGCTGGGTCCCCGGGGAGAAGAAGGACTATGCGGAGTCAGTGCGTACGGCACTCGACGTACCGGAAGAATACACGCTGGTATCGCTGGTCCCTGCCGGCTACCCCCTGGACATCCCGATCCAGAAGAAAAAGCCTCTCAAGGATATCCACTTCTGTGAAAAATATACGAAAGAATAGCTTTTTTCCTCCTCATCTTTTTATGCAGTCTGCGGCTGCATCTTCACCGACTTTGCAAAGAAGAACCCGACCACACCGAAGGTGATCAATGGGGAGAGCCAGGACGGGATGTGGTGCCCGAACGCATCGAGAACCATGATCGATCCGAGGCAGAGAATGGAGTACATTGCGCCGTTTTTCAGGAATACAAAGCGCTTGATCCGGTCGATGTTCCCGATGGTGATCTGGCGCACCACGATCGCCCCAAGGCCGTTCCCGATTATTATCAGGGGGACCGAGAGGGTGAACGCGAATGCACCGAGCACGCCGTCGATCGAGAACGTGGCATCTATCACCTCCAGGTAGAAGAGTTTCGAGAGGTCGGTAAGACCGCTCCCTTTCATCTTTCTCTCCTGTTCTTCGGCATTCTGCCGGAACCCGTGCACGATGAAGAATGCCGTTGACCCGACCACTGCCCCAAAGGCCATCAGGGGGTCTATCTGCAGTGCAAACCAGACCAGGAGGGTCAGGAGTATGGAGACGGTGGCAAAAAACCAGACCCCTTTTGACGCGATGAAGCGCTCGCCCCGCAGGCCGTAGTGCTTATCCTCGAGAAATATCCAGTGGAGGAACAGGAAGAGCAGGAACGTCCCGCCACCCATCAGGAGCATGGGCGAAGACTGGTTGATGGCCTCTATAACGGCCGGATCACTTGAAAAGGTTGCGGTAAGCGCCCCGATTGGCCCGAGTGCAGGCGTTGCCAGCCACACGATGAGCCAGGGGAGCAACCCGCGGATCACGAAGACCGCGAACAGGATGCCCCATACCAGGAACCAGCGGCGTGCCCATTCCGCCATCGTGGAGAGGACTTCGGCATTGATGATGGCATTGTCGATACTGCAGATGGTCTCAAAAAGGCATAATCCGGCAATGGTCAGCAGTATCGCCAGGTAATCCATTTAACAGGAATCTTGTCGGCTGAGGACGTAAAAGTATTTTTTTTATCCGGAAAACCGGATTGGCTGCCCTCAAAAGGCTGCTCTCCCCGGCAAGGCTTATTAGATCGCTTCTCACATCATTGCACATGAAAAAACCGGTTCTTCAGGTCGCGCTCGACCTGCTGGATTTAAAAAGGGCGATCCAGATCGCCCGGGAATCGGTGCTCGGAGGGGCCGACTGGATCGAGGCAGGGACACCCCTCATCAAGAGCGAGGGCATGGAAGCGGTGCGGAGCCTCAGGAAGGAGTTTCCCGGCCACCAGATCATCGCGGACATGAAGGTGGCCGATACCGGTGCACTCGAGGTCGAGATGGCAGCCAAGGCGGGAGCTTCCGTGGTCTGCATTCTCGCGGATTCGGATGACGCGGTAATCGCCGAGGCGGTCCGGACTGCATCGGTCTTTGGTGTCCGCCTGATGGCCGACCTGATAAATGTCGGGGACCCGGTCACCAGGACAAAGGAACTCGAGGTCATGGGCGTGCATATCGTGAATGCACATGTGGGAATTGACCAGCAGATGATCGGGAAGAGCTCGCTTGGGATCCTCTCCTCCATCCGTGAATCGGTTACCATCCCGATAGCGGTCGCAGGGGGGCTCGATGCGAAAACGGCTCCGGTCGCGGTATCGAACGGGGCCGATATCGTCATCGTCGGGGGGTCGATCACCAGGTCTGCGGACGTGGAGGCCTCTACAAGGGAGATCCGCCATGCGATCGATGATCCCGGGACTGCCGCACCCGAAAGAGAGTCCCCCGAGACCATGATACGGGAGCTCCTCTCCCAGGTATCATCCCCGAATATCTCGGACGCGATGCACCGGAAGGGGGCGATGTCCGGCATCGTATCCCTCTGCGGCGATGTGAAGATGGTCGGAAAGGCAGTCACTGTCCAGGGATTTGGCGGTGACTGGTCAAAGCCCGTCGAGGCGATCGATGTGGCGGGGAGAGGAGACGTGCTCGTCATCAACAACCAGGGGGTGACGACGGTGGCGTGCTGGGGCGAGCTCGCCACGTTGAGTGCCAGGACTGCCGGACTTGCTGGCGTGGTCATCGACGGTGCTGCCCGGGACGTGGACGATATCAGGAAGATGCATTACCCTGTCTTTGCAAGGGCGTGTGTGCCCAATGCCGGGGAGCCGAAAGGGTACGGCGAGATAGGGTGCGAGATAGAGGCAGGCGGCCAGACGGTCCGCCCAGGCGACTGGATCGTCGGGGACGAGAGCGGGGTCGTCGTGATCCCCGGCGAGCGGGCATACGAGATTGCCCGAAGGGCGCTCGAGGTCAGGAAGACCGAGGAGCGGGTCAGGGAGGAGATAAAACGGGGCAGTACGCTTTCCACGGTCTCCGAGCTGATAAAATGGGAGAAGAAATAGAGGAATATTTACTGGAACGCCGAGGATTCCATGCTCCCTGCGCCGCTTTCAAGTAACGCCTGTATGGCGGACTGCACATCGTCCACGCGGAGTATGAGGACGGCCCCCTCTTTTCCGCTGTAGGCATAGGAATACTCGATATTGATCTGTGCGTCACCGAGAATCCTGGCAATCTCGTAGAGGCCGCCGGGCTCATCACGCATCTTCACGGCGATGACGTCCGTGAACGCGACATTGAATCCCAGGCTCCCGAGTGTCTCGAAGGCCCTGTCCGGCCTGTCCACGAGCGCCCGGACCACGCCGAATCCGTCCGCCTCCGCGATGCTGAAGGCCAGGATATTTATCTTCTCATCCTGGAGTGCCCTGGCAATGGCCGCCAGCCTGCCGGGACGGTTTTCGGAAAATACCGATACCTGTCTGATTACATATGTATCCATTACAATCTCCTCCTGTCGATAACCCGTTTTGCCTTGCCCTCGAACCGCGGGAGGGAGCCTGGTTCCACCAGTTCCACGCTGACCGCGACATTGAGGGTATTTCTGAGCCGGTGCTCAACCTTCCGCCTGATGCTCATGAGATCGGTGATCTTGTCGGAGAAGGCCTCACCCGAGACCTCCACCTGGACAAGCATCTCGTCAAGCGCACCTTTCCGGTCCACGATGATCATGAAATGCCTGCCGACTTCGGGCACGCCCATGAGGGCATACTCGATCTGTGAAGGGAATACGTTGATCCCCCTGATGATCAGCATATCGTCGACCCGTCCCGAGATCCGCTGGATCCGGGGATGAGTCCTTCCGCAGGCACAGACCCCCTCTTCTATGGAGGATATGTCACCGATCCTGTACCGAATCATCGGCAGCGCCTCTTTCTGGAGCATGGTGATGACCATCTCCCCTTTTTCGCCAGGGGGAAGCGGCTCGCCCGTCTCGGGGTCCAGGATCTCCACGTACGCGAGATCTCCCCACACATGGAACCCGTTCTGCTCGGTGCACTCACAAAACATCGGCCCGGAGAGTTCGCTGGTCCCGTATATGTCATAGGCCCTGATCCCAAGCCAGTCCTCGATGCGTTTCCGCATATTCTCCGACCAGGGCTCTGCACCGAGAATCCCGACCCGGAGCGATGTATCGTCCCTGATGCTTACCCCCATCTTCTCGGCGACTTCACCGATATGGAGCAGGTAGGACGGGGTGCAGGCGATCGCGGTGGAGTTCAAGTCCTGCATCAGTTCGATCTGCCGCTCGGTGTTTCCGACGCTCGTCGGGAGCACGGTAGCTCCGATCTTTTCCGCTCCATAGTGCAGGCCCAGACCTCCGGTGAAGAGCCCGTACCCGTAACTGACCTGGATGACGTCTCCCCGTCCAAGGCCGCAGGAGACGAGCGCCCGTGCGAGGGAACTGGTCCAGTTGTTGAGATCATTCTGCGTGTAGCCGACCACGGTCGGTTTTCCGGTTGTCCCTGACGATACGTGGTACCGCACCAGGTCGTCACGGTGCGCAGTGAATATGCGGTCAGGATAGTTGTCGCGCAGATCGCTCTTGTACATGAACGGGAGTTTCGTGATATCCTCGAGCGAGTTTATCTCGTCGGGGTGGACACCCTGCTCCTTCATCCGTTCGTGATAGAAGGGGGAGAAGCTGTATAACCGGTAGACAAGGGTCTTGAGGAGTTTGTACTGGAGTTTTTTGAGATCGGGTACCGGCATCTCCTCGATACGGGGGTCCCATATCCGTGTCACAGGCCATTCCTCCTGTCGATCACCCGTTTTGCCTTCCCCTCGAAACGGGGGAGCGTTCCGGGCTCCACCAGCCTGACGGTCGTCCGCAGCTCGAGCGTATCCCTCAGTTCCTTCACGACCTTCTTCTGGATCCTGGAAAGATCCGCGAGTTCACCGCTGAAATATTCCCTGTTGATCTCGACGTCGATTGTCATTTCATCAAGATGATTGATTCGGTCCACATATACCATAAACTGACTGCCTACCTCCGCGATCTGGAGCAGGACGTGTTCTATCTGGGAAGGGAAGACATTGATGCCCCTGATGACCAGCATATCGTCGCTTCTCCCGGTGATCCGTGCGATCTTCTTCGCCCTCCCGCAGATACAGCCGTCCTCCATGAGCATGGTGATATCTCCTGTCCGGTACCGGAGAAGGGGCATCGCCTCTTTGGCAAGCGGGGTGACCACCAGCTCGCCGCGTTCGCCATCGCCGCACACCTCGCCCGTGACCGGGTCGATGATCTCGACCAGGTAACAGTCGTGCCAGATATGGAGCCCTTCGCGTTCCTGGCATTCGAAGGCGACACCGGGACCGAAGAGCTCGGAGAGCCCGTACGAGTCATAGGCGGTGACCCCGAGCCTCTTCTCAAGCTCCGTCCTCATCGAGTCGGACCAGGGTTCCGCCCCGAAGAGGCCGATCCTGAGCGACTCGAGCGGGGAGTCCATCTCCTCCGCAACCTCTGCCAGGTGCATCGCATAGCTCGGGGTGCAGTGTATCACGGTGACCCCGAAATCGTTTATCATCTCTATCTGCCGCCTGGTGTTTCCCGTTGCGCTCGGGATGACGGTTGCGCCTATCGCTTCAGCCCCGTAATGGAACCCGAGCCCTCCGGTGAACATCCCATAGTTGACCATGTTCTGGAAGACGTCATCCTCTGTGACGCCCACCATGGTCATGTTCCTGGCGATGAGATCCGCCCACGTCGCAAGATCGTTTCTGGTGTATCCGACCACGGTGGGTTTTCCTGTCGTCCCGGAGGTGGTATGGATACGCACAACTTCCCGGAGCGGGACGGCGAAGAAACCGAACGGGTACCCGTCACGAAGGTCCTGCTTGCGGGTGAAGGGCAGCCTGGAGACGTCATCAAGGGTTCGTATATCCCGCGGTTTGATCCCGGCCGATTTCAACTGCTTTTGATAGAATTCAACATTCTGTACCGATTCCAGGGTTTTTTTCAGTCTTTTCAGCTGAAGATCCGACAGTTCTGCCGGAGTGAGCGTCTCGATCTTCTGATTCCAGAACATAGCAATTTCCTTAATTGTTCTTCCATATCATGGGTGGATTGTCTCTTCCATTCCCGTCAGGGCGCGTGTAAAGGAGTACGTCACGACGGTCCTGCCTCCCCTGGAGGGGTCTTTTGGAAGCATTTGCCAGGATTATATCGGTCCTTGGCACACAAAAATCTATGTCAGGTTATAGCATGACAGGGGTGGTGTGGCCGGAGAAGCGATGCATTGATGTACGATAATCATGGTACCTTATCATTTGCCCGCACGAAGATATCGAGGATAGGGATACTTTGAACGTACCATGGCTGATTGTTCCCGGATTCGGTGCTCATATCAAGGCTACACCAAAACGGCTGGTCGTGCAGAGAGACGGTCGGATCGAGGAATATCCCATCTCCTCGGTCAGGCATCTCCTGGTGATGGGCGGGCATTCGGTTCACAGCTCGGCGGTGATCAATCTCGTCAATGCAGGAGCGAGCATCTCCTTCTTTGAAGCTGATGGCGAGCCGACAGGGTTTATCCGCCCTTTCGGGGACACCACAAACGAGACCGTCCGCGATGCCCAACGGGCTGCATTTCCTCATTCATACGCGCTGGTTATTGCACAGGCGTCAATTAAGTCCCGGATCTTCTCTGTCGAGCGGCTCCAGGAAAAGACCGGTGATACGATCCTCTACGAGGGCGAACTTGAGATCCTCTTAACGGCCCTGTCTGAACTGGAATACCTTGTCCGCATCGACGAGATAAGGCGGATACATCGGCTTGTCTCCGATATGTATTACGAGATCCTCTCGAGGGTCCTGCCTGCAGAGCTCGGGTTCCGGAGAAGAACGAAGAGGCCCCATACAGACGTCGTCAATGCCATGTTCTCGATCGGCTACGGAATGCTCTTTGGGAATGCATGCGTCGCTGCCGTCGGCGCACACCTGGATCCCGGTATCGGGTTTCTCCACAGGGGAAAAGGGGCGCTCGTCCAGGATGTCATTGATCCGTTCTGCCCCGCGATGGTGGATTCAAAGATCATTTCCCTCGCATCTGCCGGGATCAGCCGCGAGGATTTCGACTGCACAGGGTCGAGGTGCATCCTGTCAGACGAGCTTGTGCGGTGCCTCACGCGCGAACTGCAGGGGAGCATCGACCAGACCAGGCTCGATGCCCAGATGGTTATTCTTCACGATTCTCTCCTGGATCGTGACGAGTTCCATATCCTCCTGCAGCAGGATGCCGTCCGTCCCGGACGGGAGTAACCTTTACCGCTTTACCGAGAAATCCTCGAAAAAAAGTGGTTCATGGTCCCGGGTCTGCAAATCCCGTATGACTGCCCGCGGACAGCCGTATATCATGGATACGAACTTGTCAAGGAGCATCCGGTCACCGCTTGCGTACACTCGAACCGTCCCGTCGGGAAGGTTCATCACCTCGCCCCTCACGCTCAGCTTCACCGCTATTCTCCGGATGCAGTTCCGAAACCCAACCTTCTGTACTCTGCCCGATATCCGGATCTCTATCGTCTTCACCAAAAGCACCGAAATATTTCCAACACCTCTGGACGGGTGCCTCCTCAAGTGAAGATGGTCCGGTTCCTTTAATTATTTTTCTGACTGGATCCGGAGATGTATCTCCACCAATATGGCATTTCTCTCCCCGTATTTTCTCATCCGGAGATGTATGCCATGATCTCCTGGTAGAGATCCCTGGCAGTGTCAGGGTCCCTGGATTCCACCATGACCCTGACAAGCGGCTCGGTCCCTGACGGGCGGACGAGAACCCACGAATCCGGCCTGTTTATCCTGATTCCATCGGTCAGGTCGCAGGATTCGGATGCGTACCGCTCCACCAGGGTTGTGATGATCCGTGACGGGTCTTGAATACGGATCTTGTCCTTGATCATGTGGAAGGCGGGAAGATCCCGGACAAGCCCGGACAGTGTCCGGGGTTGACCTGACAGCAGGGAGACCATCATTGCCGCGGTCATCCCCCCGTCCCTGCAGAACTGGAATTTCGGGTAGATGACTCCGCCGTTCCCCTCTCCCCCAAGTGCGACGGGTGTGCCGTTTTCGACAAGGCCGATCATGGTCCTGGCAACATATATGCTCCCTACCGGTGTGTACACCGTGTCACATCCATGCCGGCGTGCGATCTCCTCGACAAGTCGCGACGAGCTGACGGGGGTTACCACGACCCCGCGCTCCCTGCTGCAGATGGAATCCGCGATCAGTGCAAGTTCGACATTTTCCTCGATGTATTGCCCGTTTTCATCGACGAAGACCGCACGGTCGGCATCCCCGTCATGCGCGATACCAAAGGCGGCCCCGGTTGACCGCACCATCTCTGCAAGCGGGCCAAGGCCTTCGATGGACGGTTCCGGAAGCCTGCCAGGAAAGGTGCCGTCGGCCTGTGCATTGAGCGTGAAGACCCGGCAGCCGAGCCTGGAGAGGATACGGGGGGTGGTGTTGACCGCAGCTCCGCAACCGGGATCAACGACGACGGTCATCCCCTTTCCGATGCCTTCTGGAAATGCCCCGATAACGGCGTCGACGTAACCGGAGACCAGGGAGCCACCCGGGTCCTCCCTTCCGGCGTCCGACCAGTCTGCAAAGGAGAAATCGGATGTAAATATTCGCTGTTCAAGAGCGATTGTCTCCTCGTCTCCCATCTCTGTCCCGTCTGCTTCGATGACCTTCACACCATTGTACTCGGGCGGGTTATGCGACGCCGTGATCATCGCGCCGGCAGCGAACCGGCCCCGGACAATATACTGGAGCGCCGGGGTGGGGAGTATCCCGCAATCGACAACATTGCAGCCGGCAGCCATGAGGCCGGCCTTCATCGCACTTGCAAGTGCCGGACCGGATGTGCGGGTGTCCATCCCGACGGCGATGGTCCCTCTTCGCATGCTCCCAAGCGCCATTCCGATCGAGAGCACGAGTTTTGGTGTCATCTCTTTTCCAGCGACACCCCTGACTCCGTTGGTCCCGAAGAGCTCTTTCTTCATCTTCTGCGGTCCCATGTCAGGCCCCGGCGAGTTCTTTTCCCCAGTCATGCAACTCCTTCTTCATCCGGTCGATCGCCCTGGAGAGCGCAAAAAATGCCTCGCGCCTCTGCCGGGCGATCAGTGCAATATAGGTGATATCTTCCCCGGCATAAAGACGGCCTTTTCGATGGTGGAAGCGGACACCGAGGATTCCATCGACAGATTCCATCTCCTTCCTGATATCTTCGATCAGGTGGTCGAAATCTTCGAAAAATTCCAGGTATTCGGTTATCTTTTCTCCTGTGCGTTCCCTCACGATGCCATTGAAGGTGAGGATTGCCCCCGCCTCGCTCATGTCGCACGAGGCTTTCAGCTCCCGGACCAGCCCCTCGATCGTGTAAAAGTCGTCAAACTTCGGAGTAAGTGCCAGGACGTCAGAGAGTGTGGGGTTCGTGCACAACACGTTCTCCAGTCCCGTGGCGTCACCCATGCATATCTTGGCATAGGGCTTGCTCTTGAATCCCTCGACGATTGCGTATTGTATTCCCCTGTTGGAGAAGATCTCAAGGATGGTTTCAAGAGACGGGTCGTCTGTTATGAAGACCGATTTCTCATCGTCGATGCCTGCCGATATGCACGCTCCGCTTCGAAAAAGAACGGTTGTGTCTTTATTCTCCTCGAGATCCCAGAGGTGGTGCCCCATGTGCTTGGCCACTGCGGTGGGCCCGATCTTGTGTAATTCTGCAAGCAGTTCCCTGATAAAAGTCGTCTTTCCCGTCCCCGAAAATCCTGCAACGTGGATTATCTTCATTTAAATCTCCTCTCCAACTTCTTCGTCTTCGTTCTCCCTCGCGCGGAGGATGGCCGCCGCCGCTACCCCCACGCTCCTCATCACGCTGGTAATCCGGTCCTCGATATCTATCTCCTCGTCGATATCAAGTGATGTCCTCTCGACCTCCAGGAGAAACCTGGCGACTTCGCTCGCTTCAAAGAGCAGGTCGTCGAGTTCTTCGGTTGTGAAGAACCCGCACATTGCCCCGTAGAAGAAGGTCGCACCCGACTTGTATACTTTCTTCTTGAAGGAGTTCCGGGCCTGGTTCACTGCCTGGGGGGTGTAGGGTTCCTGCATGAAGGGCACCAGCTCCGGGAGGTGCTGGCCGATAAAGGTCATTTCAGCCCCGCTTCTTGTCCGAAAATCAGTACATAGCCGGGCAATTGCCCATTCCCGGGCAGTGATGTATGTCCGCTTCCGGAGGAACTGGTTGACCTTCCTGTAGGTTGCACCATCGACCTTCTTAAATTTTCGATATTTGCTGATATCCTGTTGCCCGAATCGCTCTCTCATCGAATATCTGGTTTGTTCGGGGATACATATTAATATATAGCATTATGTGGTTTATGAATCCGGAGCCGGGAACCTTCTGCATGGGAAAAATAACCTGTTATCATCGGTAATATCACTAATATAGCGTAATTTGACCGTTTTTTATTCCCTGGCTTTATTTCGTTCTGCGTGTAAAACAGGAGAAGTATTGAGAAGATTGGATATACCGAGATCATTCCCCACGATAAAAAACCAGACCCACCAGGGCACCTTCCCTGGGTCCCTGGTATCCTGTCCGGTCAGGCAGTCTCGTTCCTACAGAAAAGGGATGGAAGGGGGGGTGCGTTTGTTACGGAAAAGCCCCCGTCTTTTTTGTTTGCCCGAAAGCACAGCAT
>JAHDSI010000154.1 GCA_018432765.1 Methanoregulaceae archaeon | reverse complement strand
CTACGACTTCCTCCTGTCGGCTTCACGCTGGAACTATGCGGTTCTCGCCGGGCTCCTCGCCGCCACGTTCTCCTCTGCATTAAACTCGCTTGTAGGCGCTTCACGTATCCTCCAGGCCATGGGTGAGCATGGCATCATGCCCCGGAACGCGTGGTTTGCGGAACGAACCTCAACAGGCATACCCCGGAATGCGATCCTGGTGACAGGGGGTGCGGTTGCCGCCGCGCTCATGCTTCGGGATTTGAACATCATCGCACCGCTCATCACCATGTTCTTCCTGATCACCTACGGCATGATCAACATCGTCATCCTTATCGAGCAGAACCTCCAGCTCGTCAGTTTCAGGCCGGTGCTGCGGATCCCGCGGTCCGTCCCGGTAATCGGGACCATCGGGTGCATCTTCGCCATGTTTGTGATCAATCCCATATTCAGCCTCGTCGCACTCTTCTTTGTCGCTTTACTATACTACATCCTCATGTACCGCCAGCTGACCGGGCCGGTGCCCTACGGTGATGTCCGGAGCAGTCTTTTCGTGGCCCTGTCAGAATGGGCAGCCAAGAAGTCAATGGCACTTCCCCGTGCACAGGAGAAGGCCTGGAAGCCAAACCTCCTCATCCCTCTCCTTGGACCGGCAGAGCTCCGGGGGATGTCGGAATTTGTCCGCGACATAACCTATCCGAGCGGGTCGGTCCGCATACTCGGGATCAACATCGAAGACAATCGCATGCATCTTGAGTCCAGGCTACCGGCACTATCCGGGGAGTTCGAAGAAGACGGGATCTATACCAAGTGGACGGTTATCGATACAGATACCTATGCAGATGGCGTGGTATCCAGCATCCAGGCCTTAAAAGACTCGTTCTTCCCTCCTAACATCGTATTCCTGAGACTCCCCGAAGATCCACGGTGGGAAGATGATCTCAGGCAGATCATAGCAAAGGCCGCCGGGAACCAGATGGCAGTCATCCTCTATGCCCCCCACAGAACAGCAGGTCTCGGGCGGAGACGAAAGATCAATCTCTGGATTGCCGGACAATGCCTGGAACAGACGGATGGACTCAATCTCCCGAACTGCGACCTCGCCATCCTTACCGCCTACAAACTGGCCATCAACTGGGAAGCCACGATCAGGATCGTTGCGCCGGTGGCGGATCCGGACCGTGTGGCGGAAGTGCGGAAAAACCTGGAAAAGCTTGTTGAGCAGGCCCGAATCCCGGCCAGGGATATCGCAGTCAGGAGTATGACCTTTCAGGAGGCGCTCGGTGCGGCATCTCCGGCAGACCTGGAGATCTTCAGCCTGCCTCCCGATCCGGACTTCGACGAGATCCGCGGGACCATCGCAAAGACCCGGACTTCCTGCCTCTTCTGCAGGGATTCCGAACAGGAGAGTGCACTGATCTAGGAGAGATGAAACGGCCTTTTTTGCATGCTCGCTGTCTTGCATGGAAAGAAAGCCTCCTCGCTATTTTATGTGGATAGGATTGATGAACCGGAAAGATTTTGTGGGGGCTACCGCCCCCACACCCCCATGTGCGATGCACGCCGCCGCCCCCGATGGGCGCCCCGGCGGCGGATCAATGACTAAGTCTGGATACTTCTGATGAACGGGTAATTTCATTGAGTCCACAGGAAACAGCGAGGAGGCGTTTTTATGTCCAAAAAACCAAACTGTGAGTAATGGTTCCTTCCAAACCTGATACAGCTTACAAAAGCAGGGAAGAACAGCATATAGTCGAGCACGCGTTCGAACAAGCACTCTGGAACTCCCGCCTGATCGTCCTTCTTGCAGTGGCTTTCGGCACATTCAGCTCGATTATACTCTTCATCACCGGTTCTCTTGAGATTGTTAACACCCTCGCCCAGTCTGTTGACCTGACCCACATACATGTTGAACATACCAATATCCTCATCGGGATAATCGGGGCTATCGACTTCTACCTGATCGGGATGGTTCTCCTGATCTTCTCGTTCGGCATATACGAACTCTTCATATCAAAGATCGATATCGCCCGAGCAGGCAACGTATTCCACAATATCCTGGAGATTACCAACTTAGACGACCTCAAGAACAAGATCATCAAGGTCATAATCATGGTCTTGATCGT
>JAHDSI010000187.1 GCA_018432765.1 Methanoregulaceae archaeon | reverse complement strand
TCCTGGAGAAGAGGGCGATAAACGAATTCCGGTGGACGACCGTGGAGGACATCGTCCGCCGTGGCGGAGCACTCGGGTTCGTGGATCTCTCCACCTACCGATCCTGGTTCGGGGAACTTGATCCCGGGCTTGCGGAACTCATCACCGGTTCCTGGGGTGAACCGCCGGGCGAAGAGCGTGATGGTGTGCCTCCCGCCATGCTCTATAATGGATCGATCGTGGTGAGCGGGCTATCCTTCGGAAACGCGGTGGTCTGCACACAGCCCAAGCGCGGATGCGCCGGTTCGCGCTGCGACGGGCAGGTCTGCCGGATCCTCCACGACCCCCACCTCCCGCCGCCTCATCACTACATTGCGGCCTACCGCTATCTCGAGCGGGTATTCTGTGCCGACGTGATCGTCCACATGGGGACCCACGGGACGCTCGAGTTCCTGCCCGGAAAATCTGCCGCCCTCTCCGGGAGCTGTCTGCCCGATGCAGTCATCGGGTCGCTCCCGTTCCTCTACATCTACAACTCGGACAACCCGTCGGAGGGGACGATTGCGAAACGGAGAGGATCGGCGGTGATCGTCGACCATATGCAGACGGTGATGGCGCCCACAGGGCCTTACGGAGCGCTGCAGGAACTCGAGGACCGGATAAGCGAGTATCGGAAGTACAGGGACTCCGAACGGGCAAAGGCACATGCCCTCGAGCACGAGATTGCAGATCTCGTGCGCAGGGCAAAACTCGAGCGCGAGGCCGGACTGGATAACCCCGACACCACGTTTGACGAGCTGCTTGATAATATCCATCGTGTCCTCTCCGGTCTCTATGCCACCCGTATCCCTGAGGGGATGCATATCTTCGGGTGCATGCCCGAAGGCGACCGGCGGACCCGGTTCATCGCCACCACCCTCAATCATGACGGGAGCGTGCATGCCCTCCTCCTGCGCATGATGGGACTCGATATCCGCGTCTCCGAATCGGAGACCGCCCTCATTCGCGTGCTCGACCGGCTTGCCGAGGAGCTTATCGGCCGGATTCTCTGCGGGTCGGATCCGGGTGAAGCGGGAAGACAGGTTCTGGGTGACCGCTACCAGAAAGACGACCCTGATGGCCTGGAATCACTCTATGAGAGGGTGCAGGATCTTGCCAGGCGGATTTCATCGTCGGACGAGATGGGGGGCCTTGTAAACGGTATGGCTGGCGGTCATATCCCGCCCGGGCCTTCGGGCCTGCTTTCGCGTGGGAAGACGGAGATCCTCCCCACAGGAAGAAACTTTTATTCACTTGACCCAAGGGCGGTGCCGACCCCTGCGGCCTGGAAGGTGGGCCAGAGGCTTGCCGATCTCACGGTCGAAAAATACCGCGACGAGCACGGAAACTACCCCCGGAACGTGGCCATGCTCTGGATGGCTTCCGACATCATGTGGGCCGACGGCGAGCAGTTCGCCCAGATACTCGCCCTGATCGGGGTGGAGCCGGTCTGGGAACACGGCAGGCTGCATTCCTTCAGGGTAATTCCACACGAACGCCTCGGCAGGCCGCGTATCGACGTGACGGTGCGGGTCAGCGGGATATTGCGGGACTGTTTCTACCAGTGCATCGAGCTCCTCGACGACGCTATACGGGAAGTTGCCGCGCTTGATGAACCCGAAACCATCAACTTCCTTCGGAAAAATGCGGAAGCGGAATCAGACGCTCCCCGTATTTTTGGCGCACCGGAAGGGACCTATGGAATGGGGGTGAACCTGGCAGTCTATGCCTCCGCATGGGAAGAGACTGATGACCTTGCCGACATCTTCATCTTCTGGAACGGGTTTGCCTATGGCCGGGGACGGTTCGGCGAAGAAGCCCGGGCCGGGCTGGTCTCAAGGCTCGGGTCGGTCGACCTCACATTCAACAAGACCGCCACAGACGAGTATGACCTGCTCGGCTGCTGCTGTTACTTCGGGTCGCACGGTGGCCTTACGGCGGCCGCAAGGCGTGTCTCCGGGAAGAAAGTAGAGGCATATTACGGTGATACGAGGAACGTGAACCGTGCCGAGGTCCGCACTCTCGCTGATGAGATCCG
>JAHDSI010000151.1 GCA_018432765.1 Methanoregulaceae archaeon | reverse complement strand
TGATTAATTTTTCTTTTAAGGGAGAGATCAACATGGGTTGGACCTGGCTGGTGTATACCAATTTGATAACCACATAATCTACGATATTTTACAAAAGAAAGTGTATAAAACGGTCATTTTGAACTTCTTCAAACGGATCGGCCAGTTATTTTACCTTGAAATGAACGTCTCCAAAAAAACGCAGAGATACGGTGTGTTCTGACTTGTTGGTATGTCAGGTGACAACATAAAAGAAAACTGATTGGTATAAAATTGATATTTCAGAATTACCAGGGAAGTTCAAAAAGAGATCTTTATTTTTACATTCTGTTCATATCCGCTATAATCAGGGCCCCTCTCAACATCGAAGCCCTTGATTGCCGATCCGTTTTATAAATTAAAAAAGGTGAAAAGAGATCAGGGATGTTTACTCCCTTCATACCGGAACGTGGCCTGATGCATCGATCCGTTCTGCTTTCGTTGTACCCGTGCCATCGCTCACGATCACGGTCCACCCGGGCACCCAGCAGAGGAGGAATGATGTAACACTGATCCCGGTCTTTGTGGGTTTTATCGCTATATTTCCGATCTCGTTCGCAGCATTCTCCCAGCGGGCCCTGATCTCTGCCGCTTCGTCCTCGAATTCTTCCTTCAGTTCTTTTATATCTTCTTCGAGGGCGCGGACAGTCTCTTCTGCTTCCCGTGCGGTCATGGTCGCGGAACGGCTCTGCCGGTACTTGCCTGCCGCAGTCGACACGGACCGGGAACTCTTCCGGCCAAGCAGGGCACCGAGGACCGATTCCCCGGCAGAGATCAATGTCTCCCGTTTTCGTGCCTCGGCATCCTCTACCTTTTTGTCTGCTTTCATCCCGGCCTTCCGGAGACGCTCTTCCAGCTTCTCAACCTTCGCCTCGTGTTTCTTCCGGAGATCGTCCACCTCCGCATCTCTCTTCTCCCGCATGGCAAGACGGGCCCGGAGGAGGAACTCGTTTTCGGGTTCGCCAGGTTTCGAGACGAGCCCGGCATCAGGAGAGGTGTAGAGTTTCAGTTCCCGGGTGTGGGCAAGGTGATCCACCAGGCCTTTCTTCAGTGATGAAGACTTCTTCAGGGCGCGAACGACATCAGGCGGTGCGGAGTATCCCGCATCAGGGGATGGTGATGACGGGAGGGTGTCGGGAGTCCCGGGGAAATGCCGGGCACTCTCCCATGCAACCTGGCCCGCGGATGAGAACGGGGCAAGCAAAGAGAACTCCCGCTCTGCGTCCTCCTCCAGCTTCGAGCTCCGGTAACGGATCCGGCCGCCAGCAAGTATCATCGGTTCATACACGGCTGACGATTGCGCAACCTTCCCGCCACCTTTCAGGAGTGCGTCCGCTTCCGCTGCCTCGCGGGTGATCCGGACCGGGAGATAACGCTGGCTTATATCGGCAGGAAGCGTCGGCGGCAGGGCCGATGCCTGTACCAGTGGCAGTATCCCCGCGGCCCCTGCAGGAGATGCCTCTGGTGGCGTACCTGTTGATTCGCCGGCGGACGTTGCAGGACTGCTCCTGGTTGCTGATCCACTGGTATCGGGTCTTCTCCCGTCCATCAATGTGCGGACCTGCTCGCGGCTGAGCGGTCCCCTGAGGTAGCTCATCGCCCACCGGGTACTGAAGATCACGGGGGCATCCTCGTGCACGTTATGGAGGAGAAAGACGCGGCTGTCGAGCGACGAGAGGATATCGGAGAGGTCGGCACGGGAGAATACACCACCCTGGACGGCTCCTTCGAGGCCGTCAAGGACACGGTCACGGTCCTGCTTTGTCTGGAGCCTTCCGATGAACCAGGTGCCGGTGTTGGAGAGGCCCTTGTAGTCGAGGTCGACCGGGTTCTGGGTCGTCAGCACGACCCCGAGGCCGAATGCCCGTGCCTGTTTCAGGAGGGTGAGCATCGGCTCCTTGCTCGGC
>JAHDSI010000150.1 GCA_018432765.1 Methanoregulaceae archaeon | reverse complement strand
CGTCGAAGACGACGTCGCCGTGAAGCACTGGCACTATGCCGAGATCCATCATCTTTGCAAGGTTTCGGCATTCCAGAAAGTCGAGCCTCCCGTCCCGGGCAAATGCGCCACTCATGGGGTGGACACCGACAGCCTCGCATCCTCCCGACCTGAGAGCCTCAACAACCTTCTCATTCAGGAATCCGACTGCCGAATGGGTGACGTACACTCCTTCGATATTTTCGGCTCCGACACCGTCCATTATCCCGTATCTGCTGGCTTCCGGATGACCAAAAGATCCTGCACCATGCACGATCGTCATCCTCATCTGGTGCCGGGCCGCGATCACGTCTGCCAGGAATGAGAGCCTGTGGGAATCTATCACCCCGACTGAACCCTTCCGGGTTATGACGCTTCCGCCCAGTTTCAGAAGAACCATCTCAGACATCTTTCTCCTTCCTGACACCCTCGGTATCGATGGTGGTGATAAACGCCCTCGCATCGCCGGCCTCGATCGCTCCTGCAACCCGGTTCTTGAGATGTTTTGGACAAAGCGCCACCATGCACCCGCCACCTCCGGCTCCGGTAAGTTTCGCACCGTACGCACCGGCAGCCCGGGATGCAAGGATCAACTTCGAGAGAGCCGGGTGGCCGACGCCGAGGGCTTCAAGGAGTGCATGGTTCATGTTCATGAGCTTTCCAAGTTGTTGCGCATCAGACATGTGGTGCATCGCGGCAACGGCGACAGAGCCGATGGCATCGAGGATTGGTTCGCAAATATCCGGCTGTCTCTTCCTGAGATCGGCCACCATCTCCACCATTCTGGAGGTGTTATGCGAGACCATGCTGTTGCCTATGACCATCTGGAAGTTTTGCGGAACCAGTCTCCGCCTTGACGTCCCCGTAATAAATACGAGGCCGCCAAATGTCGATACAGATGTATCGGTAGGGCTTGCCCTCCCTTTCTGGACCTTTTTTTCGATGGCAAAAGCCATATCCGCGATCTCTTCCAATGAATGGTCTTTCCTGAACTCGTCGTTTATGGCCGAGAGTGTCGCTACGGTCACCGCTGCAGATGATCCGAGCCCTGATGAGCTCGGAAGCTGGGAATTCACGTAGACACTTCCCTTTACTCCCATCTCGTCGAAGCAGTTATCGATGTACGGCGATTTTGCGTGGTGGGCGGTCTTGCTCTTCCTCACGGTAACAAAGACCCGTGGCTTGATGGCCATTGCAATGCCGGGTTTTCCGTATACGACGGCATGCTCACCAAACAGGAAAACCTTGCCTGGTGCACTCCACGTTGCCAACTACATCACCGTTATGGCCGCATACCCCACAACAGTTGGATCACCGGTCACGTCTCCGCTCGTTGCATAGCGGATCAGCTCGCCGCTTTTTGCCCCAAGTTCCCTGCATACCAGGCACATCGCCGCGATGGGCCCTACTCCGCAGGCACTGACCCTCCGCTCGGTGATTCGCCGGTAGAATTCCTCCACATCAAGAGTTTCCAGCGCCTCTATAGCATAGTGGTCATCGCTGTGAGCTTTTTCTGCCGGAACGTAATGTGAGAAATCGCTCGAGGCCACGAACCGCAGGTCGCTTCTTTTCGTCTCCCTGACTGCGTCGAGTATTGCTTCCGAAAGCATGACTGCACTCGGGTAGTCCTGGTTACCCATCAGGATGGGGACTATCCGTGCCCGGGGGAACCGGTACTTGATAAAAGGAACCTGTACTTCAAGCGAATTTTCGGCGTCCTGGTGCGAGACCTCGTCGCAATCGAGACCGATTGCCGACCCGAACTCCTGGTCGTTGTCCACGATACCAAGCGGGGTCTCCCACGGCAGGAGTGACACTGATGTCCGATAACCGCGGTGGCTCGGTCCAATCAACACGAATGTTCCGGAAAATTCCGGATCGAACGCACTGAATGCCGTTGCGGAAACATCTCCCGAATAGGGATATCCTGCGTGCGGCGAGACCACCCCCAGTGCGTCTGTCCCCCTGTCTTTCCCGCGGAAGAACGTCTCCAGCAACTGTTCCAGGTGATGAGGGTCCCTCGGATAAAACATGCCGGCAACTGCGCATGTGCGAATCTTCATTGGTCAACCCTCTTTCTTGTTGTATTATTTATAGTTCTGTCTCGAAATCCTCGGACGTAAGCGACGTCTGGATTCCCCTCAACCGCAGCATCTCCCTCGTAAGCAGGTAATATATCATGCTGAGTGCTTTGCGTCCTTTGTTATTGGTCGGTATGACGAGGTCAACGAAGCTTGTCATGTTGTTTGTATCGCAGAGTGCCACGATGGGGATTCCGCTCTGGACTGCTTCCTTGACGACCTGGGCATCCCCGATCGGATCGGTGACAAGCACCACTTCCGGTTCGATATAGTTTGCAAGGTTCTGGTTCGTGAGCATCCCGGGAATAAAACGCCCCGTTACAGCCATTCCTCCAACTGTCTCGGCAAATTTCTTGGCCGGGTACTGACCGTACTGCCGGGAGGTGACAATCAGGATCTTCGGGGGTTCAAACTGGGACAGGAACTTTGCTGCTGTCTTGATCCTCTCGTCTGTCTCCCTTATATCAAGGATGTAGAGTCCATCGCCCCGTACCCGGTAGATGAACTTCATCATATCCTTGCTCTTCTGCTGTGTCCCGATGTGCACACCTGCAGCAAGGTATTCCTCGACCGGCACCAGGGGTTCCTGCAATTCAATTTCCATCTCGTTCTCTGTCATTCTATCTGTTCCTCGATTCTTATCAGTTCATTCAGTTTTGCTATCCTTTCCCCACCGACTATGCCGGTCTTGAGGAATATGCATGAAAATGCGGTCGCCAGGTGGGCTATGGTCTCGTCCGTCGTCTCGCCCGACCGGTGGCTCATCACGGTGTCCATGCCGTGGGCGTGGGCCATGTGAACCGCCTCGAACGTGTCGGTGAGTGTCCCCACCTGGTTCGGCTTGATCAGTACGCAGTTTGCCGATACCTGTTCGATCCCCTGGATAATCCGGGAAACGTTGGTCACGAAGAGGTCGTCGCCACAGACAAGGCACCTGTCGCCCACCTGTTCGGTCAGGTCGGAGAATCCTGAGAAATCTTCTTCATAGAGCGGATCCTCCACGTAAACCAGGTTATACCGGTCCACGAGCTCTGCAATATATCCAACCATCTCTTCGGTGGTTCGTGTGCCCGACCGAAACCGGTATGCATCCTTTGCTTCATCCCACATCTGGCTGGCAGCGACATCGATACCGATCCTGATGGGAATATCGAGCTCATCGGACACGGTCGAGACCGCCTCGGTGATGATCTCGAAAGCCTCGATGTCATCGATCTTGGGTGCCCAGGCTCCTTCATCCCCTTTTCCGCACGACTTGCCCCGTGCCTTCAGCAGTTCTTTCACCGTACGGTGAACGTGTGCATTGGCAAATACCGCCTCGGCCATCCCTGCAGCGCCGGTAGGCACAACCAGGAATTCCTGGATCTCGGTAGCCTGTTCGGCATGTGCGCCGCCGCCAATGACATTGCCAAGGGGCATGGGCATACCCGACACAAACGGGCCCCCGAGGTAGCTGAAGAGATCCATGTCGAGCGAGGATGCCGCAGCCTTTGCATTGGCAAGAGACAGTGCGACTGCGATGTTAGCCCCGATTGTGGCAAAATCACCTGTGCCATCGATCTCCCGCAGAATACCGTCGAAAGCAACCTGATTTCGCGAATCCTCGCCTATCAGAGAAGGAATGACATTCTGTCGGGCATGCTCGACTGCAGCGAACGGATCCTTCACCTTCGCCTCGAAAAGGCCCGTACTGGCACCGCTGGGTGCTGCCGCCCTGCCAAATCCCCATTCTGTGAAGATATCGGCCTCGACGGTAGGATTTCCCCTGCTGTCCAGTATCGATCTTAATTGAATCTCGCGTATTACGGTCATTCGAATTCTACTTCCTCTTCACGGTGATGGGAATCATGTCCTGCTGGAATTCTTCGATAGCTATTTCAAGCGGGTCGATTTTTGATGTTTTGATTAGTAACGGGGCACCCATCGATATTTGTAGAGCACGTGCTCCAATAATCCTGGCTCTTTCATATCGAGTGTAAGATTGCATTCTTTAATCCTCAAAATGCATGGTTTTGATAATAAATGGGGTCGCTGAGATTCGAACTCAGGTCACAGCATCCCGAACGCCATAGGATAGTCCAGGCTACCCCACGACCCCTCACTGATACGGGTTGAGATCATCTATAATCTCCTTGTGTGTCAGCAACATCCTCCGGCAGCAATATCGCGTAATACCGAGGTCGTCGAGGATCCCCTTGGGATCCTCCCCGGCCTCTTTACGCCGCTTGAACTCCTCGTATGCGGTGGAAATCACCTTACCACAGGTGAAACATCGGACAGGTATCATGTCGGTTTGTTCTCCCTTTTATTTGGATATCTCAACGATAAGACTTTTGGAATTTCTTCCTTGCCCCACGTCCATGAGGTTTCTTCGATTCCTTCTGTCGCGAATCATTGACGAGAAGCGTCCTGTCGTATGTCAGATACATCTCCTTGATCTGGGGATCGTTGTGCCACTTCAGGATACCTCTTGCCAGGGCCGTGCGGATAGCTTCGGCCTGGCCCATGATTCCGCCTCCATGGACATCGATGGATACGTCTATCCCCTCGATGGCCTTTGGAACAAGGAGGAGCGGCTCGGAGATCTTCATCCTCACCATCTCGTTCGGAAAGAGATCGAGAGGCACCGAGTTTATCCTGACGCGACCTTTTCCCGTCTTCAAAGTGGCCCGTGCAATGGCCGTCTTTCGTTTTCCGCTCGTATTTACAATTTTTACCATTCTATCACCATCAATACTTTGAACCAAGGAGCGAACTCACCGTGCCCAGGGTCACATACTGGGGATTGTTCAACCGGTCGATGTGGGCTTCTTCCAGTGATTCCATATCCTTTCCATCAAACTCTCCAGGAACCCCCACATAAACACGGATCCGTTTCAGGGCAGCATCGCCTGCAGGTCGCTTGTACGGCAGCATGCCCCTGATAGTCCGCTTCACGATGTGGTCTGGTCTCCGCGGGAAAAACGGTCCACCTTCGACAGAACCCCTGCTTCTTTTCTTCTTGTAGTTTCCAAGCACTCGTGCCCTGCTGCCGGATATGATCGCCATTTCAGCGTTTACTATTGCGATATCTTCTCCGTTCAGCGCCCTTTTTGCTACAATACTGGCCATCCTGCCCAGGAGAAGATCTTCGCCATTGATTACCGTAGTCATTCCCTCACCTCAGAATCCTGACCTGGCTGCCCTTCGGGTTGTCCCTGATCAGTTCTTCAATACTCATACACTGGCCATTGGCACCCCTTATCTTGGCGAGGGCCGATTCGGAGAAATTCAATGCAGCAACCGTTACCGACATCTCAAGAAGTCCGCTGCCGAGTACCTTTCCAGGGACGAGGATCGTCTCTCCGTTGCCGGCATAGCGGTTGATCTTGCTTAAGTTGACTTCAGCATAATTTTTGCCGGGACCTTCAAGTCGTGTGGCAATATCCCGCCAGATGCTTACTTCGTTCTCCCTTGATGCCGCCTTCAGCGTATAGATAAGATCCAGAAGGCGGATGTTGGATTTGTTATTCATCCTTCTTTTCATCGCGAGTCACTCCCGATATTTCACCAATATGTTCCAAAAGTTCGGTCGATCGGCCTTTCATGTACCTGATTGCCTGCGTAAGGATCATCTTCACAGGCATTGAGCCGTCGCTTTCCACCACAAATATAAACCTTGAGTCGTCCGCCTTTACCCTGATGGCAGGTTCGTCGCCGATTCCGGTCATCATACATGCCCGTTCACAGAGCTTGCAGAGGGAACACTCCTCTATCCGCTCCGGGATTGGCGCGACGCGACCCTTCTCGATGACCAGGATATCCCTTGGACATTCGTCGACGCACTGCCCGCATGCATCACAGTTGTCGCTCACTTCGATTACAGGGTAGTTTTTGAAACCGCACGCATTGGTCGGCTGCCACTTTGCATGCTCCCTTCCCGTTGACAGTTCTGCCCTGGCCTCGAGAACGACTTTCTGATCCTTGATCAGTTTCACGATCGGGATATCCGGATCTGTTGGTGCCGCCGCTGGATCGGCAGGTATCAGGTCACGGGAATACACTGTGCACGGCCCTTCGACGCTCAGAGTGTATGTCACCATGCATCCGGGACATCCTTCTCCACCACAGGCACACTCTTTCCGCATGACGTAGCAGCTGCTGTCTGTCGCAAGAGGTATCAGCCCTATCCTGTGCGCAAGCATCTCGTCGAAGAGGGCGCTGGTATTGTCGTAGATGCGGATCTCATCGATAGCAAGAGTCGGCACCTCTGATATCATTGCCCTCCGGAGAGCGTTTGCAAATGACGGGTTGGACGATTCCAGGCTGAATCGTCCGACTGCATCGTCAAGTCTGGTGATTGCTATATCCATCAGACTCTCCTTCCCCTGCGCCCGCCCTTGGAGCGGATGGAATCGTGGGGTATCGGAGTTACGTCCTCGATCCTCCCGATTCTCATTCCGGCCCTGGCAAGGGCGCGTATTGCAGCCTGGGCTCCCGGACCGGGACTGCGCTGTTTACCCCTTCCCGGCGCCCTGACTTTCACGTGCACTCCCACGATCCCTTTTTCCATGGCCGTCTGGGCCACGTTGGATGCCATCTGCATCGCGGCATATGGTGAGCTCTCGTTCCGGTCCTGCTTGACTACCATTCCACCGCTGCTCTTGGTGACGGTCTCGGCACCGGAGAGATCCGTGATGGTGATGATGGTGTTGTTAAATGAAGCGAATATGTGCGCGATACCCCATTTTTCTTTGTCGCCGGCCATGATCATCTTCCTGCCTTGCTGATCCGAGCTCTCTCGGCATGATCCGTGTTCGCTATGGGCGATTTCCCATAATAGCCAATCTCGGTCTCTTCACCCCTGGTGACCCTGTAGCCAGGGATACTCACACGCTTCCCGCTGATGGCTATGTGCCCATGGGTAATGAGCTGGCGGGCCTGTTTCGGTGAGCGAGCCAGTCCCTGGCGATACACCATGCTCTGGAGCCTTCGTTCCAGTTCCTGCTGCACCTTGAGGGAAAGGACGCTGTCGATGTCGGCATCGGGTCCCAAAAGCCCCATCCTCTGCAGGTGGCCGATCAGCTGGTCCTTCTTGGTTATGGCCAGGGCGTCATCTGCCCCGGCAGACGTGAGGGCCAGGAGATCTCGTGCCGCCTTGCGATATCGGCGGAGATGGCTCTGTGCCTTCCATACTTCCCGCTTGTTCCGAAGACCGTACTCGATCATCAACCTGGTCTCTTCCTCGATCCGGGTTTTCTCAAACGGCCTCTTGGGGGTCTGGTACTGTTTATGATTCTTTCCTGGATATCCCATTTAATCACCCGCAGGTTCAGTCCTTCTTTCTCCTCACACCAACAGTGGTGCCGGTCCTGCCCGTCGACTTCGTCCTCTGTCCACGGACTTTCTGTCCTGTCTCATGCCTGATACCCCTGTAACAGCGGATCTTCCTCATCAGGTTGATATCCTCGTCCAGGGTTGTGAGGACATCGGTCCCGAAAAGGTGTTTCTTATCACCCGTGTATATATCTCTTGGACGATTTACCATCCAGGTGGGGACTTTTTCGGAATAATTATCCACAACCTCGCGGATACGGTCAACATCCTCTTCAGGCAGCTTGCCTATAAGCTCCCGTCCATTCACCTTTGCCATCTGGGTTATCACAGCCGCGCTGTGCATACCCACGCCCTTGATGCCGGTAAGCGCGATGTGCACGGGCTTGGTTCCGTCCAGATCGGTGTTGCTGATTCGCACGAAATACTTTATTTCTTCTTCCTGAGCCATCCAATCCCTCTTTTTTTATGAGATTTCGATCTCTCGTTTTTGAGATTTGAGCGCTGAGGGAGGGATTTGAACCCTCGAGTCCCAGGGGGACACAGGTTTAGCAAACCTGCGCCATACCAGGCTTGGCTACCTCAACAGTGAATCTCGCATCTTTCGACACTCGCAACAGATACTCTGCTGCTCCATGAATGGTGCTTATTTACTGTGATGGTTAAGAATATAACCCTTTGCCTGTGTCCCGGGTTTATTCTGGCAGGCACAGTGACACTGCATCTTTCCCCTTTCTCTTCAGCGCCTTTGCATGAAGTGCTGATGTTACCAGTGGCAGGGCTATCGTCGCATCACAGAAACACTGCGTTCGTGGAGAGCTTACTGATTCCTTGCCCCAGCTTATCGCTTCCTCGAACGTGCATCCCGAAAGACCACCCCAGTGCGGAGCATCTGTCGTATACTGGATGGCATAGGCATGACCTCCAAGGTCTGAATCGTGAATGGAGGCGATAACCTGTGTCTGCTGTATAAAATTCTTGGGGACTCCGCCACCGATATAGACCACTCCGGTTGAAGGCGAGCCTTCAACCATCCGCGTAATCTCATCGGCATCGGAGATCTGGTCCACATCAACCGATATCCCGTTCCTTCTTGCCATCACGAGGCCGATCCCGATTGAGGAGTCGCAGAGTGCGGGTATGAATACCGGGACATTGTTCCGGACACACGCCGAGATCAATGACCGGCCATCCGCACATTCACGTATCGCCCATTCCCCTGCCAGCCGGATGAATTCCCGTGAAGAGCCCTTGAACGGTGCAATGCCGGCTGCAAAGTCGGCGATTCTCTGATCGACACTCCTGAACTCCTCTTCATAGGCAAATACGTCATAGATCCGGTCTATTCCCCTTGAGAAGAGATCGCCATCGTCAACGTGGTGATGTCCCAGGTAATGACGGACACCGAAATGTTCGCAGAGGTCGTGAAAGATATTCGCACCCGTAGACACCAGCACATCGATGTAATGGTTTTCAACAAGGGAGATCAGGCATTCTTTCATGCCTGCGGGGATCATCGCACCGGAGAGACCAAGAAATATGGTGCATTCCCTATCCTGGATCATCCGGGACCAGATGTCAACAGACTCTCCCAGTCTCCTTCCCTGAAAGCCGGTTTTGCTCATGCCTTCGAGCAGTTCTCCCACATTGGAGGTAGGTTTTACGGGAATAGTCGGTCTCATTGCCATTTCGGGTATGAGATTATTCCTTTTGGGACATAAAGTACTGCCAAAGCACCCATCCGGGAAATCCTTTCGTTTTGGAATCAATGGGAAAGGTTGACAGGCACCAGGACTTTTTCCCACCAGTATACGTGATTTGCATATTGAACACAGGATACGGCTTAATCTTTCGTCTTCCAGACGAATTTGAGAGATGATAATGACCATCCGGTTTTCATGACGGCGTACGCATCCGTCATCTCCGGACAGGAGATTTCCCACGGAGAGAAAGGAGTAAAAAAAAGATGTTTTTTAGAGCGCCTTTAACAGGGATTCCCTGGTGATCAGTCCCAGGAGTTTTCCCCCGTTGATAACCGGTATGGAGCCGACCTTTTTGTCGAGCATGACATCCACGACATCGTCCAGTGCGATATCTCCTGGAACCGACAGAACAGGAGAAGACATGATATCCTTTACCAGGAGATTTCGTACCCTGTGATCCTGGTGTTTGTCCTCGACCAGTTCACGGAACTTTCTCATCGCCACCGCAACATCCGTCTCGGTCACGATACCCGTAATCTTCTGGTTCTGTGTCACGACAAACCGCTTGATGTCATCGTCAAGCATCCTCCGTCTCAGGTGGACAACGCGTTCATCTTCCTCGATCGTATACGCTCTCTCCATTACTTCTGAAAGCCCCGCATCCGGGCGGCAGATCTTTAAGAGATCCCCGGCTGAAACCTGTCCGATCAGGCGGTGGTCCTCGTCATACACGACCACGAGTTTGTATACCTGGAGCAGTGGAATGAGTACGTCGATATCCTGGTCTGGGTATACCGTGGTGAATTCGCTCTCCACGACATTGGCGACGTGAATAGAATTCGGGGATATATCAGAATTCCTCTTTGTACCCAGTTTTTCAGCGACACTCTGGCGGGAGACCGTGCCTACCACCGTGTTGTTATTCAGGACGATGAGGGGATCCATCCCCTGCTCGAGCATCTTATCCAGGGCCTCGGTGACCAGGGCGGACTTCGCAATGGTAACAGGCTTTTTCATGACGTCCTTTACAAATATATCTTCACTCATTGGGCCACTTCCTTTATGATATCGTCTCTCTTCATAATACCCTTGATTTCCTTGCCTTCTGTGACGACAAGACAGTTGATATTCTGGCTTTGCATCAGCTGGACGGCCTGCGAGAGCGGTGTCTCGGGAGGAACCGTTATCACCGGTCTCGACATCAGATCCTCTGCAACTGCAGATACCTCAAATACGTACCTGAAAGACTTTCTGCCTGCAGATTCCTCTTTTCTCGAAATCGTGATATCCTTTGCCGGCAGCCTGGCTTTCTCGTCGATATATAGGTAGAAGGCCAGGTTACTCTCGGTGATGATTCCGGCCAGCGTGCCATTATTATTTATCACCACCACTTTATCATTCCTCTCTCTCATGATGTCTATGATGTGATCAAGGGAATGATACCGGTTGATCGTGATGGCATCCTCCATTATATCGCCAACCTTCGTTGAAAGCCCGTTCACATGCGAAGAACTGAGGAGATCCGACTTGGTGATAATGCCAACCAGCTGTCCATCCTCAATGACCGGCAATCCACTGATATCCCATTCGATCATGGTAGCGGCAATCTCACGCATCTGGGTGTTTTGGCCGACCGTAACGGGATCAGGAGTCATCAGTACCTGAACGGGTATATGATCAATCGGTCTTCTCCGCCACAGCGGCTCGCTCTGGCGGAGTTTATACCCGATGTCCTTCTTCGTGATGATCCCGATAAGCCGTCCCTCTTCAAGTACAGGAAGCCTCGAGATCTTGTGCTTGAGCATGAGGTTTCGTGCATGGGAAACAGTCTCCCCCGGTGCGACAACAAAAACGGGTGAGCTCATCACATCAGAAGCTTTCATCCCAATCACTCCCCTGATAGGACCCTGACCAGGTCAAATTCGGTCACGAGCCCGATCAGGCGGTCACTTTCGATGACGGGGAGCGCTCCGACTCCCTTGTCCAGAAGCATTCGTGCGGCATCATGAATGCTCTTTTCAGGAGATATGGTGAAGAGCTTGCCTGATACCAGGTTCCGCACCGGCAGCCCCATCACTTCGGCAACGTCCCCGGTAACCAGCTGATCGAATACCTTTCCTGTCCCGAGGTACTTCATGATGTCAGTTGCCGTGACGATCCCAAACAAAACACCGTCGCTCACCACGGGGAGTCGCCGGAAACGGTGGGTAGTCATGTCTTTCGTAACCTTTCCAATCGGGCAGTCCGGTTCGGTCACCCGGAGTGAACGCGTCATTACATCCTCTACGGTGCCTTCAACCCTCTCGTTGGCAAGGATCTTCATCACATCACGTTCCGTCACCATGCCCATGAGGACATCGTGGTCATCGATGATCGGTATTCCACCAATCATTTTACCCGTGATAATGGCGATTGCATCTGCAATCGATGCCGAATCATGGAGAGAGGTGATCTTCTGGGTCATGATTGTCCGGACACTCTCGTTGATGGCAGCAAGAAGATTTCCGCCATGTTTGACCTGGACCAGGTTGAACTTATCCCCTCCTCCCATGAAATTGATGATATCCCCGGATGTGAGGATTCCGCGAATTTTTCTGCTTCCTGGATCGACCACGGGTAGTCTCCGGAATCCGCAATTCGTCATGGTCTCCACTGCACCCTGGATTGTTGCGGACGGAGGTACCGATACAACATCGCGGGTAGCGATGGCCATTATTTCTCCTTCCTGTTCAACTCTCCGCGATTTAAATTCCACAGGGCCCCGGTCGAGTTTTCCGGGCATTTTCAGAAGTTTGTCTCCCTGTTTGTGATTCCGTTCATTGTGGTGCATATTATCAATCCTTGGAATGTAATCTCATTTTTCATCGATAGCGGACATATTTTTCACGATACGTGGTACAGGACACATGCCCTGATCAGGATCAGTGCATTGAATCCAGAACATCGTGCCGGTCAAGGATGCCGACGACACGGTCACCTTCGACAACCGGCAGCCTGCTCACGTCATGACGCACCAGGAGATCTGCTGCATACTGGACATCTTCGTCAGGCGACACGGTAAATGCAGGGGTCGTCATGATATTTTCCACAGGAGTTGGTGATGTTCCATCGACAGACGACCGCCACCGGCCGTCCTTCAGGAGATCTCTCCTTGATACAATCCCGACGATCTTTTTCTTTTTCACTACAGGAAAAGCATAGAACCCGCTATCAATAATAAGAGTATGTATTTTTGATACGGGTTCGTCCGATGTGCAGGTAATCACTTTTTCTGACATGAATTCATCGACCCGTCCCCGGACCTTCCCCCGTGTTATCAACACCGGAAAGATCTCCGAGAGCAGTACACCTCCTATGATGAGACCCTGGTCGTCGACCATCGGGATACTGCTTGTCATGTTCTCCCTGATACAGGAGACAACGACATCAAGCGAGTCGGTATCATTCACCGGTCTTATCGGCTTTGTAAAACCTTCTATGGTCACGTTGGACTTTGTGGCCGTGACTGCAAGGGCATCGGACATATCAATGTATCCCATGAGCTTTCTCTTCCCGTCATGGACATAGATCTCGCGGAAGACGTCCTCACGGAGTATCTGGCGGGCCCGGGTTATTATTTCATCATGTTTGAGAAGAGGGACCTCGACAAGGAAATCTGATGCATTTTTCATTGAAGAAGTTCCTCCTCGCGGCATGAGGGACAGAGCATGATGTTGTCAAGCCGGCGGAGGTCGTCTGACATCTGCCCGCAGCGGCTGCACAATCCGACTTCAACCTCATCTATCCGGTTTATCTCGATCAGGTCATCCATGAGGTCATTCAACTCTGTCGAGACCGTGAGGATATCGCGAACCGTTACAATCCCGATCACCTCTTTTGCATCATTTACTATTGGAAGCCGTCTCACATGGTTCCTGATCATCATGTGAGCCGCATCACGGACCATCTTGTCTGCTCCGATGGTGATAAGCGGTGTGCTCATGACCTCGTTTACGTGCACGGATCCCGGCTTCCTGTCCTTTGCCACTACCTTGCAATTGATATCCTCCTCTGTGATTATGCCTATCGGAAGGTTATCATGCAAAACGATGCAGCTACCAACCTCGTCCCGGCACATGGCCATGGCCGCACGGGCCACCGTGGCATCAAAATTAATCGTTGTCGGGTTGCTCCGCATTACCTCCCGTAGAGGCAGCTGGGTTTCAAAACGGATCGAATCGGATGTATTCTTCATAAATCACCCCCATCTACATGTGTTTCCAGATATGATAACTGCAGTTACCATTACTGCAAGCCATCAATATAAAATAATTGATCTATATAATACCTCGGTCACACAACCCCGCCCCCGATAATGAGAATAAATCTAATAATGCAGGTATCATATAGGATACCATGGATAAACCGGAAAATTCCGGGAATGCGCTCCGAGGTGCAAAATGAGTATCTTTATCCAGACGCGTAACCGGGTTTCAAAATTTTTACAGGCGTTTTTCAGGAAAAAACGTACACGGATCGGCATATATGGCCCTCCCAATGCAGGAAAGACCACGCTGGCAAACCGAATCGCCAGGGACTGGACCGGAGAGGAGATGGGCCAGGTGAGCGAGATACCGCATGAGACGCGGCGGGCTTCGCGAAAGAGTGATATCACGATAAGCGGTTCGAACGGCAGCTCGATCACCATTGATATCGTGGACACCCCTGGTGTGACCACGAAGATCGACTACATGGAATTCCTTGAATACGGAGTGACGAGGGATGAAGCTGTAGTACGGGCCAGGGAGGCTACGGAAGGTGTGGCGGAAGCCATGCACTGGCTGAGGGAAGATATAGACGGGGTGATATACATGCTCGATAGCACGGAGGACCCGTTCATGCAGGTAAACATCATGATGATAGGGATCATCGAGAGCAGGAATCTTCCGGTGATCATCGCCGCAAACAAGATTGACCTGCCAGCAGCCTCCCCCCAGCGGATACGCAGTGCTTTTCCCCAACACCCGGTAATTCCAATCTCCTGCCTCGAAGGAAAGAACGTTGAAGATCTCTACGAAAAGATGGTGAATCATTTCAGGTGATACCGGATGATCGAGGGAATTCAGATAGATCTCATATCCGAGGAGAGGCTGGCCACCATGACTTCGATGGAGAAGATACGGATGATCCTGGATGATGTGCGCAGGGGTACCATCGTTATTCTCGAGAAGGGGCTGGCACCCGAGGAGCAGAGCACGTTAATCGAGATGACCATGCGGGAGATACTGCCCGACGGCTTCAACGGAATCGAGATCGAGACATATCCATCCCGGGCAGACAGCCCCGGATTCCTGAAACGACTGCTGGGAAAGAGTGCGCCGGAGAGTCGGCTTACGGTGATAGGACCGGCAAACCAGCTCCGCATGATCAAGAAGGACAAGGATGTCATAAGCGCCTGGATCTCCACGAGGTGAGATCGTGCCGCACAAATGCGTGAAGTGTGGAAAAATTTACCCGGATTCCTCGTCTGAAATACTCGAGGGCTGTGAACAGTGCGGCGGCAGAAAGTTCCTCTATGTCGCTTCAGAAAGCAGGAGACGGAAAATTCCCGAAAGAATACCTCCTGCAGAGCCCAAATCCGAAACAAAAGAAGAAACCGGGGGTGCAGAGGGGATCGCCGAGGATCTTTACAACAGCGTGGAAAGTATCAGGATCGTCTCCCCCGGCACATACGAATTGAATATAGAAAAACTGGCCCAGTCTGGCGAGAGAGTTGTGGGGTTCGGAAAGGGGGGGAGTTACGGGGTTGACCTTCTCTCCATGATGAAATCCAAGAAAAAGAAGCGAGAGAGAAAATAAAAATTTTTAACTGATATTTTCCACGCTGTATCCCTTATCTGCAAGCAATTCTTTGACCCTCTCCCTGTGGTTTCCCTGTAATTCAATAGAATTTCCCTTTACCGTTCCTCCACAGGCAAGTTTATTCTTCAGGTATTTTGAGAGATCCTCAAGATCGATGTCGGTCGGATCGAGCCCTTCGATCACGGTTACTTCTTTTCCATAGCGCCGTGTGTTTACCTTGACATTGATCCTCTGTTGCTCTTTGGCAACTTCTTCACATATACAGAGTTCTTTAGGCAGTCCACATGTGGGACATATACCACCGTTCATTACAAGTACCTTATAAGCTCTCTTTATATATTTGTTGGCATACTCGGTGAATATCGAAAATTAAAATGATATCAACTGGCCCTGCCAGATGTTATGGGGTGTGCCGTTATCCACGGTGAAAATCACCCTGTTTTATTCACTGAAGCCATCCACGCGGCAGGTTTCACAGCCCCTTGAGAGGAGCTGATCAGATCTGCTGTTATACCGGTATATGGTGATACCCTTGCATCCGAGTTTTCGTGCCAGAAGAAATATCTCACAGACATCCTCGGGATTCGCGTCTTCCGGGAGATTCACCGTCTTTGAGACTGCATTGTCCACGAAACGCTGCACGGTTGCCTGCATCTGAACATGAAACTGCGGATCTATCTCTGATGCGGTCATGAAGAGATCTCGTATCTCACGGCTGACAGGAAGATTTGCCAGGTTTCCTGATCTCTGCACATCATGCAGCAACGCGCTCCCTGCAGGGAGGGATTTGAGGTAATCTTTCACGATGGGGTGAAGAAACCGGATATGATGGCCATTGATGATCCTCTCAAACGAGTATGAGAAGACGGGTTCAATTCCGCTGCTCACGCCGGCAATGAGGTGCAGGGATCCTGTCGGGGCTACTGTTGTGACGGTCGCATTCCGCATCTCCCCCTGGTAGACGCTCCTGTCAATTGCGGGAAACGATCCCTTCTTCCGTCCAAGCTCTTCCGAGATCGCATGGCCTTCTCCCTGGATAAAACTCATAATATCCGCCGTATTTTCGAGCGCTTCCCTTGATTGGTAGGGAATTTCCATCATCAGAAGGGCATCTGCAAGTCCCATCACCCCAAGCCCTATCTTCCGTGTCTGAAGAGTCCGTTCCCTGATCTTTGGGATCGGAAAACGGTTTACATCTATGACCTGGTCCAGAAATTCCACTCCCAGCGATACGAGGGATCCGAGGAGATCGTAGTCTATCTCACCATGTCGGATGCATGCTGCAAGATTGATACTTCCGAGGTTGCAGCTCTCGTACGGAAGGAGCGGCTGTTCTCCACAGGGGTTGGTAGCGGCGATATCTCCCAGGCCCGGGACCGTATTCGCCTTGTTTACCGCATCTAAAAAGAGGGTTCCCGGATCCCCGCATTGCCACGCAGCCCTTGAGAGGGACTCGATTATATCGACAGCATTGATCGTATTCCAGACTTCGCCGTCGCGCGGATTTTTCAATGAATAATCCGATCGTCTCTCCAGTTTTTCAAAAAATTCTCCATCAAAACCAACTGAGAGATTGAAATTCGCCAGCCCGCCCCCTGTCTTCAGTCTGATGAAATCCATGATATCTGGGTGGGAACTGGACAGAACTCCCATATTTGCCCCTCTTCTCTTCCCACCCTGTTTCAGGGCGTTCGTGGCTTCATCAAAAACCCTGATGAAGGGTATCGGGCCACTTGCCACGCCTGCCGTTCCCCCGACAAGATCTCCCGCCGGCCGTATCTGCGAGAAAGAAAAGCCCGTTCCACCCCCGCTCTTATGGATGAGGGCCATGTGAGAGAGTGTGGCAAATATTCTGTCGATAGAATCCTCGACCGGCAGAACAAAACATGCCGAGAGCTGTCCTGACGGTGTCCCGGCATTCATCAGTGTGGGTGAATTGGGAAGAAACTGGAGATTTTTCATGCTTTGGTAAAATTTTTCCCATTTGCTTCTCCCAATGGATTCGGCCACCCGGAGAAACATCCCATCAGGTGTCTCGCCAGGAAGCAGGTAACGGCTGGACAACAGTATGCGGGCGGCTTCTCCAAGTTCCATCGATCAGTCTTTGGGGAACGCCTTTTATTTAAAATTCGTGCATACCTATGATGCATGTCTCTGATGGTCCTGGGGACCGCGTCACACGTGGGAAAGAGCACCGTTGTGGCAGCAATATGCAGGGCCGTCTCAAATCGCGGAATCTCTGTCGCACCCTTCAAATCGCAGAACATGAGCCTGAATTCGTATGTGACTGCCGGCGGCTGTGAGATAGGGATAGCCCAGGCCATGCAGGCGTTCGCTGCCAGGCTCGAACCCCAAGCCGATATGAACCCCATCCTCCTCAAACCAAAAGGCGACAGGACCTCGCAGGTTGTTCTGCTCGGCCATCCCTACAAAGACGTTGAAATTACGGATTACTACAAGGAGACCGATTTTCTCCTGGAACAGGCCCTGGAGGCTGTCGAAAGGCTCAAAGAGAGATATGGGCATCTGGTCGT
>JAHDSI010000124.1 GCA_018432765.1 Methanoregulaceae archaeon | reverse complement strand
CCGCAGACGATATCAGGTGGGCAGGGTTTATCGTTATATCCCGATACAGCCTCTATCGCCGTTTTGGGATTCGCCACAACTGCAGGGGCAAGCGAAGTGTGGGGCTCTGGGGGTGTCTTTCAACACGTTGTCAATGAGGGAATTGTCCTGTTTCAGAGGCAGGACTATGAATTTCCTTAACACCACCGAAAAAAGGATACGATTGGGCAGGTTAATCGGGAATCCTGTGAAAATCAATACCTGTCCTGCCGTCCCCTGCAGCCTGGTCTTCAACTTCTTTCTTCGCCGGGCTCATGTAACTCGAGTTCCCCGGTCTCCCCATCCACCCGGGCAATACCGCCATCAGAGAGGAGACTGATATCTATGTGATCAATCATCGGTATCTCCCCTATTATCGCACCCACTGCGATGATCGGTTCGGCCTCCCTGTTCACGATGGCGGTAGGGGCATGACCGTTCCGGCTGAGGGCATAGAGGATATAGGATCCGACAGTGGACCCCTTTCCATGGTCAAAGGCAAGCACAGTCCCTGCGATACATCTCCCCTCGAGTGGATGGCCTTTCTCAACGACGACGCCCGTGTCGGGATCAACCCCCGAGAGAAACGAGATGGGAGCGTTGCTCACCAGTACTTGTCCCTCTCCGACACCTTTCGAAATTCCGCGGCCGGCAAGTATCAAAATCACACCTAATAAATGTAAGAAAATGAAGATATAATAGTGATATGGAAGAAACCGTAGCCAATAACCCTGGAAGCGATACGGAACTCAAATATCAATTAAGAATTCAGGACCAGGAGTCGCAGCTCCTTGATCTCAAGGTGAAGAACGAAGAGCTCCTGAGAGAGAATGCGCAATTGAAGAGGGAAAATAACCAGCTCAAGCGGATGCCTCTTTTTGTGGCAGTGGTCGTCGACCTGCTGGAGTCCGGCGATGTGTACCTTCGCCAGCAGGGAAACAACCAGGAATACCTCACCCACGTCAATGATGACCTGTACAAGAAATTAAAGCCGGGTACCAAGGTTGCAGTGAACAATGCGCTCTCCATCGTGAAGATCGTGGGCAATATCTTCGACTCGAGGGTGAGAGTGATGGAACTCGAGGAATCCCCCGACATCACCTTCGACCATATCGGGGGACTCGAGCACGAGATAGAAGAGGTGAGGGAGGCCGTGGAATATCCGCTCACAAAGCCGGAGATATTCGAGAGGGTCGGAGTCGAACCGCCTAAGGGGATCCTCCTCTACGGGCCACCCGGCACCGGAAAGACGCTTATCGCAAAGGCGGTCGCCCACGAAGCCCGGGCCACGTTTATCAGGATGTCCGGATCCGAACTCGTCCACAAGTATATCGGTGAGGGCGCCCAGCTGGTCCGCGAACTCTTCGCGCTCGCACGGGAGAGATCACCGTCCATCGTCTTCATCGACGAGATCGACGCAGTCGGCAGCACGAGGACCAATGACGGGACTTCCGGCAGTGCCGAAGTCCAGCGGACGCTCATGCAGCTTCTTGCAGAGATGGACGGATTCGACACCCGCGGGGATGTGCGGATAATGGCCGCAACGAACCGCGTGGACATGCTTGACCCGGCCCTCCTCCGCCCAGGCAGGTTCGACCGGACGATATCGATACCGCTCCCTGACAGGGCAGCCCGCCTCGAGATCCTGAAGATCCATTCACGCCGAATGGTCCTTGAAGATGTGGACCTGGAACGGATTGTCGAGATGACCGAGAACACGACCGGTGCCGAACTTCAGGCGGTATCCAGGGAAGCCGGAATGACCGAGGTCAGGCGGGAGGCGACAGGAGTATCGCACCAGGACTTCATAGATGCAGTGCGAAAGGTCAAGGCAGAGACCATCACCGACATGCGGATGTACACCTGACCATCCCATACATCCATTTTCCTCTGAACATGGCTCCGCCATTTTCACTCTGCACGGCTGTGTCCCGGGCAGGGAACCACGGGATCTTTCTTGTGAAGAGTTTTTAGCCCGGGAAGATAACAGATCATCACAGGATCCAGGAATGAACGTCCTTTTTCTCCCCCGTGAGGGAGTCGAACTATACCAGGAACTGCTCTCGTCGGAGACCAGCCGCGATGCCCTTCGGTTCTACCGGCCGGCTGAGAGGCATGGCGGCGTCATGGTGACGATGGCATCGCTTGGATCTGCCCTCTCGCTGGCATCAGACCTCCGGTGGTACGTCAGGAGATACATGCGGGATGTCCTCTTCGAGATCTCGGATGGCGTCTACTGCACGCACGATCTCGCACGCGAGATCTACTATGACCGCACGGTCAGCCCCGGGAAAGGATGGAAATTCCGCAGGGTGTACGTGATTCAGGCTGACCGGCTGGTCAGTGTCGAGAAGGTCTCCCCCGACAAAAAAGGGGATCTTTTTGGTGCACGACCCGGCGAGATCCGGCTTGAGGTCTGGTGTACCGAGGAAGAAGAGACGGCCGAATGACCGGGAAAAATGATATCGCTCTATCTCATCTTCAGGCAAACATTGCCCCGTAATTGCTCATGTACTTGTGCCCGTCGAAGTCGAGCCCGATCTTTTCGATGGCGCAGAGGAAATCCTTGCGGGTTACCTTCTCATGCTCTGCCCTGATCGCAAACATGCCGGCCTCCATGCAGATCGCTTTCAGGTCCGACCCGTTCTTGCCCTCGGTAAGGTGAGCGATCTCGTCAAGGACAATGTCCCCCTCAAGGTTCATTCCCCTCGTGTGGACATCCAGGATGGCCAGCCGCCCTTCCACGTCAGGGAGGGGGATCTCGATGATGCGATCGAACCTGCCTGGGCGGAGGAGGGCCCTGTCAAGGATATCTATCCTGTTCGTCGCCCCGATGATCTTGACGTCCCCCCGTCTCTCGAACCCGTCCATCCCTGCCAGCAGCTGCATCAGTGTTCTCTGGACCTCGCGATCACCAGAGGTGGTGGCCTCGGTCCTCGATGCGCCCACTGCATCGATCTCGTCGATGAAGATGATGGTGGGGGACTTCTTCTTTGCAAGGTCGAAGAGCTCCCTCACCAGGCGTGCCCCTTCGCCGATATACTTCTGGACCAGTTCGGACCCGACGACCCGTAAGAAGTAGGCGTTCGTCTCGTGGGCGACGGCCCGTGCGAGGAGAGTCTTGCCTGTTCCCGGGGGCCCGAAGAGGAGGACTCCCTTCGGGGGCTCGATACCGACTTTTTCAAAGAGTTCGGGCCTTTTCAGCGGCAATTCGACAGCTTCGCGAATCTCTGTTATCTGGGGGTCGCGGCCGCCGATATCACCGTGACTCTCCTGGGGTGTCTCCACGACTTCCATCCCGTAGACCTGGGCATCATAGCTCTCGGGGAGGATGTCGATCACTGCGAGCGACTGCTGGTTCAGGGTGCACCTGACGCCGGGTTTCAGCTTCTCCGGGTCGATGCACATGGAACTGCGCACCATGAACCGTGGGCCTGCGCTGCTTCTGACAATGACCCTGTTTCCCTCGACGACATCGGTGATTGTTCCGATAACGAGGGGGGGACTTCGAAGCTGTTCGATCTCGCTCTTCAGTTTCCTGACTTCGCGCTCGTAGCGTATCTTCTGGGTCTCAATATATCGTTTATCGGATTCTATCTGTCGCAGTTGCTCCCTGAGCTCGAGGTTGCGTGTCTCCATATTTGTCACGCGGTCGAGCAGATACCTGTAGAGTTCCTCTGGATTTTGAGGTTCCTGGGGTTGCCGGGCGCTTTCTGCCATCTTACTCAATTAAATATATAGGGAAAAATGATTATAAAGATGTTTGCGAGGGAATATGCAGTGTGAATTGTGTGGCTCCACGATCCATGGCCCTTCACGGACCGTCAGGATCGAGGGGGCCGAACTAGAGGTATGCGCCCAGTGTGCAAAGTACGGAACCGAAGTCCAGAAACCACGAAAGGCCGCACCAGGGAGGGCAGTATCAGCACCATCCACACGGGCACCGGCAAGAAAGAGGCGGGATGTCTTCGACTTCATGGAAGGAGAGATCGTCGAAAATTACGGGGCGAAGATACGAGACGCACGGATGGAGCGGGGATGGAGCCAGAAGGACCTTGCAATGGAGATGAAGGAGAAGGAGCTGCTCATAAAGAAGATCGAGAAGGAGGACCTCATCCCCGAGGACGATGTACGGATAAAGATCGAAAAGACGCTTGGCATCCGTCTCATCGACACCGCCGAAGAGGAGGAAGAAACCCGCCGGAAATCGAAGATGGTGCCCACGATGGGCGATGTGATTTCTATTAAGAAGATCCAGAAGTAGTCTTTGTCCCCAATTTTCCCCCCCAAAAGTTCAATTTTTTTCTTGAAAAAAATCCATGCGAATTCGTTTTTTTTAAAATCTCCCGAAAGACCAGGAAGAGATCGGGATGCATGCTGGAAGATATGCGCGTGGATGTTCGTCTTCCACCCTGAGTATGACAACCTTCTTTCCCACCCAACAAGTCGGAACATCGACCCGGGCAGCTGACTCGTCACCGGTCCGGACTATCTTCTCCGGTGCCTCATAACCGTGGAGGAAAAATTTCTGAATCGGGATACCTGGCATTTTTTTAAAAACCTCTTTTTTATTCCTGATCTGAAATTACGCAGGGGATTTTCCATGTTACACGTCCCGCTCATACGTTGTTTGGAACCGAAATGTCGATGGATAATCCTTTGTCATTCTCTCCTGTCAAACACTTTTTTTGCTTCGATACTGGTTCAGCAGGCCAGGATCCTGGATAATCCCCATGTCTCCGGCGCAGGGGGGGAGACTCCCGGGGAAATGCCGCGGATAGTGGGGATATCCTTTATATACACCCTGCACAAATATGTGAATCATGCAAGGTGAGTGTTTTTTCACCGGTGAACGCTTTTATCACCCCTAGCCATGCCGCTTGCCTGTGCATACGAACTGTTGTGCATCCTTTGTGTCCCGGCATGAGCCATGGGCATGTACAGAGTAAATCGACCGGCTTTTTTGGTTATTTCCGGTATTTTTGGTATCAGTATTGATCTTTTTCCATTCCGGTTCAGCAGGATCTGATCTGGCGTGGAAGGGAGTGTATGTATGAGAGGAAAGGAAATTCGTCTTGAACGGATCATGGATCGAAACACCAGGAAGACCGTGATCGTCCCCATGGACCATGGTGTCTCAAACGGCCCGATCCCGGGCCTGATTGACATGGGGAGAGCGGTGGACATGGTGGCGGAAGGAGGAGCGAACGCGGTGCTCGGCCATATCGGTCTTTCACTGTACGGACACCGGCAGAGCGGACGGGACGTGGGGCTCATCCTCCACCTCTCGGCGAGCACGGCAATCGGGCCGGATCCAAACGACAAGGTACTGGTCAACTCGGTGCCCAATGCCTTAAAGATGGGTGCTGACGCGGTATCCATGCATGTGAACATAGGAGCCGATTCCGAAGCCCGGATGCTCTCCGATCTCGGCCGCATTGCCATCGAATGCATGGAATGGGGTATGCCTCTCCTGGCCATGATGTACCCCCGGGGCAGAAAGATCGAGAACGAGCACCAGGCGGACCATGTCGCGCTTGCGGCCCGGGTCGCCGCGGAGCTTGGAGCAGACATCGTAAAGACTGTATACACCGGCGATCCGGACAGTTTCCGGGATGTTACGCGTGGATGCCCGGTCCCGGTGGTCGTCGCCGGGGGATCGAAGACAGACGACCGCGCCACGATGGACCTCATCGAGGGCGCGATGGAAGGCGGTGCGGCAGGGATCTCGATCGGGAGGAATGCGTTCCAGCATGCAAACCCGGACAGGTGCACCAGGGCCGCCGCAATGATTGTGCATGAAGGAAAGTCGGCAGGGGAGGCCTGCGAATTTTTGGAGGAATAGGAGATGATTGGAAAAGAGATCAGGATGGAACGGATAATGGACCGGAACACAGGCCGGTCGGTAATCGTGCCCATGGACCACGGGTTCACACTGGGACAGATCGAGGGACTACAGGATATGACCCGGATCATATCCGAGGTGAGTGAAGGCGGCGCGAACGCGATCGTGCTCCACAAGGGGATCGTCAGGTCCGGACACCGGAGGAGAGGAAAGGACATCGGGCTCGTCGTCCACCTCTCGGGGAGCACGTCTCTGAACCCGGATCCAAACGACAAGGTGCTCGTTTGCACGGTGGAGGAGGCTGTCCGCCTTGGTGCGGACGCAGTCTCCATCCATATCAACCTCGGGGCGCCGAACGAGTCGAGAATGCTCGAGTCGGGGGGAAAGGTCGTGAAGGACTGCAACCGGTGGGGCATCCCCCTCCTCGTCATGATCTACCCGCGGGGCAAGGGGATCGACCCGATCTCACCCCAGTCGGTCGGCCACTGCGTCAGGGTTGCAGAGGAGCTTGGTGCGGATTTGATCAAGACGAACTACACCGGGGACCCCGCATCCTTCGGAAAGATTGCAAAGGCCTGCTCGGTCCCCGTCTTCATCGCGGGTGGGGAAAAAGCAGGGGATGTCGAGACGTTGCTGGCCATCAGGGACTCGGTAAGAGCTGGTGGAGCAGGGGTCTGCGTGGGGCGAAACGCCTTCCAGCGCGACGACCCGAAGGGATTTGTCGAGGCACTCTGCCGGGTTGTCCACCAGGATATGGACCCTGAACGGGCGCTTGCGGGGTCAGGATGAAGGAGTTCTGGGTGGATGCCCGTCCCTGGATGAAGAAGATCGTCACGACGGCCATCGAGAGCGGAGCCGATACAATCGTCTCTGAAGAGGCCGCTCCTGTCAGGGCTCTCGGGAGGATCCGGGTCGTCGCACCGGGTGGCGATCTCGAGCCGGGAAAGGACGTATTCGAGATCACCATTTCAGACAAGGAGAGCGAGGAAGAAGCGGCAGGGCTCGCTGAATCGGGCCGCCTGGTGGTGGTCCATGCGACAGACTGGAGCATAATACCGCTCGAGAACCTCGTCGCCAGGTCAGGGAATATCATCGCGGCCGTTGAGAGCACAGAAGAGGCCGAAGTGGCCCTCCACGTGCTCGAGAAGGGCGTGAGGGGTGTACTCCTGAAGACTCTCGACACCGCTGCTGTACGTGACACCGCACGCCTTGTGAAGAAGAGTGGCCACGAGGTCGAACTTGTGCCGTTCACCATCACGGCCATACGCCCTGTCGGCATGGGTGACCGTGTATGCGTCGACAGCTGCACGATGATGGATGAGGGCGAAGGCATGCTGGTCGGAAACACCTCCGGCGCATTCTTCCTCGTCCATGCAGAGACGCTCGAAAACCCGTACGTGGCCCCGAGGCCCTTCAGGGTCAATGCAGGAGGCGTACATGCCTATATCCTCTCTACCGGTGGAAAGACCGCATATCTCTCGGATCTCAAGTCCGGCGATGCGGTATGGATCTCCGATTCAGGCGGCAGGGTGCGCGAGGCGGCGGTGGGAAGGGTCAAGATCGAGAGCAGGCCGATGCTCCTCGTCGAGGCAGAATCGGAGGGATCGAAAGCGAGCATCATCCTCCAGAATGCCGAGACCATCCGGCTTGTCCAAAAAGACGGTCGTGCGGTCTCTGTCGTCGACCTTGCCGTCGGTGACAGGGTGCTTGGCTGTTCCATGGAGTCGGGCCGGCACTTCGGCATGGCTGTCCGCGAAAAGATCATCGAGAAGTGAGATCGTGCAGGTTGGAATTATCGGAGGAACAGGCAGGATGGGGACCTTCTTCTCGAAGGTCTTTTCAGACGCAGGCCACAGCGTGCTTTCAGCAGGGCGAAACACCCGGGTCACCGCCGAAGACATTGCCCGGCAATGCGAACTTGTCATCGTATCGGTCCCGATCAGCGAGACCGTCCCTGTGATCGACTCCATAGCCCCGCTCCTGACAGAGGAACAGGTTCTGGCCGATCTCACCTCTCTCAAGGTGATGCCGGTCGGGGCGATGCTCAGATCACGGGCGAAGGTCGTGGGGATGCACCCGATGTTTGGCCCGTCGGCAGCGTCCCTCCTGCGCCAGACCGTTGTCGTGACACCTGCCCGCTGCGATGCACCAACGCTGGAGCGGATACTTGACATCTTCCGTGACCAGGGAGCACGTATCACGATCACCACCCCTGATGAGCATGACCGCATGATGGCAGTCGTCCAGGGCCTCACCCACTTCGTCACACTCGTGATGGCCGATACCATGCGGAGAGTAAAGACCACACCGGAGGAGACGCTGCCGTTCATGAGCCCCGTGTACAGGATGGAGATGAACCTTGCAGGGCGGCTCCTCTCGCAGGACCCGGGCCTGTACGGCGACTTACTCCGTTTGAATCCGCATGTCCCGCCGGTTCTTGCAGCATGCCTGGAATCCCAGAGTGAGATTGCGGACTCGGTGACAGGAGGGTCTGAAACAGAATTTGAGGGTATCTTCAGGATGAACTCGGAATATTTCGGTGAATACAGGGATTGCGCGCTGGAAGAGACAGATTACCTCATCGAGTCGCTGGTGAAGAGATGACGATGCTCGTGCTCGGGCCGGAAGGGACATTCAGCCATGAACTGGCGTACCGGGTTTTCGGGAGCGATATCACTCTTGTTCCGACCATCCAGCAGATATTCTCCGGGGTCGTGAAGGGTAGCTGTGAGGGGCTCGTCCCGCTCGAAAACAGCGAGGCCGGAGGTGTCGGCGCATCACTCGATGGTTTTCTCGGGTATTCGGTCTACATCCGCGGGGAGCTCTTCATGCCGATCCACCACTACCTCGTGAGTTTCGTACCGCTCGACGCCGTCGACGTGATATATGTCCACCCCCAGACCCACGAGCAATGCAGCAGGCTGGTAGAGGCGCTCTCGTACCCGGTCATCCATACCGCGAGCAACGCCGCCAGTGCGAGGGCGGTCCTTGAATCGCGGGGTTCTGCGGCGATAGTGTCGATGATGGCCGCCCGGCTCTACCAGATACCGGTCCGGCGCGAGTGCGTGGAGAACAATCCGCAGAATGTGACCCGTTTTGTGACGATCTCGTCGTCACCGGCGGCATCTGCCGGACCAGGGAAATGCAGCATCGTCGTCGACCCGCGCGAAGACCGGGCAGGACTCCTCCACGGCCTGCTCACCGTATTCGCGGAGAGGGGGATCAACCTGACCCGTATCGAGTCCCGTCCGTCAAAGCGGGGGATCGGGAGTTATGTCTTTTTCATCGACTTCGAACATACTCCTGCAGATAGTGAGGCCATGGAGATGCTGCAGGATCTCGCCAGGATGAAGTACCTCGGCTGCTATGGAGAGATTGAGGTTCCCACATGGAGATAACCGTCCGGAAAGCCAGGGATGTCGATTTCAGGGTGACCGCTCCGCCCTCCAAGAGCTATACCCACCGGGCACTCATAGCCGCGGGGCTTGCGACAGGAAACTCGGTGATCGTCAACCCACTCGAATCGGTTGACTGCACCATAACCAGGAATGCCCTCACGGAGATGGGGATACGCATCGAGCCTGGCGGGAGGGGGTATCTCGTATCCGGCACAGATGGGAGGCTCCGCTGCAGGGACAGTCTCGTGCTTGACATGGCAAACTCGGGAACGAGCCTCCGCCTCCTCGCCTCGGTCGCACTTCTCTGCCCGGGGACGGTCACCCTGACCGGGTCGGAGAGGATGAAGGAGCGCCCGGTGGCACCCCTCGTCGAAGCCTTGAACTCCATGGGCGCTTCGATCCGGTACCTGGAGAAGAAGGGGTGTCCCCCCATCGCGATAGGGGGGTCGTATGGCGGCGGAAGGGTTGCTGTCGATGGACGCATCAGCAGCCAGTTTATATCTTCCCTTCTCCTTGCCGCTCCATACGCGGCCAGGGACACGGAGATCGTGCTGCCAGGCCAGCCATCATCACTGTCATACATCGATATCACGATCGAGGTGATGGAGATGTTTGGGGCCGATGTATCAAGGATGGAATACGACCGGTTCTCGGTTCGGAGCGGGAAACCGTATATCGGGAGGGAATACCGGATCGAGGGGGATTACTCATCGGCATCGTACTTCTTCGCCATTGCTGCCGTGTGTGGCGGGAAGGTCGTGGTCGACAACTTAAACCCTGATTCGTGCCAGGGTGACCGCGAATTTCTCTCGGCACTTGAAGCGATGGGGGCCTTTGTCCGCTACAGGCGTGACGCTGTAATGCTGGAACACGATGGTGTGCTCGAGGGCATCGATATCGACATGTCCTCCTCACCGGACACTGTCCAGACACTCTGCATGGTGGCGGCGTTCGCCCGTTCGAAGACACGCATCACGGGTATCGGGCACCTGCGGTACAAGGAGAGCGACCGCCTCGAATCGATCCGGCAGATACTCTCGGCCATGGGTACGGGGGTGTCGGTCGACGAGTCGGGGATCACCATAGTCCCGGGTCGCATGAGAGGCGCGACGGTCGATCCCGGAGACGACCACCGCACGGCCATGAGCGCGGCAGTGCTCGGTCTTGGAGCGGGGGATGTGACGATCATGAATGCGGAATGCGTAGGAAAGTCATACCCCGGTTTCTGGGACGCACTCCGGGAGGCAGGGCTCGTATGAGAGTGGTACTCACCGGGTTCCGGGGCACGGGGAAGACCGAGGCCGGAAGGCTCCTCTCCCGCCTTATGGGGCTCCCCTTTTATGATACGGATACCTGCGTCGAAGAGATGGCCGGAAAGGGCATTCACGATATCTTTGCCGATGATGGCGAGGAGGCCTTCCGGGAACTGGAGAGATCCGCGATCTCGGCCCTTCCGCCGGGTGATGCCGTCATCAGCACCGGCGGAGGAGCCGTTCTCGATTCCCGGAACGTCGCGGCATTGCGGGGCAAAGCGGTCGTGATACTCCTCCATGCCGACGAGAAGACGCTTGAGAAGAGGATAACCGGGTCCGGAAGGCCACGCCTCACCGATATGCCGCTTGACGAGGAGATCCGTCACATGATGGAGGCCAGGCGGCCGTACTACCTTGCCGCGGCGGATTACTGTGTCGATACGGCTTCCAGGAACGTCAACGAGGTCTGTCTCCATATCAGGAGAATCCTCTCGGAAGGAACCATTCTCCCGGGCAGGAGACGGGAATCGGTTCGTTTCATGCAGGATTCAGGAATAGATCCTCTTGATGCCAGGGAATTCGAAGAGTGGGTGCTTGGAGAGTCAGGAGATCAGCTCACCCGGTTTTACGGAATCGCCGGGTTTCCCTGCACGCACAGCAGGAGCCCGCACCTCTTCAACACGCTCTTCTCCGGCCTGCACATCAACTCGTACTATGCCCGGTTCCAGTCAGAGGACTTCGATCGGCTGATGCATATCGCACGAGGGATGGATGTCCGGGGCCTCTCCGTGACGATACCGTTCAAGCACCGGGTCATGGACTTTCTCGACTTCGCAGACGAGCACGCCGCGGCCATCGGGGCTGCAAACACGGTCGTCTTCTGCGGGGGAAGCGCATATGGGTTCAACACGGACTGGATCGGGATCAGGGAACCTCTCTCTGACCTGCATGGTGAAGGTGCCGTCGTCCTTGGGGCGGGCGGGGCTGCAGCCGCTGCGGCATACGCACTCCGTTCCCTCGACATGGAGGTGACCATACTGAACCGGACGGAAAACAGAGCAGAGGTTCTTGCCCGGAGGTTTGACTGCGCTCATGGCCCCCTGGAAGCGTTCGACGGACTCTCTCCTGCCGTCGTCGTAAACGCGACGTCCATCGGGATGCATCCCGATACCCGGAGCCCGCTTCGGAAGGACCAGCTCGTCCGGGGCATGACCGTCTTTGACCTGGTATACACGCCGCCTGATACGCCGCTCATCCGGATTGCCCGGAACGCCGGTTGCCGGACGATTCCGGGGACCGAGATGTTTGCACGGCAGGCTGCCGCACAGTTCTGGTATTTCACCGGGATCAGGGTGCCGCTTGATACAATCAGGAGGATACTGCAATGAATACATTCGGAAGATCGTTTCGCTGCACAACGTTTGGCGAGAGCCACGGGAAGGCCATGGGGGTCGTCATAGACGGCTGCCCGCCGGGGGTCGAATTGTCAGAGTCCGATATCCAGCCCCTGCTCGACCGGAGACGGCCGGGCCGGTCCGATCTCTCCTCGCCACGAAAGGAGCCCGACCGCGTCGAGATCCTCTCCGGCACCTTTCAAGGGAGGACTACCGGGGCTCCAATCGCCCTGGTAATACGGAATGTCGAATTCCGGTCCGCCGACTATGACCACATCGCCGGGATATACCGGCCCGGGCATGCCGATTACACCTGGCAGAAGAAGTATGGAATCCGTGATCACCGGGGTGGCGGAAGGAGTTCGGGGAGAGAGACCGTTGCGAGGGTGGCGGCGGGCGCCGTCGCGATGAGATGCCTCTCCCGGTATGGGATTGCGATCGACTCGACGATCGTCGAGATCCATGGAAAGACCATCCCCTGCGACATGGAGGATGAGATAAAAAAAGCCATAGCGGCAGGGGATTCCGTGGGAGGCGTGGTCGGGATCCGTGCATGCAACTGCCCTCCTGGGCTTGGCGACCCGGTATTCGGAAAACTGGACGCATTGATCGCGCATGCCATGATG
>JAHDSI010000028.1 GCA_018432765.1 Methanoregulaceae archaeon | reverse complement strand
CCATGGGCCTCCATTTCTGTGATGTGGGCAGCGGGATCTGTCACCAGGTGATGGGAGAAGGATCTGCGCTGCCCGGTGAGATAATCGTCGCTGCAGATTCCCATACCTGCACCCTCGGAGCGTTTGGTGCCTTTGCCACCGGTGTCGGAGCCACAGATATGGCCGCCATATGGGTCTCGGGCAAGAGCTGGTTTCGCGTACCCGAGACCATCGCAATCCACCTGGAAGGAAATTTACGGGCCCCTGCAGAGGCCAAGGATCTTGCCCTCACGTATGTCGGGCGGCTTGGCATGGACGGCGCTACATACCGTTCCATCGAATTTGTCGGGGACGGTGTCGCAGGTCTCTCCATGGACTCCCGGCAGACGGTGAGCAACCTTGCCGTCGAGACCGGGGCAAAGGCCGGTCTTTTCTACGCAGATGAAGTCACGAAACGGTACCTCTCCGAATCAGGCCGGAAAACTGCAATCCAGCACCCGGAAGAGTGCCGGTACGAGAAGGAGATGGGGATAGACCTGGATGATATCGTCCCCGTCGTCGCAGTGCCGCCCCGCGTCGATTCCGTACAACCTGCAGGCGATCTTCTGGGCCTTCCGCTGGACCAGGTCTTTATCGGAACGTGCACAAACGGCCGCTACGACGACCTCGAACGACTGGCAGAGATCCTGAAAGGGAAGAAGGTCCGGGTACGGACCGTCGTCGCTCCTGCTTCACGCGAGGTACTGCTGCGGGCAGCCGGCACTGGCGTGATCGCCGATATTGTACAGGCAGGGTGCGTTCTTCTCCCACCCGGGTGTGGTCCGTGCCTGGGTGCCCACATGGGCGTGATCGGCGAAGGCGAGGTCTGTCTCTCGACGGCGAACCGAAACTTCAGGAACAGGATGGGAGTCGGGGGAGAGATTTACCTCTGCTCGGTGGCTACCGCGGCAACGAGTGCACTGGCTGGAGAACTGGCAGTCCGGGAGGGATGAGATGCAGATACACGGGAAGGCGGTCTGTCTTGGTGAGGATATCGATACCGACATGATCATCGCGGGACGGTACCTCCGGACGAAAGACCGGAGTCTCTGGTCCACGCACGTATTCGAGGATCTCGATCCCGCGCTCGCCGGAAGACTGGAAGGCTCCGTCATCGTGGCAGGCAAAAATTTCGGGTGCGGGTCCTCACGCGAGCAGGCACCGGTAGCATTGAAAGAAGCGGGTGTACTGGCTGTCATCGCTCCCACCTTCGCCCGCATATTCTTCCGGAATTCGATAAATGTCGGTCTGCCGGTGATAGAGTCCGCGTGTGAGTGCGTTGAAGGGGACGACGTCATGGTCGACCTCGACGGTGGAGAGGTGCAGGCAGGGGGCCGCAGTTATCCGATCCGTCCGCTCTCGCCAAGGATGCTTGAAATCCTGCATGCCGGCGGGCTTGTGGCATACTGGAGAGATAAAAGATGATATTTCCCCTGGAGTACAAGGTAGTCGGGACCGCGTCTGCCAGGCCGTGCGGGGATAAAGTCTATTTTCTCTCGAGATATCTCATCCGCGAGATGGTAAACGGCCTTGAATTGCTGGAGGTGAACCCGGATCCTGCAGGAGAGGGGCTGATGAGAGATATCCTGGATGTCCGCGTCCTGGCCAGGCCCGAAGAGATCCGGGTGTACCCCGGGAAGGTCCAGATCAATGACCGGGCAAAGCTTGTGCGGCTTGCCAGTGAAAGCAGGTCCCGGTGCACGATATTCACCGGGCTCGACGAGCATGTGACCTTTGTCCTGGACCCGGATCCCGGCGCATTCATCACCGTCCAGGTCTATGATGTGACGCCACCGCGCCCGACACTCTCGGCGGCAATCCGGGATCTCGAGGAGACCGGGATCTTCGGGGAGCTGGATGTGACCTTTTCACACAATCTCCGGGATATATCGCAGGTGAAAGCCGACGTGTACCCCTGTCGGGCTTCGGGATTTCAAAAGACCCTTGATGCGGACCTCATGCTCGGAGGGGAGACCGTGGCAGGCTGTATGACGGCGTCACAGCTATTCCGCGAGTGCTATGGAGAAGACTTTGAACTGCGTGACATCTGCCCTGTCGGGATGGTGATCGACGAACCGTTTATCGCACGGTGCTGCCGCAGTGAACGTGAGGGGATCGGCATATACGGGGGCAAATTCGGAGCCGTGGTTCACTGGGGGGCGAGCCCCCGGCGGGTATACGACGCGGTCGTCGAACTGTTGAGACAATGGAGAGAGCGTTCATGAAGATCGCGGTAGTCGAGGGGGACGGGATAGGAAAAGAGGTGATCCCCGTCGCCGTGGATATTCTTGCCCTTCTGCACCCCGAGTTCGAATTTTTCCCCGTGGAAGTGGGCCTTGTCCGGTGGGAAAAGACAGGAACGGCGATAACGGAGGCGGATCTCTCTCTCCTGGAGTCTGCGGACGCCATCCTGTTCGGTGCCGTCGCAACCCCACCGTCCCGCGACTACCGGAGTGTCGTGGTCCAGATCCGAAAGGCCCTCGACCTGTATGCGAACGTCCGCCCCATCCGCGGAAAAGGCTTCGACATGCTTATCGTGAGGGAGAATACCGAGGGACTGTACTCGGGAATCGAGAAGATCGAGGAGGACCAGGCCTGCACGGTCAGGTGCGTATCAAGAAAGGGAAGCGAGCGGATTGCCCGGTATGCCTGCAGGTGTGCGGCAAACCGTCGCTGCCTGACCATAGGGCACAAGGCGAACGTGCTCAAATCCGACGTCTTCTTCCGTGACATCTGCATCGAAGAGGCAAGATCGGCCGGCGTGAAATTCAGGGAATCCTATATAGACGCCCTCTGCCTGGATGTACTCCAGCATCCTGCCGATCATGACGTTATCGTGACCACCAACATGTTCGGAGACATCCTCTCTGATGTGGCAGCGTACCTCGTCGGAGGCCTGGGACTTCTCCCGAGTGCGAATATCGGACGTAATCACGCATTGTTCGAACCGGTTCACGGGAGTGCGCCGGACATCGCAGGGAAAAAAATTGCCAACCCGATCGCGGCCATACGCAGTGCCGCCATGCTGCTCTCACATATCGGGCAGAACCGGTCTGCAGAGCTGGTGGAGCAGGCCATACAAAACGTGACAGAACGCGGGATCAGGACAAAGGACCTTGGTGGGGATGCCACGACAGACGATTTTGGCAGCGCGATCCACCAGGAGGTCTCACGTATCATGCCCAAAAAATAGTATTGTATTTAAGGGAATCAGTCATACCCTTACCATATCGCTGGCTGCTAACCATACCTTGTAGCCGATTGAGCATGGAAAAGACAGGACGCCGACCGATGATCCTGTCTTTGTCTCTTCGTTGTATTCCTACATCTGTTTTTTCAGAAACGGCATCTCTTGGGCCTTCCACGGATGGCGAGGCACGAATTTTCCATCCGGTCCGGTTCCCGGAAAGACCGCTCTGCTGGCAAGTGGGGATAACCCCGCTCACCGGAAAAGAATCGATCAAAACGTTATATAAAATAATACGATGGTCCAGGTTGGAATAATGGCCGGCCGGGTTCATCACCCAGGTGCGGTTTTCCAAAAAAAAGGGATAGCCAGGTTCGAAATAGCTGGTTTCTGAAACAGGAGATGCCGTTTTGGTGTTTGATTCACAGGATTACCTTTTTATTCTCGGATCACCTGTTTTGTATATATCAACACGGGATAACCGGGGTTGGAGTCAGTATGGTTGATATCCTCTTGGTCGATGATTCGGAAATGGCGAGATTCCTGTTAAAGCAGATCCTGGTATCCGGAGGACACACGATAATCGGCGAGGCTGGCGACGGGGAGGAATGCATACAGAAGGTCCGCGATCTCTCGCCTCAGATGGTGATCCTTGACCTGGTCATGCCAAAGATGCGTGGCATCGAGACACTGAAAGTGATCAGGGAGATCGATCCGTCCATCAAGGTGGTGATATGCACGGGGGATCACCAGGAGTACTCTGTTCGTGACGCGGTGAAATTCGGAGCATCCGGCTATATCATAAAACCTTTTCATAAAGCAGCGGTTCTCGAAGAGGTCCGCGACATTTTGAGTGAAACACCTGCTGACGATGAATAACGTGATTCACACGAAGCACCGGTTTTCAGCGAGGTAGCTTCTTTCACATTCAGGATGATGCCGTTTCCCAAAAAGGAATGATCATGTGCTTTTTTCGCAATCGATCGATAAACGCGGGAACCTGAATGTTTTATTCCCGAACCAGAGTAATTAAGGCTCCGGGATCCAGACTTTAAAAGAAGGATACGAGTATGATCAGGGTGGGTGTTCACGTCTCAATCGCCGGATCCATCGTAAATGCGGTGGACAGGGCAGAAAAGATCGGCTGCGACACGTTCCAGATCTTTTCGCGAAATCCGCGGGGGTGGAGGTTCAAACCGCTTGACCCGGAGACATCTGCAGGCTTCCGAATGGAACTGGAGAAGACCTCCATCTCTCCCGTTGTTGTTCACATGCCGTACCTTCCAAACCTTGCAACCCCGAGGGAAGAGCTATACGAGAAATCGGTGGAGGATCTTGCTGCCGAGATCTCCAGGTGCGGTGAACTCGGCATCCCATATCTTGTCACCCACCTCGGCCATCATCTCGGGGACGGGATAGAGAATGGCCGCAGGCGTGTCATAGCGGCGGTAAACCGTGCACTCGATGCGGCTGATAACGACGTCATGCTCCTGCTGGAGAACACCGCCGGCGAGAAGAACGGGGTGGGCAGCACGTTCGAGGATATCGCAGCGGTCATCGACAGAATAACGCAGATCAACAGGGTGGGCGTCTGTTTTGATACGTGTCATGCCTTTGCCGCCGGGTACGACCTGCGGACACCAGGGGCGATCGGAGTGGTCACAGACGCGCTCGATTCGATCATAGGGCTGGACATGATCAGGGTGATCCACCTGAATGACACGAAAGGCGAACTTGGATCCGGGCTTGACCGCCACGAGCATATCGGTCTTGGGGCCATCGGCGAGGAGGGGTTTTCCAGTATGTTAAAAGAGGAACTCTTCCGCACCCGCCCCCTGATCTGCGAGACGCCTGTCGATTCCAGGAGGGACGATGCAGGCAACATCTTAAAAGTCCGGCAGCTCGCGGGCGAATAGGGACCAATCGCCGTGTATCCTGCCGGCTGGACCGTTCGTATCAGTCCCGGGAACCCTGGCCGTTTTTTTCCGCAAGGGTCTCCCTGTTTTGGACATGATCCGGTTGTGCATAATAATCTGCAGTGAACGTCCTGTCCGTGACCGTACCGAGTCTCTCCTCGAGAGCCCCGGTGATATCAAGACATTCACTCCCTTTTGCACCTTTTACGTGAATGATCGTGTTTCCATCAGATTCAATAATTATTTCGAGTTCATGCATTTCCATCTTTCATATCTCCGGTTTTTTTCATATAAGCCGTGCAACCGGGTGGTCTCTTGTTACCATTCCACCGGTCTTCATGTCACGGGAGGTCACGAGGAGACGCCTGTTGCCGTCAATCCCAAAAGTCAGTTCAAAACGCGCTTCATTCAATGCGGCAGGCGGGTCGGCCACGAGGAAAGTCGGGTTATTCTCGTTCATCCAGAAACGGGCCCTGCCCTCGTCGATATGCGCCTGCACCGCGATCAGTCTCATGGATCCGCTGGAATCGGCGACTATCTCCAGGTCATCTCCCCCTCTCCGTCCGCCATTCTCTCCGATCTCGTAGATCGGGATGCCGAATTGTGTCTGGCCTTCATACGTCCCGCGGATGCGGAGCGTGGCGACGGGGCCTGTGCTCGGGTACGGTGTGCCCTTCTTGACGATGGTCCTGAATTCATGGGACGCTCGATCGCTATTCCAGAATTTTATCGCATAATCATGCTGGATGTGGTCGGAAAATCCAGTTCCGGCGGCAAATGCGGCTGCACCGCGGGCAACCGCATCGATCGGGCGGTCTACGAACACCCGTGAGTTCCCAAACCTCCTGCGGAGTGTAGACTGGATGGACGGAATGGCGCTGCATCCTCCAACCATCACGACAGCGCGGATCCGGTCCTCCGTGTATCCCCGGGAGATGGCTGCATTCATCGCCCGCTGGATTGTGGAGTGAATGCGAGTGAAGAAGTCATGGGAATCGAGCAGTTCTTCAAGGTCATCTCTCGAAAAGAGCAGCGGCTCTTCGAGTTCACCGACTGATCCATCCCTGCCGATGCACACCGGGTCTTCAAAAGAGAGGATCTCCTTTGCCTTTTCACAGGCCCGAAGAAGACCCCTGCTGACATCTGCCTCTCTCCCGGTTGAAGGGATCCCTGCTCTCTTTCGGATCTCCTGCACTACCCACCTGTCGATGTGTATACCCCCAAGGTCGTCTCCGGCTTTTCCCAGTACACGGCACCGTCTTTTCGAAGGAATGGAATGATCCGCATCCACCGCAACCACGGACACATCCGTCGTTCCACCGCCGATGTCGATGACCATGAACGAATCGCCAGGGGAGAGACTGACCTGGTATGCGAGGGCCGCAGCCGAGGCTTCGTCAATCAGGCGGAAACGGGTTATTCCTGCCTTTTCAGCAACGGTTCCGATCCAGTCGCCGTACTGTTCCGACGCCTCCACCGGTACGGTAAAGACGATCTCTGCATCGTGGCCACGACTCCTGCAGTGTTCCATGAGCTGGGCAAGGATGCTCCTGAGAAATGCTTCACCGGCCTCGAAATAGCTCATTGACGAACCGTTGATATTGAGGCGGACCGGGCTTTTGCCTGCCAGGTAGTGCTTCATCCACCTGACGGTCGATGGAGCGTCTAAAAGGTCCCGTTCTTCCACCTGGCGCCCTATCCACTGCTGGCCGGAACAGGCGAAATGTATCAGGGACGGAATGACAGATACCTTCTCGTTGCGTTCTCCTGTTTTATCGGCGGCAAACGTCTTCGACCAGCCGGGAAGGTCAAGCGTCTCCGCACGTCCGACATCGTCATTCCATGCCGAGATCACGGTATTGCTCGTCCCGAAATCGATGGCAATCCTGTCTGGATCCACGTTTTTTCCATCAGCCATTCACTCACTCCACGATCTCTATGTCGAAGGGTCCGATCCGCGTGTCATGATCGCAGTGCCCGATCTCCCACCGGAATTTGACCCTGAGAAGCGTCTCTAAAAATTCCCACTGGTACCGCGACGACCGGGGGCCGGCCCTTCCATCCATGACCTGGCGGGAGACCCATTCGAGGTCTTCTGGCAGTGCCAGGCCGAGGGGTTTTGTCCAGGGCAGGGGCCGGCTCCGGAGCATCCCGTCTTCATACCCGGCAACAAGGACATTCCCATCGCCGGTGAATGCAAGACCTCTCACCGGCGATGCGTGGTCGTTGAACTGCCGTATCACCTCGCCGTCAGGCAACCCCCACAGCCGGATCGAGCCGTCTTCGCACCCTGCTGCCAGGATACCAGGATCCGGCCCGCATGCAAGTGCCGATAACCCGGACGGGTGGTGGCCCAGGCATGCGAGTTCTCTCCCATCAGGCAGGGACCAGGCACGCACGGTCCCATCCCTGCTCCCCGTGAAGAGCAATGAATTGTCGGGGGAGATCGCGATGCACGAGATGACATGTCGGTGCCCCTCGCAAACGGAGAGGCACTCTCCATCTGCTCCCCAGACCCTCGCGGTCCGGTCATTGGACCCGCTGCAGAGGAATGCTCCGTCATGGGAGAAAGCAAGGCAGGACACCAGGCTGCGGTGCCCGGAGAGTTCTGCCTGCAGGTCTCCCCCTGGAAATGACCACAGCCGTACCAGGTGATCCCATCCTCCACCTGCGATGAGGCGATCTCCTGGTTGTACAGCCAGTGAATGAATATTGCCCGAATTTCCGACGATGCTCCCGGCGAGTGACCCGTCTCTTATTCTCCATATGCTGACTGTCCTGTCTGTCCCTGCACAGGTGACGTAACTCCCCCTGCTGTCGACAGCGATCGAGCGGATACCTGGTGTGTACGCGCTGAAAGCCGCGGCCAGCCCCCCGTCCGGAACACTCCGGGCTCTCACGTTCCCGTTCACTGTCCCGTATATGATCAGGCCTCCATCCCCCGCCGGTGCCAGTGACGAGATACCGGCAGGATCGACCTTCATCGAATGGACAAGTCTACCGTCCGCAAGCGAATGGAGCGTGATCAAACCGTCCCAGCCCGAGCTTGCGACCGCCGTGCCTGCCGAATTGACAGAGATGCATTTGACAGTGCTTTCATGTGCTTTCACCCTCCTGATCAGCCGGCAATCAGCGATCCTCCAGATATGGATGTGACCGGATCTTCCGCCTGCGACCAGCACCGATCCGTCCGGTGAGAATGCAAGTGCCGTCACGCCCCCTTCCTTGTATACCCCGAATGACGCCTGCACTCGCCCACCCGGTATACCGATGACAGATATCTCCCCCTTCCCGGTTGCAAAGGCACAGACTTCCTTTCCCGGCGCAACCGCCACCGCCGTGCAGCGTAGCCCGTCACTCCCGGCACGGCCCGCGCTCCTGCCGTTCCCGGTATCCTGGATCCGGATCCTTCCTATCGTTGCGGCGCTCACCAGGTACTGCCCGCTGCACGTTACGGAGACGAATGTGGCGGGGTTTTTGTGGCCGGGATATTCAGTGATCTCACCACCTTCACTGGTAAGTGACCGGATACGACCCGTCTCCGTACCCCAGAAGATCTCCCCTCCCGAAGGCGAAGAAAAAAGTCCGGTGACACACTCTCTCTCCCCTGAAAAAAGAGCGGTCGTGTCGCCTGTTTCCACACGAGTCAGGTATATGCCTCCTCCCCTCCCGTCATGAACAAGCGAGTCTGAATCGGGCAGAAACACCAGGTGGCTGGCCGCTCCTGCCTCTTTTCCGATGGTATTGACCACTCTCCCCTCCACGGGGTCGATGAGGCAGATACCGGGATCGGTCCCCGCAGCCGCGAGCATCCTGCCGTCAGGCGAGAAGCGGAGGTCATGGATCTGACCGCACCCGGTATGAATGGAATGGAGGAGTGCGCCTCCGGGAAGTCCAAAGAGGGTGACCGTCCCGTCATAACTTCCTGTTGCGAGCAGGTGTCCATCCGTATGGAGCACCATCCGGTTCACGGCCTCGCGTGGGCCGTCAAGGACAACGGCCGGCTCTGCCGGTGGGTCCGGGTAGGTCCAGGTGTCAGGGAGGAGTCCCGCCAGTCTCTTCCAGGATACTTCATCATGGGGTCCCGGGTTCCAGCCCGCACTCTTCAACATGGCAAGCATCTCGACGGCAACGGGAACGGGAGCATCGAACAGGAGTCTCCATATCCGCATCCATTCACTCGCCTGGGCGAGTGACTGTGCCAGTGCCCGCCATTCCTTGAGCGAGCAACCGGTCCGTGGAGGAGCATTGTGCCCGGAGACGATATCGGCCATCACGGCGCCCATGCCCGCCCGCCTCGCAGTCGAAAGCACCTTCATCCTGGCCGGTCCGGGCACGCGGTGAAACCCTCCGGTGAGCAGTGGGCGATCCTCCAGGATGTCGAGGTCATTGTACCGGTCGATCTGGCCGGTAGCAAGGTAGAATGCCGCCCGTATCTCCTCGTCCTCGGGGGCGTAGCCGTTCAGTATGCAGAGTGAATCGAGGGATCCGTTCTCAGAATGGAGCAGGCACTCGCAGAGACACTCGATTGCGTCCCGGTTCCCGAGCGACGAGAGAGCCTCCGCTGCCCGCGCCGCACGATTCCCGTCTGCCCCGCATGCGGCCTCTGCAAGCAGCCGTACAGCCTTTCTATCCCCCCGGGATGCAGCCCTGGAGAGGTGTGCAAGCTCCCTGTGCCGGAGTGCTGACCACACGGACGGAAGAATGCGGTGCACCTCACCACCTCTCACGCCGGCCTGGACGGCGCTTTGGGAATCACTGGACTTCATCGATGGGATCCAGCCTGATCTGCGAGCTATCATCCCTCCGGGTCTCCTCTGCCGATGCTGAGACGGCACGCCCTTCAGAGAGCCATGCCCGGAGGCTTGCGACCACTTCGCGCTGCGAGACGGAGAGTGGCACCTGCGCATTGAGGGCAGAGAGTATATCGCCGTCGGTGATCTTTCTCATCTCCTGGTTGAATGCCCTGTACATCGCATCGATGACAGTCTGCTCGATCTCGGCCCCGACATAGCCTTCGGAGGCGAATGCGAGGCCATCGAGATCGAACTCCTCGGGCAGGCACTTCCTCTTCTTCAGGTGGACAGAGAAGATCTCCCTCCTCTCATCGTATCCCGGGAGATCCAGGAAGAATATCTCGTCAAAGCGTCCTTTTCTCAACAGTTCAGGCGGCAGTGCAGCGATATCGTTCGCCGTCGCCACCACGAAGCAGGGAGCTGTCTTATCCTGCATCCAGGTGAGGATACTGGCAAAAACCCGCTGGCTTGTTCCCGAATCGCCGGTTCCGAATGAGAATGCCTTCTCCATCTCGTCTATCCACAATATACAGGGAGAGATGGTCTCCGCAAGCGAGAGCGCCCTCCTGGTCCGCTCCTCCGATTCCCCCACGAAACTGCCGAAGAGGGCTCCCACGTCCAGCCGCAGGAGCGGGAGGCGCCAGAGGCCTGCGATCATCTTCGCGGCAAGGCTCTTTCCCGTCCCGGGTATTCCGATCAGGGCTATCCCCTTCGGAGACGGAAGCCCGTATTCCCTGGCCTCCCGGGAAAACGCCCTCTCTCGGAGCCTGAGCCACTCCTTGAGCATCGCCAGTCCGCCCACGTTCTCCGGAGTCTCGGTGGAGCTGTAGAACTCCAGCGCCTCGCTCTGGGAGAGGATATCCTTTTTTTCCGCGACAACCTCGTCGATGTCCCGGTCGTCCAGTCTCCCATGCCGGACGATGGCCTTCGAGAAGGAACGCCTGGCCTGGTTCAGGGACATTCCAAGCGCTGCCTGGATGAGTTTCTCCCGTCCGAGGGGGGTGAGCGAGATCGACACGCCGCTGGACCGTGTGAGCGCTTCCAGTTCGTCATCGAGTTCCTGTGCAGATGGCGGCGGAAAGTGGATGATCACGGTCTCATCCCGTATCTCGTCCGGGACCTTCAGCGATGGGGTGATGATTGCAATCGTGCGGCGGGAAAACCGAAACTTCTGGGAGAGGTTTCGTAACTTGCGTTTTACTGCAGGGTTTGTCCAGAATTCGTGGAAATCCTTGAGAATGATGACCGCGTTCTCATCGGTCTTCTGCAGTTCGTCGAGTGCCGTAAGCGGATCACGCGAACTGCACCCGTTCGCCTTCCCCCCTGTCACCGCGAAAAATCCGTCCACGATATCCCAGGAGAGGCACTGCCTGGGCGGGTTCCACTGGTCGCAGACCTCCCGCAGGACCTTGATTGCCCGTTCCTCCTCTGCGGTGACGATGACGAGTAGGGTCGCCCGTGCACGCAGAAAGACATTGATCTGGCTCTTCTGGTCCGGTTCTCCCTGGTTCATCTCCTTTACACCCACCTCCGTACGACTATCCGCACGGATCCGTCGCTCTCCTCGGTCTGTTCTACAACGGAGAAGCCCTGGTTTTTTGTCTGCTCGAGGACGTTCCGGACCGCGTACTCCTTCTGGATCTTCGTTATACGGTCGCGTACCCTCTCCATCGCGCGACGGTCCGTATCCCTGACACCCCACCAGTCGGCAACCATGTCGAGGCACCCTTCGCCGTCGGAGACGAAACCGATATCGTACCCCTTTCCGGATGAAGCGACGAGATCGACTTCCTGCACCCCCTCGTAGCCCTGGATGGTTCCCCTGTCCCTGACCTGGTAGCCCATGTCCCTGAGACATTCGGTGAGAACTGTGCGGTCTCTGATTTTTGTCTTGATTCGGCTGAAATGCGACATTTTAGAACCCTTCCTCTCCTGGCAGGCCGGTGCGGTTAAGCCCGGCGAGGAGACCTGCACGGTAGCCCGTGGCCGTCACCTCACCTCCCCGCGATATCGAAAATTCGGTGATCGCCCCTGCATCGGGGCATTCCCCCTCCCTTCCCGCGAGCCTGCCGGAAAGGTGGACGAGTTGCTGGTTTGACGATGAGACCATGGGGAGACTGCACCGGAGGCGGGGGATGAATGGTCCTGCCACCAGGAGATCGGTCACCTCCAGGAGGCTGTTCCACGAGGGCTTGTCCTTCTTTCTGATGTAGTGGTAGGGAAATCCCGTAAACGTCACAATATTCAGTCCTTCTTCCCTGACTAGCCGCCCAAGGGCGGAGAGGGGTTTTGCCTGGCAGAAAGGCTCCCCGCCTGAGAAGGTGACTCCCTCGATCCCGGGAATCCCGAGGATCTTTTCTGATACCATCCCGACAGTCATGGATATCCTGGGAACAAATTCCCGCAGATCACTGTTGAAACAGTCCCTGCAGGACAACGGGCAGCCCTGGACCCAGAGCACCGCCCTCCTCCCCGGACCGTTCACGGTCGAGATATCGAGAAACCCTGCGAGATTTATACTACTGCGTGCACTGTCTGCCGTCACCACTGGAACTACCCCTGAGGATTGGCGGTCCGGACCCTGCCCGGGGCCCGGACCACTGTTACAGAACAGAGGTTTTTCGTATCGTTCTATAAGTTCTTCTACAAAAGGACCGCAATTTGCCCGAAAGTACTACAATAGTATTACTTATGTAATCTAACCGGGCGGGAGTCGCGTGACGCACGCAGGCCATGAATGGGGGTATTTTTTAGGTCAGAGTTTTTTATGGAGTTTATAGGTCTAAACGCTTCAGGATTTGGAATTTCTTATGAATGATCTTTGTAATTTTTCAGGATATCCTCTCATCCCAGATCTCTCTCCGGGTGTATCCTGGTACTGTATCGCAACATACGGTATATCGCCCTGTATGCCCGTATTCAAGCATCCCGTCCTCCAGGAGGGTCATGCACCGTACATTATTACCGCAGACGTCCAATAATTCCCAAATGAAAGCCAGATTTGACGGGGACAGGGTGCTTCTCGGTCCGGAAGGACGTGCCCTGTACGACCAGAGCGGCTATGGAAGGCCTGAGAAGGCAGGTCTCCGCCTCGCCCCCGAGGAAGCAGCCTACCTCGTCCACAGGGAGAAGATCACTGTTCCGGGATACGATTTTGACCGGTTAATATCGTTATTTGCGGAAAAACCGGATTTTTTGCGGAATTTTCTTGTGTACCGCGATATCAGGGAACGCGGCTACGCGATACAGACGGGCCCGCATGACTTCCGTGTCTTCCGGAGGGGCCAGCGACCGGGAAGCGGGCAATCCCAGTATCTCGTCAGGGTACTTTCCGAAAGGGATCTCATCGATTTCGACGTCCTCATCGAGGAAGCGATGGCGTCGGCCAACATGAGAAAACAGCATGTCCTCGCCGTGGTTGACGATGAGAACGAGCTCACCTACTACGAAGTGAAGATACCGGTCCTTGCCGAGACAGGAGGCGGAACCAGTCTCTCCGCTCTCTCCGGCCTCCTGGTGGGAAAGGCGGCGATCGTTCGTGCGGCAGAGATGGATGCGACAGGAATTTTGTCTTTTGGGATGCGGCTCGATGAAGACCGCCTGGTGCTCTCCCCGCTCGAGATCCTCCACCTGTCAGCAGCAGGGATCCTCACCCTCAAAAAGAACGGGGAGACACAGGATCCCGATGTGTATGCCGAAGGCATCGCCGCCCAGGATGTTGAACTGCAGGAGAAGAAGCGCGTCTACGACGACCTGAAGGCGAAGGGCTACACCCCCCGGACCGGTTACAAGTTCGGCCATCATTTCAGGGTGTATTCCGGCAAAAAACCTCACTCTGAAATGCTGGTGCATGCCATCGCCCGGGGCGTCGCCCTTCCCATGAGCACCATATCCCGCTCCGTCCGCCTGGCTCACAGTGTGAAAAAGAAGATGTTGTTTGGCTGTGAATGTACTACAAAAATACAATACGTTGAATTTGCACGCGTGAAACTGTGAGTTGAAGAGATGAATCAGGAGATAAATCCATGGTCAAGCCAGCCGACCGTCGACATAGAGAAGCTTTTTTCGGAATTCGGCATCGAACCAATATCAGAAGTCACGGATATCCTTCCCGAGGTGCCGTATTTCATGAGGCGGGGAATCGTGGTGGGACACCGCGACTACGGGCAGATTGCAGACGCGATACGGCATAAGACCCCGTTCCACATCCTTACCGGCTTCATGCCGTCGGGGCACCCGCACCTGGGGCACCTCCTGGTGATGAAGGAGGTTGTCTGGCACGTAATCCAGGGAGGGTCCGGCTATATCACGATAGCAGACCGGGAAGCCCACGCGGTGAGGGAGATTCCATGGAGGCTGTGCGACGAATACGGCAGAGAGTACCTGAAATGCCTGTTTGCCCTCGGGTACGAGGGCAAAACCTATTTCCAGAGCAGGAACGACCGGTTAAAGGACCTGGCATTCGAGGCATCGACCAAGGTGAATTTCTCCGAGTTACAGTCTATCTACGGGTTTTCTCCGGACACGGCCCTTGCACACGCATTGAGCGTCATCACGCAGGTTGCCGATATCCTCTATCCGCAGGTGGACAGCGAGCCTGCACCAACCGTCGTCCCTGTCGGAATTGACCAGGACCCCCACATACGGCTTACGCGGGGTGTCGCCCACAAGCTCCGGATGTTCACGGTAGAGGAGAGGGACGGCTATATCAGTGTCCGGTCCAAGAACGCACCGGCAAAAGCCCTCGAAGACGTGCACAGGGCGTTTCCCGGTTCAAAAAAGTACGAGGGCCACGTGGACATACCGGGCTCCACGTGCAGCGATGTCTCCGCGATCGCCCGCGAGATAGAACTCTCCCATGGAGGGTTCGGGTTTTTCACGCCGTCATCGACCTACCACCGGTTCATCCCCGGTCTCCAGGGAGGCAAGATGTCATCCAGCATTCCGGAGAGCATCATCACGTTCCAGGAACCGGACGAGGCCGTTCGAAAGAAGATCATGGCGGCCTTCACGGGCGGCAGGCCGACCCTTGCAGAGCAGAAGGAACTTGGCGGAGAACCGGACAAATGCCCGCTATTCCTCTTGAACCTCTTCCACATGGTCGAGGACGATTCCGAGCTCGACGAGATCAGGAACAGGTGCCTCTCCGGGGAGATGATGTGCGGGCAGTGCAAGAAGGAGACTGCAGAGAGGGTACTGGAATTCCTGCGGGATTTCCGTGGGAAGATGGATGCAGTGGAGCACCTGGTGAGCCTGTAAGCCTGGATGCGGCACGGAACCGGAGACTGCTGTCCCGATCTGATCAGAAATGAATAAATACCGCCAAAACGCTCAAATAATTAGGTAAACACGAATGTCTGCATCACCCTCTCTCTGTTACGGGGATTTCATGATAGTGGACTTTTTCTGTTTCTTTCGATAGGGGACCAGCAATTTTGCCGGATCCCCTGTATTGTAAAGTCCTGGAGTTTACCGAAAGGTGTTTCTCATGATCGGCACTATCCGCGAGAGAGTGGTGGAAGAGGTTGTCCGGTACACGAACCGGCCCTGCATGCGGGGCATTCTGACCGTCAACCCTGGAGGGTGCGGGTGGGGAGACAGAGTCCTGCCGGGCAGAGCCCGGGTGGCCGGAATAGACGATAATCTGAGATATGGTAGGGAAATGAGGAAATGGAACTGACGCTGAATGAAAAGAGGCTGCTCCTTGCACTGGGGCCCCTGAAATCCGCTGATCCTTCTGCCCTGGCAGGGATCATGGATACGACCGAGGAGTCGGTGATACAGTACGCGCACCTGTGCAGCGACAGGGGTCTTGTCCGCATTGAAAAGCATGTCTCGGTCTCGTATCACTTCACCGGGGAAGGAGAGAAATACAGGAAAGACGGACTTCCTGAACGCCAGGTCTACGACTCCTTCGGTGACTCGATCGGCATGAAGGAACTCCAAAATCACCCGCTTGCCCGTATCGCTATCGGCTGGATGAAGAAGAAAGGCTGGGTGGAGATCAGGGACGGAACGGTCAAAAAGACCGGCAATGCTCCAGGGGGCCCCGACGAGGAAGCGCTCGGGAATCCCGGCTCCGGAGGCGAAGGCATCCGGCTCCTCCTCAAACGAGGGCTTGTCCGCGAAGAGGAATCGGTCACCTACACGATCCTGCTCACGCCTGCCGGTGAGAAGGCGGTCGGGGGAGGCCTTGATCTCTCCGAGGAGACCGGGAGACTCTCTGCAGAACAGATAGTCTCGGGAGAATGGAGAGATCTCCGCCTGCGCAGGTTCAGCGTGAAGACACCCCCCCGCCGGGTCTACCCCGGAAAGATCCATCCGTACCAGCGGCTCCTCAACGAGATGCGCCAGGTACTCCTTGACATGGGATTTGTCGAGATCTACGGCGATATCGTGCAGAGTTCGTACTGGAACTTCGATGCCCTCTTCCAGCCCCAGGACCACCCGGCACGGGAGATGCAGGACACCTTCTTTTTGGACTGCGAGAGCGACCTTCCCCCGGGGTGGGAGTCGGTAAAGGAGATCCACGAACATGGAGGGGAGACCTCCTCCACAGGTTGGGGTGGGGTGTGGAGCACGTCCAGGGCAAAACAGTGTGTCCTCCGGACCCACACGACCGGTCTCACAATCAGGTACCTGCACGACAACCCCAAACCCCCTGTCAAGGCCTTCTCGATCGGCAGGGTGTACCGGAGGGAGGCAATCGATCCCACCCACCTCCCCGAGTTCGAGCAGCTCGAGGGAGTGGTCATGGACCGGGATGTGAACTTCCGTCACCTTCTCGGATTCCTACGGGAATTTTACGTGCAGATGGGATTCGAGGACGTGCGGTTCAGGCCCGGCTACTTCCCCTATACCGAGCCCTCCGTCGAGCCCGAGGTGTGGGTCGATGGTCTCGGGTGGGTGGAGCTTGGTGGCGCAGGCATCTTCCGGGAGGAAGTCTGTGCGGCAAACGGCCTCTCCCACCCTGTCCTTGCATGGGGCCTCGGGGTCTCCCGCCTCGCGATGCTGAAGATAGGGTTGAAGGACCTGCGGCAGCTCTACCGGAGCGATATCGAGTGGGTCAGGGAGAGCCCCGTCTGCGATATCCAGAGAGAGGTGGGGTGAGCGGATGCCGGTAATCAGCCTGCCATATGCATACCTGGAGGAACTGGTCGGATCGGACCGTGACACCATTTTATCCAGGATACCCATGTTTGGGGCCGATATAGAACGAATCGAAGAGGATAACGCCGACATCGAGTTCTTTGCCAACCGCCCTGATCTCTTCTCGACGGAGGGCGTGGCACGGGCCATGCGTGGCTTCCTGGGAATAGAGACCGGCCTGCCGGAGTACAGGGTCGAACCCTCAGGCATGTCTTTCTCCATAGACCCGGGACTCTCCGGTATACGGCCGTACCTTGGTTCTGCCGTCATCAGGAACGTATCATTCAACGAGGAGTCTATCGTCAGCCTGATGGGGCTCCAGGAGTCCCTGCACTGGGCGGTGGGACGAGGCCGGGGCAAGGTTGCGATCGGTATCCACGACCTTGACTCGGTGAAGCCACCGTTCCGGTACCTGGCCGCGGACCCCGATACGTCATTCGTCCCTCTCGATTTCGACAGGGAGATGACCATGAGGGAGATATTGACGGAGCATCCCAAGGGACGTGACTATGCCCACCTCGTGGAGCCATATTCCCGGTATCCCCTCATCGTCGATGCCAACGGAGACGTTCTCTCGTTTCCTCCCATCATCAACGGCGAGCTGACGAGGGTGACAACCAGCACGGCAAACATCCTGCTGGACACCACGGGGACCGACCAGCGGGCCGTCATGACCGCGGTCAACATCATATGCACGGCATTTGCAGAGAACGGAGCCGACATCGAGAGCATAACAATCGGTGATTCCGAAGTGCCCACGCTTGCACCCGTCGATCGGGTGGTAGATGCGTCCGAATGTTTTAAACTGCTCGGGCTCTCGCTCACTGACTCCGATATGGTCACCCTGCTCGAAGCCATGCGGTATGGCGCAGTTCCGGAAGCACCGGGCAGGATCAGGGTGCGGGTGCCCTGTTACCGGGCCGATATTCTCCATGACTGGGATATCTTCGAGGATGTCGGAATTGCATACGGGTACGGGAAGATCGAACCGCTCCTGCCCCCCACGTTCACCTCGGGCAGGGGGCACCCGTATGTGCGCATGATGAACATGGTCCGCGAGATCCTCTGCGGCATGGGATACCTGGAGATGATGCCGTTCACCCTGACAAATGACCGCATCCTCTTCGGGATGATGAACCGGGATCATGATGGGAGGGCCATGCGGGTGATGCATCCCATCACAGAGGATCATACGCATGTCAGGTGCACCATCCTTCCACTCCTGATGGAGACCCTCCAGATGAATGTCCACCGCGAGCTCCCGCAGAGGCTGTTTGCGGTGGGAGACGTCGTCCTTGAAGATCACACCAGGCAGTCCGTCGCAGCCGTAAGCATGCATCCCGAGTCCGATTTCAGCGAAATCTATGCCCTGTCCGATGTCCTGAAAAGGGAATTGAACATCCCCTGCACGGTGACCGAATCCGATGACCCGGCATTCATCTCCGGTCGCAGGGCCGATATAGTGGTGGGAGAAAGAGTTGTGGGGGTATTCGGGGAGATATATCCCGCCGTGCTGACTGCGTTCCAGCTCGAACAGCCGGTCGCCGGCCTTGAGCTTGACCTCACAGCCGTACGGGAATGCCTCTCTCCGCCAGGTACTCCTTGACCTG
>JAHDSI010000206.1 GCA_018432765.1 Methanoregulaceae archaeon | reverse complement strand
GTCCCTCCTCGAGGAGCGTTCGGTTCCGGACGAGTTCGCCGTGTAACTCCCTGATCGATGCACCCTCGCTCCTGCTCCCTCCATATGTCTCAACTGCGAGCGGGGACTGCGAATGGACATGGCCCATGATGATATCCCGGATCTCTTCAGGGTTGACTATCCCTGCAAGCACGAGTTCCGCCGGTGCCTGGGCCGAGTAGCCGGCGGTCTGTATCCGCAGGGACGAGAGCCCGAAGATCCGTGCAAGTGGTCCCTGGATGATGTCGACATTTGTTATGCGGTTGTAGGGGACAATACCTGTCTGCCTGAACCACACGCCCCGTCTCCAGCAGATATCCTCCTCCTGCAGGGTATAGAGGATAGTCTGGTAGTACTTCGGAATCCACCAGGCCGCAAGGAGAACCAGTGCAAGCAGCGGCACACCGACAAGAAGTGAGACGATGGGCGGCGAAAAGAGAGCCAGGGGGATAAACCAGGGCAGTATTGCCAGCCAGACGACGAGGATGAGATACAGGTTATAGAGTGTTCGAAGCCGAGGGGATGGGACAAGCCCATCACCGGATTCCCGAAGATCCTGGTCCATGCTCAGTGCTGTGACTGCCCGGATACAAAAGTGTTTCCAAAGGAAGCATTTCAGTTCTCTTCCTCTATGATGCAGACAAACCTGTCGTAGATCGGGTCACGGGTATTCTCCCGCACCTCAACCACCCTGTGGCGGGACTCCCCCCACCTGGCCACCTGATCGGCCTCGCTCTCTGTTCCGACGGTTATCAGCGACCATTCGGTCAGGGATATCAGTTCAGATGTGATCATCTCCCATGACTCCCTGTTGAACTCGTTGAACTCCCCGAACATCAGGCCGAGGCCGCCCTTGGTCTGCCCGATAAACCTGCTCGCCAGGGAACCGTCGATACACATCGTCTCTTCCGGACGGAGCCTGCCCGTGTGGAACCCGAGGGAGAGCAACGGCGTGTCTATGTCAAACGAGATCGGTTTTAACCCCCGGTTCCGGAGAACCATCGACCCGACTCCGGACCCGCAGCAGCAGTCAAGACATTCCGCGCCGCTCCGGTCTCCCCAGACCTCTTCGAGGAGCGAGTCGATCATTCCAACCCGTTCAGGGTTGACATCTTCAAGCGCCGGAACCACTTCCTGCCTGATGATCAGGCTGTAGTATTCACGTACCGACTGTTCCCAGATATCGCGGTCTTCCTGGTAGATGTCACCCCCGATGCTCTCGAAATACTCGATAAGAGGGGCAGTCGGGTGCCGGAGATGAAACGAACCGGCGAACCACCCGTTCGGCGTCAGGACCGCAAGGGCCAGGGGATCGGATTCTTCATCGATGAGCAGTCTGCCCTGTTCGGCCTCGAGAGTGGTCAGCAGGTACGTGAACTGCTCGTCGATCAGGTCGGAATATGACGGCTCGATCAAGGAGATCGTATCGACCTCGAAGATGCTTGCGGGAGTATATTCATGTATCATTTTTCCATCTCACCTCACGCCCCGTATTTCCGTGAACGGTTCACCAGGTCGAGCAGGACGGGCATGAGGTACTCACCACGTATCCGGTGGAGTCCGCCGCCTGCACATGCAATCTCGTCATACCGATCCACGCCATCCACCCGCACGCCTTCGCCATGGATGAGAAGCGGAACCGGGTCGCCGCTGTGGTCTTTCACGCTGCACGGGGTACTGTGATCTGCACAGAATGCGATCAGGCAATTCTCCAGGTCCTGCAAGGGGGCGAGTGCCTGGTCGATCACCTCGATGAACTCCTTCTTCTTCTGGGCGTTGCCGTCATGCCCGGCCTCGTCGGCGCCCTTGATGTTGAGAAGGACAAAGTCCGCTTTTTCCAGTTCCGATATGGTGGCCCGTATCTTTCCTTCAAGGTTCGTATTCGCAGAACCCGTGATGCCCTGCACATCGACCCTGGTGAGTCCCACCACGGTCCCGATTCCGGTGATAAGGGTGGCTGCAGCGATTACCGACCCTTTCATTCCATATTTTTCGTTGAATGGCTCGTAATGCCCCATCTGGCCCGCACCACGAATGAGGACCATGTTTGCCGGCTGGTCTCCTCTCTTCTCTCTCTCCTGGTTGAGCGGCTGTTCGCGGAGGATCTCTCCAGCCTGCCGTGCAAAATCATTCAGGGCCTCGGCAGTCTTTCGATCTTCGGGCTTTGACGTGAGGGCCTCGAACCGGTGCAAAATGGCCCCCTCCTTCTTCGGATCGTTTGAGCTGACCGCTGCACCGAGCCCCTCCCCCCTGAAGGCAAGAGCTGCACGGTGGCCGGCGCCCGACCTGAATACGAACTCCACACCAAGGGACGAGAGATCGACTTCTTCCTGTATGGCCCTGGAAAGAGCACCCGTGTCGGAGATGCGACCGGCACGCCGGTCGGTTACGATGCCTTCATCGTCGATTGTTGCATAATTTACACGAAAGCCGATCATCCCCCTCTCCATGTGGATCCCGCACCCTTCGGCCTCGATCGGTCCACGGCCGGTATAGTATCTCTCAGGGGGGTACCCGAGCAGGCTTAAGTGGGCGGTATCGGATCCCGGCCGTATTCCCGGGGCTATCGTGTCCATTATCCCGCAGATCCCCTCGCGTGCCAGGGTATCGAGGTTCGGTGTGTGTGCGGCCTGCAACGGGGTCCGGTACCCGAATTCTGGGCAGGGCCTGTCGGAAATTCCGTCGAGCACACACAAAAGGATCTTCTCGGCAGTCATCAAGTAGAGTTTTGGTTTCGGGTTGTCTTATGACTATCCTTGGACTCCGGATTCGACCGCGTGATGCGATGCCGTACTGCTCGTCGCCTGCTCTGCCAGGAAGGATTCTGACTGAGGGAAAAAGATACTGCACCAGTTGATTGCCGGAAAAAAGGGAAATTCCACCCGTTTCCAGGGGGACAAAATTCGGAGCGGCAGACGCCTCTCCCTGGGAGGAGGGCGGATCAGTGCCTGCTCCTCACGCGGTCTTTACAAGACCGACCTTTGACTTGATGATCTCCACCCGTCTGACGGGGAAGATCTCCTTGACTGACTTGAAGACTTCCTTGGAGATCTCACCGGTCACGATGCCGTTGATGAGACCATTGAAATCGCCCTCCGTACCCAGGGTGCGGACCTTTTCCAGTATTGCTCCCCGGATTGCATGGGTCTGGGAGAGGTTTGCCCTGGTGAGGGTGTAGCATGTCACCGTGAGACTCACCTTTTTGCCGTCTTTTGTCGTGACCGGGATAGTGCAGTCGATACGGGACGTGCGGCGCTTCACCATGGACCTGAGGTAGTCACGGGTCAGTTCATGCCCCAGGAACTCAGTGTATGCCGAGTCGCCGGCAACGCTTGCAATCCTGAATCTCATCTTCACGTTCTGCCTTGAATAATCGTTCGTTATCTCGCCAAGCGTGGTCTGCATTACCCTGCCGACCACGTTTTCTGCGTCATTTGCGATGGTGTCGCCGATATAGACTTTCCCCAGGTTATCAGGGGTATATACCTTGTACCAGCTCTTTGTCTTCCATCCTTCAACTCTTCTTCCAACCTGTTTTTTTCTTGCCATTCTATCACCATTCAAAGGAATTTAAATAATTCATTGAGTTCTCCGACAATTTCTGCCACTCCAGAAGGCCAGTTTTCGATATCCAGCCCTTTTTGCGCGAGAAATGCGGCCGTCCAGCGTTCGAGCCCTATACCTGAACACCCTGACCAGCAATCGGCGCCGCTCTGTATCTTGACTGAAAAGCCTTTTGGATACTTGTCGCCGTTGATGCTCACGTTCTGGAATTCCAGCCAGTTGCTGCTGTACGGGAGGAAGGCCTCGTAGTCCATTGTACCTATCCTCGCCCCGCACCCGCACTCCTGGCCGGGTTCGCCCGTGTCGATCATCCCTTCCTGCGCCATGAACCAGGGGGTGACCCGTGCACATCGCCACTCGAGCTCGAGGATATCCTCGAAGACGTGGCGGTAGGCCTCGTGAAGATCATCGGCGATCTGTACTGTCTGTTCTGCGGTTCCGAGCCACAGGACCTCGATCCTGTGGAATTCATCGACGCGTTCGATGCCGTGAATACCCCCGCTTTCGTAGCGGTGCGAGGTTCCGCTGCGGTCAAAGATCCGTGCCGGGAGACAGTCGTTTGCCAGTGTCTCGCCCTGCAGGAATGGCCAGAAGGGGGGGCACTGGGCATAGCATAGCCCGCCGATCGGACCGTCGATCCTCTTTTTTATCTCCTCGACCCAGACCTCGCCGGTGACCTTGAAGTAGTCGCCTATGTCTTCCCAGAAGGAGGGATCGCGTGTCTTTGGCGTGCAGACATAGTAGATCTCGGGGTAGACCCCTTTTGCGTGTCCTGAGCGTTTCCAGACATCCCACGGGACGAGCTTGGGAAAGATCATCTCCGAGAACCCCATGGGCCCGATGATCTCGTCCAGGACGATCTTTTCGAACGCCCGGAAGAGCTGGACCGACTGCGGGCCGTGAATCCACTGCCCCCTCGCAGAGGAGTGCTTGATCCAGCCCCGTTTCACCATCTCGGCGGTGGGGTCCGCGTCCGAGTACCGGGGTTTTTTCCCGCTCTCGAAGACGAGATCCCAGTGTTCGCCCTTGCCACCATAGGTTGCGGCCTGGACTTTCTCCTCGACGAGGCGGACCAGGCGGTCGGGAATCTTGTTCTCCAGGTCCGATTCGGATACGTCAAGGACAAGCGTGAGTGTCCCGTCCTCGAGTGACGACTCCCTGATAAACGGCAGCCTGGGAGAATGGAACCCCTCGGGAAAGTCCCCAGAGACGGTGATCCGGTACCCGTTCACCTCGATTCCACGCAGTCCGAGCCTGTGCCTGCCCATGACGGGTGCCACCTGTTTCCTGAACCGGAAGAGGGCATCATGGACCCTTGTATACGGGCCGCTGGAGAAGCTGAGGTCAACGGAGTTTTTCCCGAACTGCGGTATGCCGGTAATCTGGCCGATCTCTGCCGGATCTGTCACACCTTTCGGAACTCCCTTCCAGAAATGGACCCGGTTCGAGTCCTCGATCAGTTTCTTTAAGGCAGCCTGTGCCTCTGTGGTTATCTCTCCGCTGAACTGGAGAGTTGCATTCATCTCAAAGTGAGACCGCATAGTTCCTCCGCTACTGAAAGATTCATCAGGTAATCGTCGACCGATGCGATGACGGACCTCGCCTGGCTTCCGACAACCGTTGTTATCACCATGCCGTCCGTCTCACTGGTCCGCATGCTGGAGAGGTTGTCAGGTCTGACCGCTCCGGCTACGCATTCCGGGTACCTGTGCCGTGTCCGTATGGTCCCTTCAATTCTCTTCATGCAGCGAGCACCTCTGCAAGATGTGTCCTGAACTGGTCCAGCCTCGATGAGCTGATCGTGGCTCCGGCCCTTCGCCGGTGTCCGCCGCCGAATCCACCGCTCTGCACCGCCGCCTCCCTGACTGCGTCGCCGAGATCGATGGAGAGATCGTGCGGTGAACGTGCCGAGATGTAGCAGAGTTCCTTTGCCTTTGCAGCGACAAAGACCGGGGTCTCGATAAGGCTGTCCCGCGAGATGGCGTCGGCGACATCACTCGCAACCGATACCTCGTCGACCTGGAAAAAGCCGTCTTCACCCCCCTTCTGCAGGGCTGCCCTGATCGCCTGCACGACCCGCATCCGGTGGTGGATGGTGGTCTCCCATGCTTCTGCAAGCCCGTCCGGGGAACGGAGACAGAGAGATGCGGCAAGGCCGCCACGTCCGCACTTCCCGCAGGCGTCAACGACGGCGGTGAATGCATGGGCGTCGGGGATGATCTCCCGTTCGAGAGAGAACCTGTCCCCGTATAGGCTTGTTAATGTCTCCACCGGGGAATACGGGCTTATCCGCATCACGATCAGCGACAGCAGCACGTCAGTTTCGGGTTCGTCTTCGACGGACGCCGTGTCAATCAGGTCCATAGCGGCCACCTCATCACCGCTTATCTGGTGCAGGTAGGGATTGGTGGCCGAGAGGAGAGATTCATGCATGTCCCTCCCGACAAGCCTGCACCCCCTCTCCGTTGTGATGACGGACTGGGCGACCGCCTCGTTGAAGATCTCAAGGTTCTTTCCCTCCAGGTCCTGTCCGTCTCCGATGATACCGAGCATCACAAGTCCGGCGAGATCGCGGTTGTCCCCCAGTTTTCTCGCCACGAGATACGCTGTTCCGGCAGCGGAGAGTTCCCTGTCACCGTCTACCCCAAAAAGCCTGGGATTGACATGGAGGCCGCCACTGAAACGTGGGAGGTGGTGGTCTACCACCATCACCTCTTCCGGGAGTTCTTCGATACCTGAGCCGAAATCACAGAGCAGAACACCGGCGCCGGGGGGTAAGTCCCCGGCGTTGATCCGTGCCCTGATCCGAAGCCGGAACCTCATCTTCCTGCGAAGCATCGCAATGCAGAGGATCGAGGCTGCGGCTATGCCGTCGGCGTCGTGGTGTGCATAGACTTCCACGAATTCCTGCCGTGCAAGGTGGTCTGCGAGCTGTGACGCGGCTTCATCGAGTGACATATCTCATCTGGACAGGAGAATCTCGGCAGTCTCCGGCTTGTAACTCCAGCCTTTGGGTAACCTGCCGCAGCCCACGTAATAGCGGACAAGGCGGCGGACCTTCGACTCGGTCAGCTGCAGCTGGCGCTTGTTGTGCAGGTCGTTCTTGTTCTCGGAGAGGTGCTTCCTCAAACCGAGCGCTTTCTCAATCAGGTTCCGGAGATCCTCGGGGATCTCGGATTCCATTCCTTTCTCCCTGATGATCTGGCCGATCCGCTTTCCGGTGATCAGCTTCACATCAGGCACACCGTACTTGTCACGGAGAATGAGCCCGATCCGGCTGCTGGAGACCCCTTCCTTCTTGAGATCAACGATGATCTTCTCGATTGCCTCTACATCTGTATTGGCCCATTCAGGGGATTCTTTCCTGTATGGCCGGACGGATCCTGAATCACCCCGTCGGCGTGCGTGCATTCTTGCCATTGTTAACCTCCCAAATATCCATGCAAATCCGAAAAGAGTCAAAAATAGCCGACTCTCTGTAATCCCAAAGCCCAATTTCTCGGGGGGCCGTGCCGGGAGCGGCACGTCGGACTTACATATGCCAGCACTTTCATAAAAATGAAAGAGTGCTACCTACTAAATCAGCAGATTGTGTAATAATGCTATCGTACCTGCCAGGGGAACGGACGAAACCGCTTGGTCAGTTCCCGTACCTGTTGATCAGCCGGATGAGGTCGGCCAGCCCCTCCATCTCGATCTGGAGGACACCGTTTCGGGTCATACCCATACTTGTCTCGGCATCGGCGGTGAGCATCTCGGGCCCCCGCATCACCGTCCTCTCCACGCCGTCCAGTGAGAGGATCCGTCCGGCCTCCCTGTCATGGACAAAAGCCCTCCCGGGTATGATGACCAGGTCTTCAAGGTCGGAGATAACGATCTCTTCAAGGTCGCTCTCCGTGATCAGGCAGGCGATCTCCTTTCGCACCGCGACAACCCGGGCGCCTTCTCCACACGAATCGAGTATCTGCCTGATGTACGGGGCTGCGACCGACCCGGTGATGACGCTTGCCTTCCGCGTGATTCGCGGGAGCTTGTCCAGCAGCTGCGGTTCATTGAGGATGGCGAACGGAGACCCGATATCAGGGTCCCAAAGGGGTGTTCCGGAGATCTTCATCCGGTGGCGGCCGGCAAGACCGGTCACCATATCCCGGAACTCTTCTGTGGTATGCACCCTCTGGTCCCGGATGAGTGGTGCGTTGCCGAGGATGAGGCCCTGTTCCGTTGCATTCGCAAAACGCATGATGATGAACCCTTTTGCGCCACGCTCCTCGAGCCACTCCGCGGTCTCTTCGAGCACCTCCCCGTCATTGACTCCCGGCAGGACGACCGTTGCCGCATAGACGTCGATCTCGCCGCAGAGCGTCTCGAGTATCTCGAGGCTTGCCTCGGGCGTGGGATCATGCATGTGCCTCTTCCGGAGGGCGGGGTCGACCGAGAAGACGGTGAACGACACCTCTGATAGTCCGTGGTCTATGAGAAACCGCCCGAGGGCAGGATCGTCGAATCCCTTGCCGCTTGTGTACCCGATATGGAGCGGGGCCTCCATGCTGGAGAGGAGCTCGATCAAATCGGTGAACCTCGGGTAGCAGCTCGGGTCGCCGCCACCGCTTATGGTCACCCGGGAGAGATCGTCGGTCATCGCCTGGAGGCTGGCAAGGACGTCGTCGCCGATATCGCGAAGCTCCTTGAACCCGGAATAGTATTCCCTCACGCTCCTGCTGCAGTAATCGCACCCTTTCTTGTAGGGCGGGCAATAGCGGCAGCCGAAGGGTTCCGTCTCCTTCACGTGCCTGAAGTAGCAGTAATCGCAGAAACCACGACAGTCTATGCCGGGCCGTCCGCCGATATCAACCGTGAGGTGTGTCATCCGTGATAGAATAGTGGGTGACCGTGGGGCATAATGGCTGCTATCCTGATCGGTGGACCCCATTCCCACGAGATCTCTCTCGCAGGAACAGCGTGTTCAACCAGCCTGTCTCGAATGTTAGATGAGATAACCGACCGCAAGAGAAAGACCTGCCTCCGCCAGTACGAATGAGAACAGGGCTCGGATGAACACGCCACAGGCTGCAGGGAATGCCAGTGGAGTGAGGATACGGGCCAGTATCCGATGTCTGCTCATGGATACGTTCCTGGTCTCAAAGTCTCCTTTCCTGTGGTTTTCCGTATCATATCGGGCATGTCGGGGTTGCACTCCATTGCCTGTATCCTTTCACCGGAAATTATGCTGATGATCGGGAATTATTTACAATTGTTGGAGAAGAGCATATATCATCAGATTCCCTTTGTGAGATAAAGGAATGTGGGATCATGGACGAGGGAATGAGGATTGCCAGAGCCATCGTTGAAAAAAATGTCATGTCCGAGATGAGAGACGGGACACTGCTCGCTGCCGATGTATACCGGCCGGCATCGGGAGAGGGCCCCTGGCCGGTCCTCGTGATCCGGCAGCCCTACGACAAGGCCCATGCCGAGACATTTTCTTATGCACATCCCTCATGGTATGCCTCCCGCGGATACATCGTTGTATCCCAGGATATCCGGGGACGGTGGGCTTCCGGTGGGGAGTTCTCACCGTTCCGGCACGAGGCAGAGGATGGGTACGATACCGTGGAATGGGCGGCCGCGCTTTCCGGCTCATCAGGCAAAGTGGGCATGTACGGGTTCTCGTACGGAGGACTGACACAGCTGGTGGCAGCATCCCTTGCCCCCCCGCATCTTACCTGCATCTGTCCGGCTTTCTGCACCCCGCACCTGCATGAGGGGTGGGCATACAACGGGGGTGCCTTTGCCCTGGCATTCAACCTCACCTGGGCAATGTATCTCTCGACCGATACCGCCAGGAGAAAGGGTCTCTCCGGGTACGAGGCCACGCTCTGGAAATCAATCCAGTCGATGCACGACTGGTGGCAGTGGCTCCCCATGGACTCGTTCCCCCTGCTCCGTGCCCACGACCTTGCACCATTCTTCTTCGAATGGATAGATCATCCGGAAAACGACGCATACTGGCAGCGCTGGAGCATCGAGAGGGTGTATTCACGCATCATGGTGCCTGCCATGCACATCGGCGGGTGGTACGACATATTCAGGGACGGGGACATCAGGCTCTTTGGGGGTTTGAAGAGTCATGCAGGGTCAACGAGAGCGAGGGAGAACCAGAAGCTGGTGATGGGCCCCTGGTACCATTCTCCCTGGACATCTATCCTCGGTCCGTGTGATCTCGGCGAGGCGGCGGCAAACCGGATAGACGACCTTCAGCTCAAATGGTTCGATCACTGGCTCAAGGGAATGGAGAACAGGATCATGGACGAACCGAGGGTCCGGTATTACATGCTCGGTGAAAATACCTGGAGGGATGATCCGTCCTGGCCTCCTGAGAAAACCCGGCTCCGAACCCTTTACCTTCACAGCGGCGGAAGGGCGAATTCTCTTTCAGGCAATGGTTTTCTTTCGTCAGAGTTGCCGGAAGACGAGTCCACCGACGTGTACGTGTACAACCCCCGGGACCCGATTCCGAGCC
>JAHDSI010000115.1 GCA_018432765.1 Methanoregulaceae archaeon | reverse complement strand
GTGCCGTCGTCCCGCTGATGGAGGCCTACCGGTACCAGGAACTGGTCCGGGTCGTCATGGCCGCAAAACGCGGTATCCCTCCCTCTGCATGTGTCCACCTCTTCGGTGCCGGCCACCCCCACATGTTCGCCCTCGCAGTCGCCATGGGCTGCGATGTCTTCGACTCGGCCGCATACGCACTCTATGCCAAGGAGGGGCGGTACCTTACCGCATCGGGCAGCCGGAAACTCAACGAGCTTGCGGAACTGCCCTGTTCCTGCAGGGTCTGCCGGAGCCACACCGCAGCGGAGCTCTCGGCATCGACTGACAAGGAGCGGCTCCTGGCACTCCACAACCTGTACGTCAGCCTCGGGGAGATCGCGACCATCAGGCAGGCAATCTCGGACGGGACCCTGTGGGAGCTCGTCGACGAGCGGTGCCGGAGCCACCCGATGCTCCTCCGGGGATACCGGGAACTGTTGGCGTTCGGCGACGAACTCGAGCGCCACGACCGTGTCTCGAAGAGGCGGTTCTTCTACCGGGGATCGGAGAGCTGTGCGAGGACCGAGGTATTGCGGTACCACCGGGTCATCGGCAGGGTCGCCACGGGAGAGAGGGTCCTCATCGCCGCGGACGGGAAGAAGCGGGAAGGCTTCGACCAGGTCTTCTTCTTCAAACCTCCCTTCGGCCCCTACCTCCCTGAACTGAAAGAGACGTTTCCCATCGGGCAGTCCGAGCTCCCGGACTGGGACGAGGATATGGTGTCGAGCGGGTGCGAGGGAATACGAAGCCTGGCACATGCCCACCCGGAATCGGTCTTCGCAGTCTCCTGCACGGGTGCATGGGAAGACCAATTCAGGCGAATGCTCCCCGGAATCGAGGTGATCTGCGACCATGTTTGAGGGAAAGAAGAGGGACACGCTGGCACGGATCGGGATCTTCACCCGCGACGACCTGAGTATCAATCTCCCGGACGCAATTGAACATGAAGAGATATTCCCCGACCTGGCGGAATCCCGCTGCGAGAATGTCCCGCTCTCCGCGGACCCGGAGTTCGCAGCACGATACCTTCCCGGCGGGAAAGACCCGGTCCCTGTGCACCCGGCAGTACCGGTCCCCGTCGAATCCGGATCATGCGTCATGGTGCCCTGCTGGCACACGGCTTTTTCCAATCCGCGGAACTACGTGAAGTGGCTTGTCGCGCTCAAGAACCGGGTCCCCCCCGACACCGCCTGGTACGCTCCCGGTTCTGCGCTTCCCTCGAATGTGTACATCCTCTGCTACTCGGGATTCGACCTCTTCGATTTCACCGCAGTGGACCTTGCATCGGCACAGGGCCGCTTCTGCACCCCCGAGGGCGAGTTCCCGGCCGATCTGATGGACTCGGGCATATGCACCTGCGAGGGGTGCGGGAACGGCGATCTCGTGCAACACAACCGGCTCTCACTTGTCCGCGAAATCCGGCTCGTGTCGTGGTTCATTGCCGAATCGCGACTGCGCGAGCTCGTCGAGGCCCGGTGCAGGCTGCACTCTTCGCATGTCGCCATACTCCGGCATCTCGATGATCACGGGGAATTCATGGAGCGCCATGCCCCCGTCGCACGAGCGGTACCGCTAGGGGCCACCACGGGGGAGGTGCTCCACCGTGCAGAGGTGGTACGGTTCGCAGACAGGGTCTGCACCCGGTACACGCCACCGGAAGGGCGATGCGTCGTCCTGCTCCCATGTTCGGCACGAAAGCCGTACTCACTCTCCCGGAGCCACAACCAGCTGAAGGGAGCGATCGGGGGACGGGCGGTTGAGCTGATCGTCACCTCCCCGCTCGGCCTTGTCCCGCGGGAACTCGAGATGGTCTACCCTGCCGCCCATTACGACGTCCCGGTCACCGGCTACTGGGACAGGGAGGAGCTCGCGTTCGCGGCAGGCGTCCTCTCCAGGTACTTCGAAAAGAACCCGCCAGAACGGGTGCTCGCCCACCTGGAGGGGGGAGCGCTTGAATCGGCCCGCATGGCTGCCGATAAGGCGGGAATCGACCTCGAGGTGACCTGCACCCGTCATCCCCTCTCCCCGGAGTCGCTGGCAGGACTCGACGAGGCGTTATCTGGAGAGAGGAAAGTTTTCCATGATATTGTCAGGGGCACTGCTAGCTGGCAGTTCGGGTGCACTATCGACACGTCAGGCCTTCGTTTGAGGGGCAGGTATCCACGGCTCATGGCCGTCGCAGACCGGAGGCCGTATTTCTCATTCGATACAGAGACCGGCCTCCTTCGACCGACGCTGGATGGCTGGACCCTGGTTCCCGGGGTCTACCGGGTCACCATCGCTGATTTTGTTCCGAAGGGTGACATCCTTGCACCCGGGGTGACCGGTGCCGACCCCATGATCCGTCCCGGAGACGAGGTACTCGTGGAAGGGACGGGTGTCAGGGCCACGGGACGCGCCATGATGTCTGCTGACGAGATGCTCGCCTCGAAGCGCGGGGTGGCGGTCAGGGTGCGTAAGATAAAGAGAGAGTAGATACAACAAAATTGCAGGAATATACCGGCCGTCAGAGGAGTGAAACGGTTGTACAGGGTCGAAAAAGCAGAAAAACTCGCAGACAAAGTCTTTCAGATGTGGGTATGCGCACCACACGTCGCCCGGCACGCACGGGCGGGCCAGTTCCTGATCGTCAGGATCGACCAGCAGGGAGAGCGAATTCCGCTCACCATCTCGGCGGTAGAGGGCGATTCGGTGAGGATTATCTTCATGGCCATAGGGAAGACGACATCTCACCTGTCTGAACTGAAAGCCGGGGATACCATTCTCGATGTCGCCGGCCCCCTGGGAAAGCCAAGCGAGATCCCGTCAAACGGGACCTGTGCAGTGATCGGGGGCGGTGTCGGGATCGCCAGTACACCGATAATCGCCCGCGCTGCAAAAGCCGCAGGCAACCATGTGATAGGAATCATTGGGGCCAGGAATGCCGATCTCCTCATACTCGAAGACGAGATGCGGGAGATCTGCGACGAGCTCTACATCACGACCGATGACGGGAGCAGGGGGACTCACGGGTTTGTCAGCGACGTCCTGCGGACCCGGCTCGAGGAAGGACCGATGGACTGCGCCTGGATCATCGGCCCCGCGATCATGATGAAGGTCACGTCCCAGGTAACAAAACCCTATGGTGTGAAGACCTACGTGAGCCTGAACCCGATCATGGTCGACGGGACAGGAATGTGCGGCTCGTGCAGGGTCGTTGTGGGCGGAGAGACACGATTTGCGTGCGTCGACGGTCCGGAGTTCGATGCGCACCAGGTCGATTTCGACACCCTCATGCAGCGGCAGCGGATCTATCTCGAGGAGGAGCGGGAAGCCCTGGACGTGTATCACAACGACAGGTGTGCGTGCCGGGAGAACGGGCTGCATGACTGACCGTCCCGCAGATGAACGGGTACATGACTTCCAGGAGGTCGACCAGGGCCTGACACCCGCCACCGCTGTCGTGGAAGCAGAGCGGTGCATCCGATGCAAGAAGCCCACCTGTGTCGGGGGATGCCCCGTCGAAATCGATATCCCTGCATTTCTTGCAGAAGTCGCCTCTGCAAATTTCAGGGGGGCGGCAGACATCATCAAGCGGGACAACCTCTTCCCGGCAATATGCGGGAGGGTCTGTCCGCAGGAGATCCAGTGCGAGGGCTCCTGCATCCTCGGAAAGAAGGGTCTCCCTGTCAGGATCGGTGCACTGGAGAGGTTTGTTGCCGACTGGGAGAAGGAACAGGGCATATCCCTTCCGGATGTGGCCCAGCCGACAGGAAAACGGGTGGCGGTGGTGGGATCGGGCCCTGCAGGGCTTGCAGCGGCTGCAGAACTCGCCCGGGCAGGACACAAAGTGACAATATTCGAGTCCCTGCACAGGCCCGGTGGCGTGCTTGTATACGGGATACCCTCCTTCCGGCTTCCAAAGGTCGTCGTCGAAGCCGAGATTGCACAGATCGCCATCATGGGAGTGGATATCCGTCTCAACCATCTCGCCGGCCAGAGCGTGACCGTGGACGAACTGCTCTCGTATGACGCGGTCTTTCTCGGAACCGGGGCAGGACTCCCCTTCTTCATGGGCATCCCCGGGGAGAATTTAAACGGCGTCTATTCTGCGAACGAGTTCCTGACCCGGGTGAACCTGATGCATGCCGACCGGTTCCCGGAGTTTGACACGCCGGTTGCCCGGGGCAGCAGGGTTGTCGTGGTGGGTGGGGGAAACGTTGCGATGGATGCCGCCCGCACCGCACGGAGACTCGGGGCCAGGGTCACACTCGTCTACCGGAGACGGGAGGATGACCTGCCGGCCAGGTGGGCAGAGATCATCCATGCAAAAGAGGAGGGAGTCGAGATCGTCTGCTGCGCAAACCCGGTCAGGATCCTCGGTGATCCCGAGGTGACCGGTGTCGAATGCGTGAGAATGGAGATGTGCGCAAACGACGTGAGCGGGAGGCCGGAGCCCCAGCCGATTCCCGGAAGCAACTTTACAATCGATGCCGATGTCTGCATCGAGGCGATAGGTCAGGGCCCCAATCCCCTTCTCATACGGCAGAT
>JAHDSI010000020.1 GCA_018432765.1 Methanoregulaceae archaeon | reverse complement strand
GTGCTCATCGAACCAGCTGTCATAGTCATCGGCATATCTCTCGAATATATCATCTGACACGGTTTTCATGCCCCATAAAGACGTTTCCGGACACGTTCCCCTATGGCCTCCTCCCGCCGTTTCAGGACCGAAAGATCGATCTCTTCCCCTTCTCCCCTGTACGTGGAAAAGATGAGATAGACGAAGTCGACGGTCAGGTCCATCACCTCTTTTTTAAACCTGACCTCGACGGTCGTATCCCGGGAAAATCCCTTGATGGAGAACCAGTCCGGTTTCTCGAACTTGTAGAACCCCTCGCCGACGCCGGGAAGTGATTCGACCTTCCCGAAGTTCCTGAGATATGCGAAAAATCCATCCGTTACCGGGGAATCAAGGAGGAACTCCTTCATAAAGGAGCCGTCTGCACAGACCTTATGCCTGACCGACCGTAGAATCCGCATTCCTGGCTATCCTCCGTATGGCATCCGCTGCAATCCGGCACTCTTCATCGGTCGTATTCCACGAGAGGCTGAGCCGGACACACCCCTCCCCTCCGTCGATGGCCCTGTGAACCAGCGGGGCACAGTGAAGGCCGGTCCGTGCGATGATGTTGAAACCACGGGCCAGCATGAATCCCACGTCGTCGTTCTGGAGCCCCCCGATATTGAACGCGATGATCGGCAGGTCAGGATGCTCGTTGTATATCGTGATGTTCGACTCTTCTTTCAGTTCCCGGATGAGAAACGCCGTTTGTCTCTCCGCCTTTTCCATGATGGATCCCATCCCTGTTTCCCTGATGAACTCCACCCCGGCCGCAAGAGCGGCGAGACCCGGGTAATTATGGGTTCCGATCTCGAACCGTTCCGGCATCCGGCGGGGATGAAGGAGCGAGAACGAGTCCGTTCCGGTCCCCCCGAACCTGACCGGTGCAATGGCCTCCGGGTCACGCAGAAAAAATCCTCCCGTCCCGGGGACGCCGAGGAGACCCTTGTGCCCGGTGAAGATGAAGGCATCGACCGGGAGGTCCCGGAGACCGACGGGGATATGCCCGGCAGTCTGGGCGCCGTCCACGATGAAATAGATGCCATGCTCGTGCAGGATATTTCCGATTGCTCGTATGTCCTGCACCGAGCCGAGCACGTTGCTGCCATGGGTCATGACCATGAGCCGGGTATCGGGCCGGATGGCTGCTTCGGCCGCTTCCGGCCGGATAGAACACCCTTCGAAGGGAATGATATCCAGGCAGATGCGGTGCTGCTGATCATATTCGTAGAGTGGCCGGAGCACCGAGTTGTGGTCGAGTGCCGTGGTCAGGACATGGCATTCTCCTTTTATTCCTGCCAGAAAACCGGATATAAGGATATTCAGAGAATCCGTTGCGTTATGGGTGAAGACAAGGTTCTCAGGGGTGTCTGCTCCAAGAAGAGCCGACAGGCTTTCCCGGGCCCGGGTGATGTAGTCCTCGCCCTGTGTCCCGGTCGTCCTCCCCGACCCAAAGACCGGGAGGGAGAGAGACTGTGCGATCGCCTCCATAACTCCGGGTGGTTTCGGCCAGCTGGTTGCTGCATTGTTCAGGTAGATGAGGGGTCTTTCTCCGGCGGACATCTGTTTCAGAAATCTGACCACCATCAGCAAAAAGAGATCGTTTGTCTCCCGAACGTATCGCAGGTGGGCAGAACGGATGGTCCCTGCCTGGAGTACCCCCGATTGACCCGAAAGAGGCAGCAGAGGTGCGGGGGATCCATGAACGTGCCTCCCGCGGTCTTATAAAATTTCAACGTGAATGAGGATATGCTGCGTGCTTCTCCCGCTCCCACAACCCGATCAGGTTCCCTTCACTGTCGATGACGGTGACTAAATTCCCAACGGTATCAAGAGACATTTTCGGGCTCAGGATTTTTCCACCCAACTTTTCCACCTTTTGTAGTGCTGTGTCAATATCATCAACCACTGCGTACATCAGTATACGGGACGATTGTTCCTTCCGCTGATACAATCCACCCATATTAAGTGTATCTTTTGCGGACTTCCCTGTGCTGATATTCCAGTATTCCACCGGAATATTAGGCACCTGGCTGGGGTTAAACTCCCAACCAAGAATTTCTGTATAGAATTTTTTTGCCCGCTTAAGATCATCTGCCGGAACTTCAAAATACGCTATGTTTGACATAGATTCTGACATAGGTAACAGAAGTCAAATAGGTTACTATCAAATTTTTGAACAAAATTCAGATTGGTTGCAGGTTCTCTCTCCAGTATCCTGCGCCATTCGTCATCTACGAAAAGATTGGGAACTACGACATAGTGGACGATTATGTCGAGTCTGGCGCGGCATGGACAGGGAAGGACATACTTCCGCGAACCCGGTGATTCACACCCGAAAAACCCATGGATTCATCCTTACATCGTAGTCTTCGAATTTGTCCAGAAGAGCGAAAAGTGTCCTTCTTCACAGCAATTTTCTCTCTTCACTAGGTTTCGGCACCTTGCTAACCAGGACACGGAACACTAATCCACTCACATTGATCCATCGAGGGGAAATTCGCGTGGTACGAGCAGAGGGCCGTGCTGGTCCTGCTCGCCCTGCTCTCCCCGGGGGTAAAATGCATCACGCTCTGCCCGAAGCTCCCGGCATTCTTGTCGTCCACGGTGCTGGACGTGTTCGTCAAGAGTTCGACCTCAAGCCCAGCACCACGGTGCAGGCCGATCGTGCCCGCATGGTCGGGGCCTGAAACCCCCTATGATTTTTTATCGCATGAAGATGAAGAATTCGAGAAGATGATTTGACATGGAGTTCAAACCAGAATCTCCGGAAACGACCGATAAACCGGATAAAAAGCGTGACGACCTCAAGGGGAAGGTGCTGGTCCTCAAGGACCTCGTGAATTACCAGGACGGAACGGTTGCAAGCCGGATGGTTGTGAACCGGAAGGCAGGAAGCATCACACTCTTCTCGTTTGACGAGGACGAAGGGCTGTCCGAGCATACCGCCCCGTATGATGCTGTCGTCACCATTCTTGACGGTGAATGCGAGGTCTGGGTCGCGGGAGAGACCTTCCAGTTGAAAGAAGGTGAGACGATCATCTTTCCAGCCAACGCCCCGCATGCACTCTCCGCGATCACCAGGTTCAAGATGATGCTGATCATGATCAGGGATTGATCCAATGGCAGGCGATGAGAAAGACGGGTATTATTGCTCGATCTGTGGAGGGATTCCTCCGGACAGGATCAAGACTAAACGGGTCCTGATAGACGGCAAGGAGACAGGCATCGATCATCTCGATTTCATCTTCGAGAATGTGAAACAGTTGCAGCTCACCGATGGTTCTGCAATCTCCGGAGAGATCATGAAACGGGTCAGCGAATTCAACTACGTGCCGACGAAGAAGGTGGCCGTGTATGCAGAAGCACTCCTGAAGGAATACCGCCAGTGGGAGAAGGAACATGCTTGACCGCTGTCCCGGAGCGGCAAACCTCCGGACACCGACCCTGACGATAAAAAAGTGTCCCCGGTGCGGCGAGGAGATAGAGGTCTTCTCAAACGATGTTTCCGTGAAATGCAGCAGGTGCGGTTTCACCGTCTACAATGATATTCTCTCCTGTGTCCAGTGGTGTACATATGCACAGGAGTGTGTCGGGGAGGAGACGTATCGGAAACTGACGGAGAAGAAGCCGGAAACAGATGAATAATTTCCCTGAAGTGAACGCCATGAAAAGAAAGATCATTCATATCGACGAGGAGAAGTGTACGGGATGCGGCCAGTGCATCCCTGATTGTCCTGAGGGAGCATTGCAGCTGATTGAGGGGAAAGCACGCCTGGTAAGCGACCTTTTCTGCGACGGCCTTGGTGCCTGCATGGGTACATGCCCTGAAGGAGCGATCACGGTCATTGAACGGGAGGCCGGTGCCTATGACGAGAAGGCCGTCATGGACAACGTTGTCCCGCAGGGACCAGCGGTTATCACCGCCCATCTTGAACACCTCCTCGGACATGGAGAGCAGGAGCTGTACACGCAGGCGATTGACTACCTGAATGAGCACAATATCCCCATACCCCCTCACAGCATTCCCGGACCCCGTCCGGGGCATGCACAGCCAAAGCCCCCATCTTCCCCGGGTTGCCCGGGATTTGCTGCACGTCGCATTCCCGGGCCATCCCGTGAATCGACAGAGCAGGGAGAACTATATTCCGAGTTGCGGCATTGGCCGGTGCAGCTCAAACTCATCAACCCGTATGCCGGGTACTTCGACAATGCCGATCTGCTCATCGCTGCCGATTGTGTCCCCTTCGCGTACGCAGACTTCCACCGCCAATTCCTGAAGGATAAAGTGGTGATTATACTCTGTCCGAAACTGGATTCGGATGTTGACGGGTACATCACGAAACTGGCCGGGATCTTCGCACACCATGCAATCAACTCGATAACCGTTCTCCATATGGAAGTCCCCTGCTGCAGCGGGATACGGTATATCGTCAACCAGGCCCTTGAACGCTCGGGGGCGACCATCCCGGTGAAGGATGTGACAATATCAATCGACGGCCAGGTGGTCTGAACCGGGCATTCCGCCCGATTTATGAATATACCGCTGAAGAAGCGCTTCATTGCCGAGGAGATTTCATGCACCATAGAGGTGCTTTCGGACCCGTTCTCCAATGCCTGCTCCCTGCTTTTCGGGAAGGTGCGATCAGACTCCCCCCTCTGTTGGTAAAGAAGAGGAGATAAGATCCGATCGATATACGTTGCCTTCCCAGCATCCCTTACACACGTTCACCCGCTTTCCTTATCCCTCAACACCGCATTCTCCAAACCGCACACCGACCATCATCCAACAATTTCAATCATTCCCTCCATGGAGGATAAGTGGACAATCATATCCCTTTAAGCCCGCAAAAATCCCACACATTCGCGTGGATGTATACATTGACGAATCGGGAGACATTGGTTTAGGAGAGAGATCCTCTCCATTTTTCGTGATTGCTGCCCTTATCGTCCATGAACCAATCCAGATAAAAAGGTGCTTTTCAAAGATCAGGAAAAACCGCCTGAAGAAAAAATACCGGGAGTTACCCGAGCTTAAGTTCAACAATTCTGATAAGGTGATCAAGCGGCGTGTGCTCGAATGCCTTGCACAATCCAATATCGAGTTCTGGTGTTCAGTCCTTCGGAAGGACCAATTATACGAGCACCTCCGGAAACAACCACAAATTGTCTACAATTTCCTGACCGGATCGCTCATTGCGAGAATATACTTCCATTACTGGCCATTTCATGAGATCAATATAATCGTGGATAAATCGCTGAACGGTATCCAAAAGGACCTCTTTGATCAGTATATCGTGTATAAAACGATGGAACAGACGACCCCTATCGTTGAACCCTTAGTGCCTCCGGATATATTACACAGGGACTCGCGTCAGGAACCATGCATCCAGGCAGCAGATTTCATCGCAGGTGCAGTGCACCGGAAATATCGGCAGGCAGACGAGTCCTGTTATCTCATCATCCAGAACAAATGTCTGCAAATCTTTGACTACTTTCAAGGACCCCAAAAGCGATTGTGACCCCTTCCCTACTTTGTCCCATCTACCTCAAGGTAGCCTCATCCGTTTCGGGAAGGACTTACTCACAGTGAATGTATCATATGTTTCTGCTATATTATAGTTGTCTCCATTTTGATAGGTGCTCTTTCTTGAAGAATCGAGAAGCATTCACCCCACTCTCCTTATCCCCCCACACCGCCTTTTCGAGTCCGCATACCGAGCACCTCCCCATCTCGACCGACACCCGCTCCAGCC
>JAHDSI010000075.1 GCA_018432765.1 Methanoregulaceae archaeon | reverse complement strand
TTCTATCACGTCCGCTGCGGGACTATCGAGGAGATGAACGATCTCACCCGCACGATCACCTCGGCGGGTGGGACGGTCGAGCGGATAGAGTCCCATTACCCGTCACTGGAAGAGATGCTGGTGAAGATCGGGAAATAGGGGAGATTTGGAGTTCTTCGCTACAGTGCAGAGCCGTGGCGATACGCGTGGGAGCAAAAACGTCCATTCGAGCGGATTCGGCCATATCCAGGAATCCATCGGCATCTGTGCACGGGGTATTCGATGAGATGCCCGAAGCAAGGTCATTGCCTTAACGGCGACTGGAAAAGCCTGATGTTTTTTGGTATACCGGGCAGAAGACCGTCTTTTGGAAAAAAGAGGATTCTCACCGGGAGACTTCTCACGCAGAAGAGGACGGCGTTGCCATTCACTTATGAAAACGGGATAATAATTGACAGCGGGCCTGAAGGGATTCGAACCCCTGACCTACGGATTAAGAGTCCGTCGCTCTGCCAAACTAAGCTACAAGCCCTCAAAGATTGACCTATATCAATGGTCGCGCTGCCGGTATAAATGTTTCGAAAAAATGCACAGGACGGCCGGAATTTCAATTCACCCGCGCAATAGCAGGAGATTGGAACAGTTGTAACCTTAATATCCTGATACGTGGTATTTTATGCTGATATGGTTGATGCGGTGCCAAAAGACCCCCCTGAACGGGTAAAATATGCGGTGCTGGGGTGCGGGAGCACCGGGTACAATGTCGTCCAGGAACTGGTCGGGGAATCCAGGAGTATCCTTGTTGTTGACAGGGAAGAGTCACGGGTCAGCGAACTCCGCGACCAGAACTTCAATGCGGTGGCCGGCGATATTACCAGCGAATCTCTTCTTGCGACTCTCCCCGTATTCGAGATAGCGTTCGTACTCACCTCCGACCATGCCACCAACCTCGCGGCGATAAAAGCCATCCGAAAACGCCTCTCCGGCGTCCACATAGCTGCCCGTGCGGCAGATCCAATAAGCGCGGGGGTCCTTGGCTCATCCGGTGCCGATTATGTCCTCTATCCTCCAAACGTGGTTGCCCGTGCGGCCATCCACCAGATCAACAAGCTCCATGCGAACCGCATCTCGCGGCGTCTGCACACCCTGCTTTCAGGCTGGGAGGGCACACTGGCCATCATCACCCACAAGAACCCTGACCCGGACGCGATCTCGAGCGCCATGGCACTGGCGACCATCGCAGCCAGTGCAAACCCGAAGAAACTCACCTGCAGGATATTCTACGACGGGGTCATCGGCCACCAGGAGAACCGGACCATGGTAAACCTCCTCGAGATCAGGATGGAGAAGATGGATCCGGCCATAATCCAGGACTGCACCTACCTCGCCCTCGTGGACTCCCCGGGCCCGGGCCAGAACAATACCCTCTCTCCCAGGACACGGGTCCATATCATCATCGACCACCACGGGAACGGCTCAGGCCCGGACCCGGGAACAGCATTTGTCGATATCAGGCCCGGCCTCGGGGCCACGGCGAGCATCCTCACCCAGTACATGCAGGAACTCGACATCCCGGTGGACAGGCCCCTCGCCACCGGTCTCCTGTACGGTATCAGGTCGGATACGCGTGATTTCCGGCGGAACGTCACCCCGCAGGACCTGAACAATGCCGCCTTCCTCCTGCCCCTCACCGACAGCGAACTCCTGGAACAGATCACGTCCCCCTCTCTCTCGCAGGAGACGCTCGACGTCTTTGGAATCGCAATCCGGAGCAGGCGCATCCACAGCGGATACCTCATATCGAACGTGGGCTACGTGCGGAACAGGGACTCGCTTCCCCAGGCGGCCGATCTCCTCATCACCCTGGAAGGGGTCAATACCGCGCTCGTGTATGGAATCACCGACGATGCGATCGTTTTGTCGGCCCGGAACCGGGACGTCAGGCTCCATATCGGAAACGTCCTGTACGAGGCTTTCGGCGATATCGGGGATGCGGGAGGGCACCCGAACATGGCGGCGGCCACCATACCCCTCTCGTATTTCAGGAGGGTCAAGAACAAGGACGAACTCCTCTCGCTGATCATGGAGCCCCTCCTGAACAAGTTTACCAGCATCGTTGGCCTTGAGAACGAGGGAAAGGATGAACTTTGACGAATGGGAGCCGTATTACCAGGAAATAGTCGAATATTTCGCGTTCGACCGGGAGATGGACGAACTGGCGGGAGAGATCCTCTCATCGCTCATGACCCGTGACGACCTGCCGATGCTTCGCGATCTCTGCCAGGGGAGGGACGTGACCGTCTGCGGCAACGCCCCCTGCCTTGCAGACGATATCCCCGCGGTGAAACATCCCGTATTCGCGGCGGATGCCGCAGCGCTCGTCCTTCTCGATGCAGGCATCAAACCCGACGCGGTCTTTACCGACCTCGACGGGGCGACCGACGAGTTCATCGCGATGAACGAGGCAGGGACCATCATGGTGATACATGCCCACGGCGACAACATCCCTCTCGTAAAGTACTGGACCCCGCGGTTTTCCGGCCCCGTCGTCGCGACAACCCAGGCCAGGCCGCTTGAGAACGTGCACAACTTCGGAGGGTTCACGGATGGTGACCGGGCCGTGTTTGCCGCTGATGCGCTCGGAGCATCCGGGATAACCATACTCGGGTTCGATCTCCGTGATCCGCGTGTCGACCCCATGAAGAGGGGAAAGCTCTCCTGGGCGGAGAAGCTCCTCGGAATCCTCGGATATGAGTGCTGAAGCGCTCATCATCGACGGGTACGTCGACGAGCCCGCCTGTTTCGGCGTGCCTCCCTACATCTCGCCTTATATCAGGACGGTCGCAGGCGTCTTACACGAGCACGGGTACGAACCAGGGTACCTCACCATCGACCAGCTCCGCCGGGATCCCCGGGCACTGTCCGCCATCCCCGGCGACGCCGTCGTGGTGATGATCGCGGGTGTGACCGTTCCAGGGAAATACCTCGGGGGCACCCCTGCGACCCTGACCGAGATCCGCCAGATAGGTAGCCAGATCCGGGCAAAAACCAGGCTTATCGGGGGCCCGATTGGATTTGGGTATGCCCCGCAGGGCGGGAGGCATGCCCTGAAATCCGCAATTTCGGGCTTTGACCACCTGCTCACGGGGTCCCCGGCCGCCGCACTCGAGAGCTACCTGCGGGGGAGGGACCCGTCCGGCACACTCGACTACCGGCTCATCGACCGGTGGAGCGTTGCCGGTGCAGCGATTATCAGGAAACATCCGTCATATCCGCACCTGATGTGCGAGATGGAGACTGCACGGGGCTGCTCGAGGGCCCTGACCGGGGGGTGCTCGTTCTGCACCGAGCCGTTCTACGGGACTCCTGCATACAGGTCGGTCGAAGGGGTCGGGGCAGAGGTCACGGCCCTCCATGAACACGGGGCATTGCACTTCCGTCTCGGAAGGCAACCCGATATCCTCACCTACCAGGCAGCCGGGGGCGAGTTCCCGGAGCCACGCCCGGACCGCATCAGGAGCCTCTTTTCTGCCGTGCGGCGGGCGGCACCAGGACTCCGCACGCTCCACATCGACAACGTGAACCCGGGCACGATCGTGCACCACCCCAAAAAGAGCGTTGAGGCGCTCGAAGAGATCATCCGCTACCATACACCCGGCGACGTCGCGGCATTCGGGATGGAGAGCGCCGACCCTGCGGTGATAGAGGCCAACAACCTGAAGGCCACGCCCGACGAGGTCATGGAGGCGATCTCGCTGGTCTGCCGGGTCGGTGCAGCACGGAGGGACGGTATCCCCGAACTGTTGCCGGGATTGAACTTCGTGATCGGTCTTGCCGGCGAGACCGAAAAGACGTTCGATCTCAACCGGGACTTTCTCGACCGCGTTCGTTCATCGGGGCTGCTCGTCCGCAGGGTAAACATCAGGCAGCTGATGCCGTTCGAGGGCACACGTGCCTACTCGGACAACCTCCTGGGTGTGCATGACAGGGAATTCCGGGCCTTCAAGGAGTACGCCCGCACGCATTTCGACCTGCCCATGATCAGGTCGGTGTTCCCTGTCGGGACCGTTCTTTCGGACGTGATAATCGAGAGGAGTGGAGACCTTTCGTTCGGCCGGCAGATGGGATCATATCCCGTGCTGGTCGGGATTCCCCTCCGGATGGAGCCGCGGAGCAGTATCGATGCAGTGGTCGTGGATCACGGACCACGATCGGTGACCGCACTCCCCGTGCCTGTCGAGGTGAACCACCTCTCGCTCGCGGCTCTGAAGTGGATACCGGGAATCGGGAAGAAGAAGGCCGGAAAACTGGCAGTAAAACGGCCATTTTCCGGGATAGAGGATTTCAGGGCGGTTGCGGGTGAGACGCCGATAGATGATCTCCTCTCGTTTTCAGATCTCTTTTAACTCGATAACCTTGAGAATGTCCGTCCGGGTCACGATTCCTGCCAGGCGGTCCTGGTCGACCACGGGGATACGCCCGATATTGTTGACCGACATGATACGGAGTGCCTCGATGACCGGCGCCGACGGTGGAAGCGTGATCACTTCCCGGGACATGATGTCCTTCACGATCATCGCTTCCCTGTCGATGGGGGGGACCTTGTGGACATCGGCAAGTGTCACGATCCCGACCAGGACGTCGTTTTGGACCACCGGGAATCCCAGGTGCTTGGATGCGTACATCTGGTCAATCACCTCCCGGACCGGCTCCCCGGGCCCGACGGTCATCACGTCGGTGCTCATCATGTCCCCCACCGTGACGTCTTTCAGGAGGAAGCTGTATTTTACCACCGTCGATTCCTGGCTCGCCCCGATATAGATGAAGAAGGCGATGAGGATCAATATCGGGTTGAAGAGGAATATGCCGAATATTCCGAAGATGACCGCGAATATGCGGCCCACGTCCGCCGCTATCCGGGTGGCCTTGTGAAGCGGCATTCGCTTTGCGAGGAATGCCCGGAGGACTCTCCCGCCGTCCATGGGAAACGCAGGCAGAAGGTTGAAGGCGAAGAGGAATATGTTCAGGATCCCGAGATAGCCGAAGACAAAGACGAGGACTCCTGCAAGGGGAGGCGAGGAGATCAGGAGATGCGAGATATATACGAACACGCTCGAGGCCAAACCCACCGCCAGGCTTGTCAGCGGGCCGACAAGCGCCATCGGAAGCTCGACGACCGGATCGGGCATACCCTCCTCCATGGAGGAGATACCACCGAAGATGAGCAGGGTGATGCTGTTGATCTTTATCCCTTTCTTCTGGGCCACGATGGAGTGTGCCATCTCGTGCACCAGGACGCCGGCGAAGAGGCCGAGTGCGACAACCACCCCGAGGATGAATTCCATGTACCCGGCAGTTATCAGGGTCTGGTCGATTTTGACCCGGTACACACTCGAAAGGAGGTCGCTTGTGAGTTCGATCTGGCTCCCGATGATCCATGCGAAGATCGGGATGATGAGGAGGAGGGTCCAGTGGATGAGGATGGGAATTCCGTACAGGGACCCGATTTTGAGCGACCCGTTCATAAAAAGAGTATCTTTTTTAACCATTATAGTATATATCTTCCATGATTGCGATGAGAACGCAGATTACAGAGTTGTTTGGCCTGAGCGTCTATACGGAAAAGAGCCTCCTCGTGGGAGAGGTAGAGGACGTGCTGATTGACATCGAGGGGAGAAAGATGGAATCACTCGTCGTGGGCAAGTTGAACCAGGAACTGGTGGATATCAAGAATTACAAGGGTTTGAAGATCCCGTTCCGCATCATCCGCAGCATCGGGGACATCGTGCTGATCCGCCACCTGCCCGGGGCATTCAAGACAGGAAATTTTGACGATGTGTAATCAGTAGGGCCCGGATCGGATACAAAGATCGCTTAAACCATGAAAAACCGGGAAGTTTTCAGCAATCTCATCACCATACCACCTGTTTTTATCCGCCTTGACGGTCGCTCCTTTCACCGGCTCGCGACGTGCTGGGGACTGGAAAAACCGTTTGATACCCGGTTTTCAGAGGCCATGGCGTCTGTTGCCCGGAGGCTCGTTTCCGACTCGGGGCTCTCCCCTGAATGTGCATACACCTTCTCCGACGAGATCAGCCTCTACTGCACCGAACTGCCGTTCAAAGGCCGGGTCGAAAAGATAGACGCTGTCGCCGCATCCTTTGCCGCAAGCAGCCTCACGATCGAGCTTGGATCAGAGCATCCCATATCGTTTGATGCCCGGATCATCCAGATCACCCCCGAGCTTGCCGTCGAGTACCTCATCAACCGCCAGAGCGAGGCATGGCGGAACCACATCAATTCCTACTGCCAGAACCTGCTGATCGAGAGGGGGCTCTCGCGGCGGGAAGCCGCCCACCAGTTGAAGGGCATGACATCGCCGGACATGCACGAGCTGATGTTTCGGGCCGGAGTGAACCTGGCAGAGACTCCGGCATGGCAGCGACGCGGCGTCCTGGTATACAAGAAGAGAAAGAGTATCAGGGGATTCAACCCGAAGCTCGGGACGGTGACCGACACGATGAGGAGCACGGTGGTGACCGGGAGGGATCTCCCCCTCTTCAGCTCCCCTGCGGGGCGGGCCCTGCTGTCAGGAATCTTCGATCTTTGAGATCGAGATCGTGACCGGGATTCCTTCGATCTCCCATTCTGTCGAGAGATCCCATTCTTTTTCGGGAGAATCAACTCCTGGTGACCGGATCGTGAGGCTTTTCGCCCTGACCTCTTCCCGTATTCCATCCCGCCACATCTCCCCGACGAGAGCGCTGACCCTCCCGTCACTGATGCAGGCATCCGCCCTGATGTAGTCCTCCACGTTGAGGTCGAGCTGCCTGCGCATCTCCTGTATGCGGCGGATAACCTCGCGGGCATAGCCCTCGCTCTCGAGCCCCGGGGTCAGGGTCACGTCGACATAGACGGTGCCGCCGTTCATCGGCGCAGAAAAGACCGTTTCAGGCAGGGCCTCGGAGAAGGCCACCTGCGATGCGGATATCTCGTAGCTCTCCTCTCCATCGTCGAGGCGGACCGTCTCTCCCCTGTCGAACGCCGATTTGAGCGTGTTTCCATCGGCGGCGAGGATGAGTTCCCTGACCCTGGGGGCTCTCTTTCCAAAGGACGGCCCAAGCGACTTCATCACGGGTTCGGCCTTCAGACCAATCTTCTCCCAGTGCCCGGTGACTGCCCGCACGGTCCTCGCGTTGGCCCTGTCCCGGCATATATCATTCAATCCCTCGATCGCGGCTGCCAGTTCTTCCGATTCGGTCAAAACCACGCATTCACCCACCGGCCACCGGAGTTTTCTTTTGCCGGCCTGGCGGGCGTTCGCCTGCGCCTCGTCGAAGGACCGGACGTACTCCATCGCCTGCTCGAGTTTGGGATCCGTCAGTGCGGAGTCTCCCCCGACCCAGTCGAGCATGTGGACGCTCTCCGGGTCGCCCGCGATCCGCAGGTTCCTGTACATCTCTTCGGTGATGTGGGGGACAAAGGGCGAGAGCAGCGTGCAGGTACGGCGCATCACGTAATAGATGGTCTCGCAGGCATGCTCCTTCTCCACAGACTCGCCCTCGAGCCACATGCGGGGCCTGACGAGCTGCACGTACCATCTCGAGAGGTCTTCGAGCACGAACGAGACAAGCGATCTCGTTGCCCGGTGAAGCTGCCGCTCTCTCATCGATCCGTCCACCTCTGCGGCGATCGAGTTCAGGCGCGAGATGATCCAGCGGTCCTCGGAGCAGAGCGATGAAAAGACGCTGTCGATATATGATCCGTCCCACCTTCCGTCAACCGCCCGCGGAGAGAAGCCGTCAAGGATCATGTAGGGCAGGGGGAACCGGTACACGTTCCAGAAGATATTGATTGCACGGTTGACGGTGCGGACACCGTCCCAGTTGAACTTGAGATCATCCCAGGGGGCGTTTGACGAGAGGACGTAGAGACGGAGCACGTCCACCCCCATCTGGCCAATCACCTCCTCGGGTGTGACCACGTTTCCGAAACTCTTGCTCATCTTGCGCCCCTCGGCGTCGAGGGCAAAGCCGTGCATGAGCACGCTCCTGTAGGGCGGGCGGTCGAACGCGATGGTGCTTGCGCCGAGCTGCGAGTAGAACCAGCCGCGTGTCTGGTCCTGCCCCTCGGTGATGAAGTCCGCCGGCCAGAGGCGGTCGAAGTCCTCGCGATGACCGGGGAACCGGAGGGTTGCCCATGACGCCACCGCCGAATCGAACCAGACATCGAATATGTCCTCGACCCGGTACATCTCGCCTCCGCACCGGCACCGGACCATGACCTGGTCGACATAGGGCCGGTGAGGGTCGGTCAGGGTGCTGCCGCTCGCCTCCCCGAGTTCACGCATCGTGCCAAAGACCCGGGTATCCCCGCAGGCGCGGCATTGCCAGATAGGTATGGGTATCCCCCAGTACCGCTGGCGTGATATGCACCAGTCCCTCGCCTCCTTTATCCAGTCATGGAACCGGGCGCTTCCCGCCCAGTCAGGGAACCAGGTGACCTCTTTTACCTCTTCAAGCATCCTGTCCTTCAGTTCAGAGGCCTTCAGGAACCACTGTTCGGTCGCCCGGAAGATGATCGGAGTCTTGCAGCGCCAGCAGTGCCCGTACCGGTGAACAACGGAGTCGCGGGCAAGGAGGTGGTCCCCGAGTTCTTCGAGGACCACGGGATCTGCCGCCTTGATGAACATGCCGGAGAGCACCCCTGCGTCTTCGGTGAAGTTCCCGCAGGGATCGACAGGGCAGACGATGTCAAGGCCCTCGCTGCACCCGAGGAGGTAGTCGTCCCACCCGTGTCCCGGGGCGATATGCACCAGTCCCGTGTTCTCGAGGGCCACAAAGTCCGCGGTGACCACCCTGTGCGAGATCTCACGCTGGAGGGGAACGACACTATCGGGCGGTGACCGGTAGGTGAATTCCGTCATGTCCTCTCCCGGTCTCTTCTCGAGTATGGAATAGTCCTGGTACCGCCCGCTCCGGAGGACGGGTTCCACCAGTTCTTCCGCCATCCAGAGGATCTCAGATGTACTGTTCTTTTTGGCTTCAACCCGTGCGTAGACGATATCGGGGTGGACTGCGACGGCCACGTTTGCAGGGAGTGTCCAGGGGGTGGTCGTCCAGATGACGAGATACTCCCCGTCCCTGTCGTTGATCGGGAACTTGACATATATCGAGGGATCGGTCTCGTCCCAGTACTCCACCTCGGCATCGGCGATTGCGGTTGCACAGCGGGGACACCAGTTCACGACGCGGTACCCCTTCTCGAGCCTCCCCTCCTCGTGTGCCCGCTTGAGCGTCCACCACGCCGCCTCGATGTACTCGGGGTTGATGGTCTGGTAGGGGTCATCAAAGTCCATCCAGACACCGAGGCGCCTGAACTGCTCGCTCATCAGGTCCTTGTTTTTCCCCGCAAAATCCCTGCATTTATCGATGAATTTTCCGATTCCAAACGTCTCGATATCCTTCTTCGAGGAAAAGCCGAGTTCCTGCTCCACCCGGACCTCGATGGGCAGTCCATGCATGTCGTACCCTGCCCTGGCGATGACATTCCTCCCGCACATTCTCGTGTACCGGAGCATGGAGTCCTTTATGATCTTGTTCCAGGCTGTTCCGAGGTGAATAGTACCCGTGGTATAGGGGGGGCCGTCCACGAAGAAGAAATCTTCCGCGGAAGAGCGTAATTCCCGCGTTTTTTCAAATACCTGTTCTTTCTTCCAGTACTCCTGGATCGTCTCCTCGATCTCGCTGGCATTGTAGCTGCTGGTGACTTCTTTCACCCGAATCCCCCGATGGTGGTTCTCCCGCACGCGGGCATGAACGTAAGTTCTGTTATATTGCACGCCTGTGCCAAAGTAGTTTTTGACATGAAGGGCACTCCGCCCTTGCAGAAAGGGTAAAATGAGAAGGAGATGAACAGAGCAACATGACTCGCGGTCATGAAGGTGTACCCGGTTTTAAAAAAGACCAGAGCAGCGATGTACAGGGGAAAGAGCAGGAGATCGAGATGAAAGAGTATGAATTGGTGGTGGGCGGGCACTGGCGCCAGAGCCCCGAGATAGCGAACGTATATAGCCCTTATTCAGGTGAAACAGTCGGCCGCGTGTGCCTGGCGAAGAGATCCGACATTGACGACGCGGCAGAACTGGCCGTCCGCGGATTCGGGATCACACGCAGGCTCTCCTCGCACGCGAGATCCCGGATCCTCGAAGGCCTTGCAGCCGAAGTGAGGAAGAGGTCGGAAGAGCTCGCCCGGCTCCTCGTGGCTGAAGGGGGAAAGACGATCTCGTTTGCCAGGAGCGAAGTTGCCCGGGCGGTCTCGACGCTTGAGGTCTCCGCTGAAGAGGCGAGACGGATTGGAGGCGAGCTGATCCCGCTTGACTGGTCGGCCGACAGCGAGGGAAGGTTCGCCATCACCCGGAGGTTTCCCGTCGGCCCGGTCCTCGGCATAGTCCCCTTCAACTTCCCCCTAAACCTCGCCTGCCACAAGCTTGGACCGGCAATCGCGGCAGGCAATCCGATCATCCTGAAGCCTGCGACGGCCACTCCCCTGTCGGCCCTGGTCCTGGCAGAGATGGTGCTGGATGCGGGATTCCCGCCTGAGGCACTGAGCGTTTTACCGTGCCCGGGAGAGAGGATCGAGCCTCTCTGCGCCGATGATCGGATAGCCCTCCTCTCGTTCACCGGGAGCCCCGAGGTGGGCTGGCACCTCCGGGAGATCGCGGGCAGGAAGAAGGTATGCCTCGAACTTGGCGGAAACGCCGCGGCAATCGTGCATGGTGATGCACATGTTGCATATGCTGCGAAACGCATCGTGACCGGCGGTTTTACCAATGCCGGGCAGGTCTGCATATCGGTCCAGCGGGTGCTCCTTTGCAGCGACATCTATGAAGAAGCCCTCGAGATGATCCTCTCCGGGGTCGGTGCCCTCCGATGCGGGGACCCGTCGGATGAGAAGACAGACGTCGGGCCCATGATCACTGCAGCGGCGGCAGAACGTGCGTACCGGAAAGTGGAAGAGGCCGTTTCATCGGGTGCAGAGGTCCTGGCAGGCGGAAAACCCCCCGATGGAACGCTCTTCTCTCCAACGGTCCTCGCGGGCACCACGCCCGAGATGCGGGTGAACCGTGAAGAGGTCTTTGCGCCGGTCATCACCGTTACAGCCTACGACGACTTCCACGAGGCCGTACGCATTGCCAACCAGAGCGAGTTCGGCCTCCAGGTCGGGGTGTTCACCCGGGACATCGGGAGGGCGCTGTATGCGTTCGAGCATGCCGATGTCGGGGGCGTGCAGTTGAATGATATCCCGACATTCAGGGTCGACCACATGCCGTACGGAGGTGTGAAACGGTCCGGCACGGGAAGGGAAGGGCCGAGGTACGCGATAGAGGAGATGACGGAGTTGAAACTCCTGGGGATAAACCGCCCCGGCGGGACGGAGTAGCCCGTTCGATGGAGGAATGGATGAGCAGTCCGGATGTACAGATCGGGGTTGTCGGGGCAGGCAGCTGCACTGCAGGGGAGTACGCGGCGGCAGAGGCCATCGGCAGGCTCATCGCGGAGGAGAAGGGGATCGTCTGCTGCGGTGGGCTTGGAGGAGTGATGGAGGCGGCATGCAGGGGCGCACAATCGAAAGGCGGTCTTACCGTGGGAATAGTGCCCGACACAGGGGATGGAAACGCCTACCTCGACGTGGTCATCCGCACTGGTCTCGGGCATGCCAGGAATGTCGTGGTCGTCCAGACCGCGGACGCGGTCGTCGCAGTCGGTGGAGCCCTCGGGACCCTCTCCGAACTGGCAATCGCGTTAAAACTGGGAAGGGCGGTATTCGGGTACCGCACCCATGACCTTCCCGGTGTCGTGGCCTGCGAAACGCCCGAAGAGGCGGCTGTCAGGGCACTCGACGCAGCACGCCGGTTTCGGTCGAATCATAGCCCCCGAGCCGTTCGAGAACAGATCTGAACTCTTCGGACCTGACGGCATCCACGATGACACCGAGACGCGGATCGGAGAGGATCTCCTGTGGGATGGCGAGCTCGTACCGTTCTCGTGCGACGGGAACGAAGACAAGTCCCAGGGCCCGGGCGGCGCTGTACACGCACATGCCCGCATCGGCCTCCCCGCTCTTCACCGCGAGAGCTACCGCGAGGTGGGTGGTGACCTCGCGGTCGTATCCCTGGACCAGGTCAGGTGATATCCCTGCTCTTCGAAGCTCGTAATCGAGGAGTATCCTGGTCCCCGAGCCCTTCTGCCGGTTGATGAAACGAATGTCCGGCAGGTCGGAGAGGCTGTACCCCTCCCGGGAGGCGATCCCCTGTTCCCTCTGCGCGATGCAGAGGAGCGAGATATCCTCTCCGGGGAGGTACTTCTCCAGGTATTCCCTGTTGTAGTCGCCGTCCGGGGAGAGGAGGTGCATCGGAGCGGCATGGCAGTCCCCCCGTTTCAGGGCGAGCACACCCCCCATGCTTCCGACGTGGGTGGAATGTATCTCCACGCCTCCCCTCTGGGCGAGTTCTGAAAGGTAATCGAGAACCGGGTCATGGCTCCCGGTCACGAGGACCGACGATTCGACACCTGAACGGGGGACCATCAGGGTGACCGGCACCTCCCCGCCGGCCTCGTACCCCTCGACGCTGGACGGTATGCGGAGGTAGCCGTTCGCCCTGACCGCGCTCATCTGGATGCCCGACCCCCTCGACTGCGGTGTCGCGACGAACCGGTCACCGATCTTTCCGAGAGAGAGCAGGACGAATTCGTCCGTCCCCACGTCGGAGTGAAGCGTCGACGTGAGCCGGGCCGGAACGGAACCGGGTTCGGGGACAAAAAGCCCGCACCGGGAGAGGAGGGGGAGGAGCAGTTCGCGGATGACGGTCAGGGCGCCGAGCGGGTATCCCGGCATCCCGATAACCGGCTTCTCATTGATCTTTCCAATGATCACCGGTTTTCCGGGCTTGATTGCGACGCCGTGGATGAACACTTCACCGAGCTCGCCGATGACGTCCGCGGTATAATCACGGGTGCCGGCGGAAGATCCCGCCGAGACGATGACCAGGTCGTTCTCCCGGACCGCGGTAACGATCGCCTGCCTGATGAGGTCAGGCTCGTCGGGTGTCAGGGGGTACCTTGTGCAGGTGGCCCCGAACGCCCGGAGCCAGGCCGCGGCCATCATCGTATTGCTCTCAACGACCTGCCCCGGGCCGGGCCGGATGCCGGGCGGGACGAGCTCGCTTCCCGTCGGGATGAGGCCTGCACGAAGGGTGATGACGGGGACCTGTGTAATTCCATAGGTCGCCAGTGGTCCGACCTCGTGGGGGCGGATCAGGTGCATCGAGGGGATGACCATCTCGGACTCGGCGATATCCTCTCCGGCAGGACGCACGTGCTGCCAGGGTGGGACCGCTTTTTGTATTGTATACCTTCCGTTCTCCTCCCAGACATCCTCTATCATGACCACGGCATCGAATTCCGGCGGGACGACGTTGCCCGTATTCACCCGCTTTACCGATTCGAGAGTGACGGGATTGTATTCGCTTGCCCCTGCCGTATCGGCACTTCTGACCGCGATCCCGTCCATTGCAGAGAGGTGGACCTCCGGCACAGAGAACCGGGTGAAAACGGGTTCTGCCGTCACCCGTCCTGCCGAGTCTTCGACAGGAACGTCCTCGATGACCCGGACTGGAGGAAAAGCGGTCGACAGGGTATCGAGCGCCTCTTCCAGGGATACAAGGGAGAGGTAGCGCTTCACCACCGGAACACTTCCACTTCGTCCCCCTGCTCGAAGCCCTCGCTTCCCGCAGGAACCCTGATGAGGGCATTGCTCCTGACAAGGGTGTTCAGGAGTCCCGACTTGCCGAAGAGAGGGTGGGCACAGCCGTCTTTTACAAAGACCCTGATGTAGTCCTCCCTTCCTTTCATGGACGGAACGTTCCTTGCAAGGATTGCTCTCTCGACCAGGCGCTCGCTTTCCCGTTCCCCTGTCAAGCCACGGAAGAGCGGCCTGCCTATGACCGTCATGACCACGAGGGCGGACGCCGGATGACCGGGAAGCCCGAGGACGGGGACCCGGCCCAGTCTGCCGATGATGGTGGGTTTTCCGGGGGCGAGTGCGATCCCGTGCACCAGGACTTCCCCGTTCTCCCTGATCAGGTCGGCGCACATGTCCCGGTCGTCCTTCGAGCTCCCCCCTGATATGAGGACCCCGTCACATTCGGTCATAGCGGTCCTGAGGGCATTGCCAAGAGATTCACGATCATCCCTGACTATGCCGTACAGGCGCGATTCGCACCCGACGGAGTCGAGGAAGGAGCGGCACATGTAGCTGTTCACGTCCCGGACCTGGCCCCCGGTGGGCACTGCATCAACCGGTACCAGTTCGCTGCCTGTTGAGATCACTCCGACGAGGGGCTTTTTCCGCACCGGCACATCCTTCTTTCCAACGGCTGCGAGGGCGCCCGTGTCCTGGATGGAGAGGCGCCTCCCCTCCGTAAGGACGAGCTCGCCGCTTGCGAAGTCCTCTCCTCTCCGCACCATGTTCTCGCCGTTTGCCATGGGCTTCTTTACGAGGACCTGGTCTCCGAGCAGATCGCAGTATTCGACCATGGCGACGGCATCGGCACCTTCGGGCAGTGGAGCCCCCGTGGGGACGTAGACGCATTCGCCGCGATGAACGGAGAGATCTGTTCCTCCACCCATCACGACCCGCCCGACAAGTCGGAGCATGGCCGGGATCGCCTCTCCCGCACCGGTCGTATCAGAGGATCGGACCGCGTACCCGTCCATTACAGACCTGTCAAAACCGGGGATGTCCACATCGGCGTGGATATCCCGGGCCAGGACACGGGTATATGATTCCCCGAGGGGGACGAGTTCCTCGGGCATGGGGCCCGACAGCCCGCTCGCGATCTGTTGCGCTTCGCTGACGGGAATGGTCTGTAAAAAGAGGCTCATTTAAAGCAGCCCAGCTGGCAACCCCGTATCTTTACCCCGAATTTGTTGCAGTACCTGGCGATATCCAGTTTCGTTATACCATAGGTATCTGAAATTTCGAATGCCTGCGGGCACCTGATCTCCTTTCCTATTCCTTCCTTCTGAAATGCTTCCCGTATCTTCTCTTCATCCATAGTAACGATAATTGGTGTACAAAAAGATAGAGTTTATTCTATCCGTCAGGGTACAGGTACCCGGAAAAGGGAGAGACAAAAATACCATGAGGATATGCCTGATCAATTCACGCCAGGATCCGGGCGGGACAAACATCCGCAGCCGGATGGAGGAACTCCTGGAGACGCCACACGAACAGCCCTATCCTCTTGAACTGCATGAATATTCATTCCTGGAGACAGAAGAGCGCCTCATCTTCCAGGATCACATCGATGAGGGACTCGAATCAGATCTCATCATCTTCCTCTCGCGACATGCGAGCATGAACCCTGTCCCCCAGCTCACGGTCCACGTGACAGGAAACCTATCGACGGCCGATTTCGGCGGGATCCCCGGATCTCTCGCAGTCGCAGCACCGGCCTGGATGCATGCCATTCTCGGGAACCTCTCCCGGCACGCGCCTCCGGGCTACCGTGTATCGTACGAGGCCACGCACCACGGCCCGACAGAGATCTCCACGCCGTCCCTCTTTGTCGAGGTGGGAAGCACCGCGAAGGAATGGAGCGATCGCGTGGCAGGAACGGCTGTCGCGATGAGCGTGCTCGAGGCGTCGCCCGGGGGTTGCATACCCCTGATCGGCCTTGGAGGGACCCATTATGCCCGGAGAGAGACCGAGATCTCACTCACCTCGAGGGGTGCATTCGGCCATATCGCACCTTCAAGGGAGATTTCGTCGATCGATCCGGGGATGATCATGCAGATGGCCGAAAAGAGCGGTGCGGTGGCTGCATTCATCGATAAAAAAGCGTTGCGAAGCGACGAGATCAGGAGTATCGAGGACGCACTCCTCCCATGCGGACTCGTCAGGCTCAACGAGAGCGACATTCTCAACTTCGGGGACCTCACCTGGGAACAGTACCGTGCCGTCCTGGACCTGGCCTTCGAGGTGGACCCGGACTGCCGGCCAAACCTTCACAGGCCGAAGAGAGGCACTCCGGTCATCCTCCGGTTCAGCCCGGGGCTGCTCGAGGAGGCACAGAAAGCCGATCAGAAGGCCCTGTTCGAAGGGATATCAGCTATCCCGCTGGTCCACCTTCAATCACCCTCCGGATCGATTCTGCCCCAATTCATCATCACGGAGGAGAATCCCCGGGAAATACTCAATGCTTTAATAAGCTTATGCGTTACACTCATACGTAAAGAACAGGAGATTTCAATTGCTGGCGATCATCTCACCATCCGTAAAATCAGGTTTGACCCCCGGAAAGCGCGAGAACTCGGGGTACCGAAGGGACCACTCTATGGGGAACTGGTGAAGGGGCGCACCATACGGGTCAACGACCAGGTCATCACGCCGGAGATGGTCCGGGCCAGCACTGAAAGAACCATCCACATTCCGGGTTTGGAGAACTATACATGAAATCAATTGTGGAAGAGGCCTTGACCAGGGTGAGGGACGAATCACCTGATGTCTTGCAAAATAACGAGGATTTAGACCAGATCCTCAGAGAACTGAAGACGGAGATCGCGGTAATCGGCTGCGGGGGGAGCGGGTCGAATACCATCACCCGCATGATGGAGGAGGGTATCCACGGTGCACGCCTGATCGCACTCAATACCGACGCCCAGCACCTCATCCACACCCGTGCAGACCACCGTATCCTCCTCGGCCGCCAGCGTACCAGGGGTCTTGGTGCAGGCTCAATACCCCAGATCGGGGAGGAAGCCGCACTCGAGAACGAGCAGGATATAAAGAGAGCGGTCACCGGATGCGACATGGTCTTCATCACCGTCGGCCTTGGAGGCGGTACCGGCACGGGAGCCGCCCCGATTGTCGCCAAGGCGGCACGCGAGGAGGGTGCCCTGACCATCGCCATCGTCACCCTGCCCTTCACCGCCGAGGGTGCGATCCGGATGGAGAACGCGGAAGCGGGCCTGGAAAGGCTGCGAGACGTCGCAGATACGGTCATCGTCGTCCCCAACGATCGCCTGCTCGAAGTCGTCCCGAAACTGCCCCTGTATGCCGCATTCAAGGTCGCAGACGAGGTCCTGATGAGAGCGGTGAAAGGGATCACCGAGCTCATCACCATGCCCGGTCTTGTCAATCTCGACTTTGCCGACGTCCGCACGGTGATGGAGCGTGGCGGGGTGGCGATGATCGGGATGGGCGAGAGTGACAGCGAAGACAAGGCCGCCGATTCCGTGAAGAAGGCTATCCGTTCCCCACTCCTCGACGTGGACATATCGGGCGCCTCGGCAGCCCTTGTCAACGTCATCGGCGGACCTGACATGACAATGGAGGAGGCCGAGGGTGTGATCCAGGAGGTCTACAACCGGATAGACCCGTCGGCCCGTATCATCTGGGGTGCGCAGATCGATCCTGGCATGCAGGAGCGGATGAGGACGATGCTGGTTGTGACCGGTGTACGGTCGCCACAAATATATGGTAGGAATGAAAAAATAACCCCGAAAGTTCAGAGGCAGTTTGAGATAGACTTTCTGAAGTGATTGACGATGGAAATATCGAAACCGGATGTAAAATTCAATATAAATGAAGAGCTTTTCCGAAAATACTGGCGTATACTGAAATTAGCCCGGACGCCAAAGAAGGAAGAGTTCTCCAAGATCGCGCTGGTGGCTGCAGCGGGCGTAATCATAGTCGGCGTTATCGGATTCCTGATATATGAGGGCATGCTTGTACTGCCATGATGGATATGGAAGGGGATTCCAGCCGTATTTTTGCTATTAAGACCACATCGAAGCAGGAACGGACTGTTGCCGACAATATCATGAAGGCCATCGCCACCGGGGCCACAGACGTCAAGGTGACCGCAATAATCGTTCCTGACGAGCTGAAAGGATACGTGCTCGTCGAGACGCCCGAGAGCCTGCCAAGGATCGAGCAACTGGTCGAGAAGGTTGCGCATGCGCGCACCGTGGTCAGGGGCGAGACGTCACTCGGCGAAGTCGGACATTTCCTGGTGCCCAAGCCCGTGGTGAGCGGCATCTCAGAGGGCACCATCGTGGAACTGATCGCCGGACCTTTCAAGGGCGAGAAAGCGGTCGTAAAGCGTATAGATGCTGGCAAAGAAGAGATTACCGTGGAGCTCTACGAGAGCGTCCTCCCCATACCCATCACGGTGCGGGGGGACAGTGTCAGGGTCGTCGATAAGGGCGACGATAACGAATAACCCTGTTCTTTTCCGGTCTGCTGGTATACCTTTAAGTCTGGTCGCGTATACCTTACTTAACCCACGCTGAGTACCCAGTTTTACGGGACGGCATGGTGATACTATGGCAGAAGTGGTCGAGGTTTTGGTACCAGGAGGCAAGGCGACCGCAGGTCCGCCTATCGGGCCCGCACTGGGACCTCTCGGTATTAACGTGAAGGCGGTTGTTGACGAGATCAACAAGCAGACTGCGACCTTCAACGGCATGCAGGTGCCGGTGAGGATCGAGGTCGACGAAAAGAAGAACTTCACTGTCTCCGTGGGTATTCCGCCCACGACGGCACTCATCAAGAAAGAGGTTAATGTCGAGAAGGGGTCTCCGGAGCCCAATATGCAGATCGTGGGAGACTTGCCGATGGAGGCCGCTGTCAGGATTGCCCGTATGAAGCAGAACGATATGCTCTCCTATGACCTGAAAGGAGCGGTCAAGGAAGTTATCGGTACCTGTGTGAGTATGGGTGTCAACGTCGACGGGAAACGACCAAAAGAGGTCTTTGCCGCGGTCGACGCTGGCGAATATGACAAGCTTCTCGCAGAATAGAAGAAGATTACCATAGAAGATCAGGAAAGGTCGAAGTACTATGGAGGAACCAGATGGTAGAAAGGGCCAGAATTTTACAGGCCGTGCAGACGGCAATTGAAAAAGCGCCAAAACGCAAATTCTCTGAGAGCGTAGATATTACCGTCAATCTCAAGAATATCGATATGGCGCAGCCCAAAAATCGTATTGACGAGACGATTCTTCTCCCCCACGGAACAGGGAAAAAGGTCGGCATCGCGGTTCTCGGGAAGGGTGATATCACAACGCAGGCCAAGGAGGCTGGCGTCGACCTTATCATCGGCCCCGAAGAGATCGAACGGCTCGGCGGTGAACCGCGTGAAGCTCGCGCAGTTGCCGGCAAGTACCGTTTCTTCCTCGCAGACACCAGCGTCATGCCCCTTGTCGGCAGGTGGCTGGGTCCGAGGCTCGGTCCGCGTGGACGTATGCCCACCCCGATTCCGGGAGGGACCGATATCAGGCCGATTGTAGAGCGGCTGCGGAACTCCGTGAAGATCAGGACGAAGGACAAGAAGACATTCCATGTCAAGGTGGGCTCCACCGAGATGTCCCCCGACCAGATCGCGGACAACATCGACGCGGTCCTCAAGAGAGTCGAATCCGTTCTTGAACAGGGTGCATTGAATGTCCATTCGGTCTATGTCAAGACCACGATGGGTCCGGCAGAGAGGTTGGTCTAGATGGCGCTGTACACCCATCATCTCCCGGCATGGAAGAGGAAGGAAGTCGAGGAGATCAAGGAGGACGCAGGCAGGTTCACCCTTGTCGGACTCGTGGACATGTACGGCATCCCTGCAGCCCAGCTCCAGCTCATCAGGCGGAACCTGAAGGGCAAGGCAAAGATCAAGATGACGAGAAACACCCTGATCACGCACGCTTTCCAGGAGATGGGCGGCGAGATTTCAGGGTTGCTCTCCCACATGTCGGGTCACTCCGCGTTGATCTTTACCGACGACAACCCGTTCAAGCTCTTCAAGACGCTGGAGAAGACCAAGACGAAGATGGCCGCAAAGCCCGGTGAGACCGCACCCGAGGATATCGTCGTGCAGAAGGGGCCGACCAGTTTCAAGCCCGGCCCGATCGTCGGGGAACTTCAGCAGGCCGGCATCCCTGCCGCAATCGAGGCAGGCAAGGTCAAGATCCGGGAGACCCGGACGGTTGTGAAGAAAGGCGAGGCGATAAACCCGAAACTCGCAGATGTTCTTGCAAAGCTGGACATCAAGCCGATGGATATCGGGTTAATCCTCCAGGCTGCGTATTACGAAGGCAGCATCTACGAACCGTCGGTGCTCGCGATCGACGAGCAGGTCATATACGACCAGATCACCCTGGCGGCACGGCCGGCGTTCAACCTCTCGATCAACGGGGCAATACTGACCCGTGATACAGCTGAAACGATCATCACGAAGGCTGTCAGAGAGGCACGTGGACTTGCAGTGGAAGCAGACATCTACGAAAAGGATGTCATTGATGCGATTATTGGTAAAGCCTACAGACAAAGTGCAGCCCTCCAGAACATGGTGGAAGGGAAATAAGAAAGAATGGATTGAGGTGAAAAGAGATGGAATATATCTATGCAGCCCTTCTCCTGCACAAGGCAGGAAAGGCGATCAAGGAAGATGATGTAAAGGCAGTTCTGACCGCTGCCGGTATCGCAGTCGACGAATCCCGTGTAAAGGCGCTTGTCGCAGCGCTTGAGGGTATCGATATCGAGGACGCCATCAGCAAGGCGGCCGTAGCGCCGGTTGCCGCGGCAGCCCCCGTGGCAGCAGCCGCACCTGCAGCAGCCGCAGAAGCCGCAGCTGAGGAGCCCGAGGAAGACAAGAAGGAAGAGGAAGAGAGTGGCATGGCAGGGCTCGGCGCCCTGTTCGGCTAAAATCCTTCTTTTTTCCGGCAACTATCCGCAGGCAGGAGCACTGCCAGTTTTTTCGCTGTTTCGTATCAATTTTGCCAGTTTTACTATTCTTTAGGCTCTTTTCTACCAGTTGTGGGTAGGATTGATGAACGGGATACATCGTATGGGACTGTTCACCAGCATATCCCCACATGTGATGCCACGCCGCCGCCCGAAAATATCGCGAGGCTTTTTGCCCTCGACCCGGGGTGACCTGCGGTCACCTTCAGATTTTGAGCAATTGGATACGAGTTCAGTGAGGATTCCCCGGCGGCGGTTGTGAGTGACTACAACTGGTATGCAGATAACAATTCGATTCAGTCTCCCCACGCAAAACAGCGGGGAGGCATTCTTTTGCCCACCCGTGACGGAGAGAGTATGTGCCGGACAGGACCAGGAGAGCACCCCGGGGAGTGACACTTCAACCACGACCATCCAATATATGTAAATATGACCGTCTCGTCTGATATCTGGAATTCACATGGAACCTGTTGGACGGATTTTTATGCTCGTATGCGGGATCATGGTCCTCATCAACTTCCTCTCGGTGCTGTAAGGAACCCTTGAGGAATCTGAAGACCTGGGTCCCGGCGATCCCGAAGTGCACCGGTGTGGCTTTGCAGGGGCGGACAAAGAATTACGAACACCCGGAGGAAAGCCCCGCCTCTTCACCAGCTAGGTGAGCTCTCCCTGCAAAGGATGGATCTCTTCCCTGGTCCCAAATCCTCGTCCCTGTTTTTCCGGGGGAAGATCGGGACCAAAAAATTTGTCGTGTACCGCACCCCAACACAGGGGGAACGGTTTGTGGGCATTCCCCATGATCCAGCAATTGTTATCGCGGGAAGGTATGGTGTAATGGCGGCGGTTATCGAAGTCTCATCGCTTGGAAAGGAATTTGGGGGGAGGCGCGTTGTGGACAACATCACCTTCTCGGTGGAGAAGGGCGAGGTGTTCGGGTACCTGGGGCCGAACGGCG
>JAHDSI010000050.1 GCA_018432765.1 Methanoregulaceae archaeon | reverse complement strand
TCAAGGACCTGGAACATTCGGATCTCACGTTTACACCCTGCCAGGACCCCCGGTACTCCTATTCTGAACAGATCGTAACGTATGCCGGAATCGCCCAGAAGTGGGTCGTCTACCACTCGGCCCCAGGGCAAAAGCAGCAGGAGAAGACGTTCAAAAAGAGACTTGAAAAAGACTTTGATAAAGCCCGGATCTCGTTGAAAAAACTCTCTGCACACGAATTTGTATGCGAACCTGATGCTTTTGCAGCTGCAGAGAAGTGGTTGAAGAAACATCCACGGTACCGGTTCAGCGAGATCTCGGTTGTTCCGGTAAAACATAAAGATCGAAAGAGCCGTGGCCGACCCAAAACTGGTGAGCCAGTCACGGTGTTGTATACCCTAAATGCGAAGATCGAGTATAATCCTGAATTCATTCAGCAGGAAAAACAGAGATTAGGGAGATTTGTTCTGGCTACGAATGATCTTCAGCTTTCACCAGATGTTCTTCTCGCTCATTACAAGGAACAAGGTACCATTGAACGGGGGTTCAGATTTCTGAAGGATAAATCGTTCAGAGTCGCGGAGGTATTCCTGAAAAAGAATTCACGGATTCAAGCTCTGGCCATGATCATGGTGCTTTGCCTGTTCATTTATTCGATGGTGGAATTCCGGCTGAGGCAAGCTCTCGAACGCACCGGTGAAACAGTTATCAGCCAGACGAAGAAGCAGACTCGGCGGCCAACTTTGAAATGGGTCTTTTTCCTGTTCCGGAGGGTGAGGGAATATTCTATTGTTGTGGATGGGAGAAGGATAGCGAAAATATCCAATTTAACTGATGATTTGATGAAAATACTTGGTTTGCTGGGGCCGCCGTATGAAAAATATTATTTTTGATTTTCGACCTGCGGAATATGGGATTATTACATCGCTTCGATTTATTTTTTTAATCTTTTCTACATATTAGATATCAAATCATTATTTCTCCTCTATCTGATACAGTAATGCTTTTCCTGACCCACTTTCAGGAGCCTCCGTTCATCCTTATCTAACCAATCGGGCCATGTTGGTGTGCATGTCGCGGCATGACCGCCGGCATGCAGGACGAAAAACATGGAACAACTCGTGGTCACGCGGGAAGCAGTCGACGCCTACGAACGCCGGACAGGATTCGTGGGCATCGGGGAGTTCTTTCTTCGAAAAGGACTCTTTGTCCTGAAAGAGGGTGAGACATGCAGGGAAAAGTAGCGGGCCCCCCAAAATCGGAAGCATCTTCCACAATGGTTCAACTTGAGGGACCCAGAATATCCTCTCTTCTCGGATTGAAAAAGGTATTGTTATTCGAACATCCCGATCGGCTCCCAGGGGTGGCCTGATGGCCATGGCGCAGCATTCCACCTCGCCGGTCCCGCTCTACCTCATCCCCCAGGCACTCTCCGAAGAGATCAGGAAGTACGGGGACAGCATCGCCGAGGTCAAGGTGAAGCGGACCGCCGGTCACAACTACATCCTGAAGATCAAGCACGAGCGCCGGGGTGATTGCGGTGACTGAACCGGGAACCCTCGCGCTCGGTGAGAACGAGATCCTCCGGGTGGAAATCGAGGGCGAATCCTACCGCATCGAGCCGGAGGAGGTCCGGGCACTTCTTGTCTTTGGGAGGGCCGTACCGATCGTCCAGGTCATGCGGAAGAGGTCCGCGGACGGGAAGGAAGAGGCTGAAGTAATCTCCATCGAGGGTCACGCGGCCATCAACCGGCCCGGAAAGGCGGTGGTCCTCTACACCCGGTCCGGGCACTTCATCATCCCGCTCGTGAGCTTCCAGCGGGTCGCCCGGGGAGAAGCGGTCTCGGCACCGCTCTTCTCCCTCGTCCCTGACTGCCAGGAAGGGCCCGTATGAGCGGGGAGATACAGAGGGCGCTTGCAACCCTCTTCCGGGACGGTGGAGTCGTCGAGCTCAGGGCCCTGACCGATTACCTGGTCCACAGCGGGTATTTTGACAACCTCGATGTGCTGGCCGAGAAGGCGGCAAACCTGGATACACTGCCGGAGGTCGCCGGCATATATGTCACGCTGAACACGGTCGATCCTGCGTTGCTCTCCCGGAGAGCAAACAGGGTGAAGATGAATCTTGGGCGGAAGGACTCGACTACCAGCGATGCCGACGTGGTCCGGCGGCGGTGGCTCCCCATCGACCTGGACCCGGTCCGGCCGAGCGGGGTCTCATCAACCGACGAGGAGCACCAGGCAGCAATCG
>JAHDSI010000216.1 GCA_018432765.1 Methanoregulaceae archaeon | reverse complement strand
AGCTGGAACGCGGGGGCCGAGAAGATATACGGGTATACGGAGGAAGAGGCGATCGGCCGTCACATCTCATTCATTGCACCCCCCGGCCACATGGAGGGTTCTGTCAGGATGATCGAACGGATTCGTGCAGGGGAGGATGTGGTCCACTGGGATGCCCTGCGGAGGACCAGGAACGGCAGGCTCATCGAGGTGGCGCTCACCTCATCCCCGATCAGGGACCCGTTGGGAGATCTCATCGGGGTCTCGACCATCGCCCGGGACGTCACCGAGCAGAAGGCGGCCCAGGATGCGCTCCGCCGGAGCGAGGAGAGGTTCAGGAGTTACATTGAACATGCCCCTGAGGGGATATTCCTTGCAGACGAAGAGGGTAATTACCTGATGGTGAACAAGGCTGCATGTGGGATCACCGGGTACACACGGGAAGAACTCCTCGGAAAAAAGATAAAAGACCTTGTATCCCCCGACGATCTGCACATCGCATTCGAACACTTCCGACAGGTAAGGGAGGAGGGAGAAGCGACCGGGGAGACGCGGTTTGTGACAAAGGGCGGGGAGGTGCGGTACTGGCTTATCAAGGCGGTCAGGATCGATGACCAGCGTCTGCTGGGATTCGCAAGCGATATCACCGACAGGAAGCTGATGGAGGCCGAGATCCGCTCTTTAAACACCGTCCTCGAGCAGAAGGTCGAGGAGCGGACGAAGGCGCTCGAGGACGCGAACGTGTCACTCGAGGAGGAGATCGTACAGCGCGAGGAGACGGAGAAGAAACTTCGATCTGCCCTTGACGAGAAGATCCTGCTCCTGCGAGAGATCCACCACCGCGTCAAGAACAACCTCCAGATCATCATCAGCCTCTCGAACCTCCAGCTCCGCCAGATCCAGGACCCTGTGATGAGACAGGTGTTGGCCGAGACGCAGAACCGGGTGCGTGCCATGGCGCTCGTCCACGAGAAACTCTACAAGTCAGAGAGCCTCTCTGATATCGATCTCGTCGATTACATCAGGTTCCTCACCACCCAGCTCTTCGCGTACTACGAGACCGGTTCCCGGAGGGTGGTTTTGAAGACCGACATCGAAAAGATCACGCTCCCCATCAACACCGCCATCCCGCTTGGGCTCATCATCAACGAGCTCGTATCCAATGCGCTCAAGCATGCGTTCCCGCCAGGGACAAAAGGAGTGATATCGATCTCTGCCAGGCGCGACGGCGACACCATATCTCTTGATGTGGGAGATACCGGAGTAGGCTTTCCTGCCGACGTGGACTGGCGGAATCCCGGGTCACTGGGGCTCCGCCTCGTCACCTCCCTCGTGAAGCAGCTGGACGGGACGATCGAACTCGACAGGAGCACGGGGACACGGTTTTCCATGGTGCTGAAGGTGAAGGAATGAAGCACCCGACTGCGAGGGGGGTCCGGCGGATATGAAACGGATGCTCTATCCCGTGACCGCGACGGGGGAGAGGACATGGATGGCGGTTACAGCCCTGCTCTCCGTCGCCGTCGTCACGCTGACGGTATATTGCCTCTCGCAGGGCATCACGATCATCTTCATGCACCTCTACTACATCCCGATCATTCTCCTGGCATACCGGTACAGACGCCAGGGTTTCTGGGGGATCGCTGTCCTCAGTTTCCTGTACCTGGGGCTCGTCGTGTATTTCCACCCGGGCGACCCGGCAACCATAGGGGGGGCCGCCGCCAGGACCATCGTGTTCATCGGTATCGGGGCACTGGCAGTCTACCTGGCAGAGAATCTTGAGAGGATCCGGGCAGACCTCGATAAGAGCCAGCAGGTGCAGCAGCGGATCATACGGAACGCGAACGTATGGATGATGGTCCTCGATGAAAAAGGACGGGTCATCGAATGGAACCCGGCGGCCGAGTTGATGTGCGGGTACACCTTCGACGAAGTGAGAGGGAGAAACGAGATATGGAAGGCCATTTACCCTGACCAGGATTACCGGCGCGAGCTTACCCGCCGGATAAACGAGATCATCTCCACGCAGTCGCAGCTCGAGAATTTCACGACTACCGTCACCTGCAGGGACGGCACCAAAAAGACCCTCCTCTGGAATACCCGTGAACTCCCCCATAAGGCAGGGGAGCCCCCCCTGTATATCGGTGTCGGCGTCGACATAACCGAACAGAAACGTGCAGAGAAGGTGATTCGGCTCCAGGCCACGAGAACCCGGATGCTCCTGGAACTGAACCGGATGAAGGATGAGCCGTTTCACGACCTGTTCGGGTACTCCCTCGAGGCGTGCCTCCGGATGACGGAGAGCGAATACTCCTTCGTCGGGCTGATAAGCCCGGACGAATCGGTCATGACCATTCATTCATGGTCGAAGGGTACAATGAAGGAGTGTGCCGTGTCAGACAAGCCGATGCACTACCCCATCGCGTCAGCGGGCGTCTGGGGGGAGGCCATCCGCCGGAGGAGCCCCTTCATTCTCAACGATTATCGCTCCGCACATCCCGCAAAACACGGGTATCCGGAGGGGCACGTGCCCATCACCCGCTACCTCGGAGTCCCGATATTTGACGGTGAGCAGATCGTCGCGATACTCGCGGCGGCAAACAAGCCCGTAGACTACGATGAGGGCGACGTCAACGCCCTTAGCACCCTCGGAAACCATCTGTGGGAGCTGGTGCACCGCAGGGAGGCGGAAGAGGCGCTGAAACAGAGTGAGGAGAGATACCGGGCGTTCTTCACCACATCGCGGGACTGCGTCTTCATCACCTCTGTCGACGGGCGTTTTATCGACTTTAATGATGAGGCAGTACGGCTCCTGGGGTATGAGAACAGGCAGGACCTGATGGGGACGCCGGTAAGCGAAGTATACGAAGACCCGGACGAGAGGAGGCGGCACCTGGCTTTCATAAGCGAACACGGGTATTCAAAGGAGTATCCTGTCAGGCTCCGGAAAAAGAACGGCACAATTATAAATACGCTCATTACATCTGTTGCAATCAGCGACGAGGAAGGGAATACCACCCGTTTCCAGGGCACGATCCGTGACGTCACCGAACAGCGGCGTGCAGAGCAGGCGCTGAAATTCTCAAACCTCATACTCTCCACTCAGCAGCAGGCGTCCATCGACGGGATACTCGTCATCGATGAAGCAGGGAAAGTCCTCTCATATAACCGTCGTTTCTTAGAGATGTGGAATATTCCACCGGACGCTCTCGCGACCCGTTCTGATGATTTATTCCTCCAATCAGCCCTTGATCAGCTTGAGAACCCGGAAGAATTCCTCCAACACGTCAGGTATCTCTATGCGCACCGCGATCTGGAGAGCCGGGAAGAGATCACTCTCAGGGACGGGAGGGTATTCGACCGTTATTCAGCGCCGATGATCGCCGAAGACGGGCGCTATTACGGGCGTGTCTGGTACTTCCGGGATATAACCAATCGTAAACGTGCGGAAGAAGCCATCAGGGAGAGAGAGAACCTTCTCAGTGAAGTCGGGAAGCTTGCAAGGGTCGGGGGATTGGAACTTGACATATCGACGTGGCAGATACACTGGACCAATGAAGCCCTGGCTATATTTGAATTTCCTGAACATGAAAAACCTGATATCGGGGAGATCTCCCTTCTCTTCGACAATACCGACTGGTCCGGGTTGAAGGCGGCAATAGACGACTGCATCGATACCGGCAATCCAATAGATATGGAGGTTCCCCTGACAAGCGCAAAAGGTCGTCGTCTCTTTGTCCACGTCATGGGCCGCAAAATAACGGGGGAACGCGTTTCTGAAAAACTGGTCGGCGCCATCCAGGATATCACCGAGTTGACCGAGACGAAGCTGGCCCTGGAGCAGAGCGAGGAGAAGTTCCGCGGGGTTGCCGAGCGGAGCTTCGAACTCATATTCTTATCAGACGAGACTGGCAAGGCGATATATGTCTCCCCGTCTGTAGAACGGATAACGGGATTCAGCTCCCAGGAAGTCATCGGCAGGACAGCGTACGAATTCATCGCCAGAGAAGACCACGAGGCAGTGGCAAAACACATTCAAAGAGTCCAGGAAGGCTTCCTTGTTGAGAAGATCGAAGCCCGCATCAGGAAGAAAAATGGGTCTATCGCTTTCATGGAACTCTCGTTGTCCCCGATTGTAAAGGGCGGCATATTTTCCGGGGTGCAGGTGATCGGCAGGGACGTGACCGAGAGGAGACGTGCGGAAGAGACACTCCGCGAGAGTGAAGAAAAGT
>JAHDSI010000136.1 GCA_018432765.1 Methanoregulaceae archaeon | reverse complement strand
TTCAGCGACCTTGTGCTTGAGATCTCCCCGTGACGGGGCGATATACGGCTTGCAGGCCGCACCGCGCAGGCGTTCCACCTCGTTTGCCTTCTCGAGCATGTATCTCTGCCGTTCGAGTTCCCCGCTGCTGATCCAGCCTGCCCTGGCGGCGGGTTCAAGCGTTGCGATAACTCCCTCGATATTGTCCGGGTAGCCCGCATGTATCTCGATTGCAATGGCGGGGGTGTTGATCCCGGAATTGTCGATAGCCGACTGGAGGTCTTCGCCAATGATCATTGAGACGCATGTCCCGACAACAGCTATCCTCCGTGGATTGAAAGTCTCCTCGGCGTACCGGAGGACGGATTCAAGCGGCTGCTGTCCACCGAATATGAATTCATCGTCTGCAAGCGACGTCGTGAGCACGTGAAGCCCGTCCTCCTCGAGGAGGCGTGCGTGTTTGAAGGAGCACCCTGACGGCCCGTGCATGATTGCGACGTCAACCTCGAGATCCCTGGCGGTGTAGAGCGCCGCAACGATGGAACTTGGTCGTGGCTGCATGTATTTCATGATTCTATCTCCATGTCTTGACGGCAAGGATGACCCCTCCGCCCTCTGTCAGTCTCGTGGCGAGTTCTCTTCCCTCCTCGAGAGTATGGCAGGAATGTACCCTGGAACGAGCTCCTAATCTGCTCTTTGCCTGATCCCCGGCCAACGCGTGAGTTGCGAGGTAATCACCGACAAGGATAAGGATATCCGGCTGTACCTGGGATACCGTCTCAAAGACTTCCCCGGCAGAAAAGCCCTCGCATACCGAGTCTTCCTCCTGCCCGATCACCAGGGTGACAGCACCTTTTCGGTTCACACTTTTGAGGTATTCTGCGGCTGCAACTGTCGTCTCGCGGTTTGTTCCGCTGTTTGAATTATCCAGGACCAGCACTCCGTCGCACTCCTTCATGGCCATTCTGCCTTCAAGTGCTGAAAAATTCGTCAGATCGGATGGATCGATGCCAAGCACCATCGCCGCCGTGGCCGCGAGCATGAGAGGGATCCTGTATCCCGGGAGAAGGAGGAGCGGGTTTTGGAAAGAGCCCCTGATCCCTTCAAGGGAGTAATGGCAGGAATCACCCCTCACCGTCACCGCATCCTCGCATCTCACCGGTGATCCCGTGACATGTACGCCCGGCGGTGTGACAAGCCGGGGCAACCGCAACCCTGAACGAAGCTTCTCCTGGAGAGCGCTTCGTCTCCCGCCGGCAAACCGGTAGTCCTCACCCGACGTGAGGACTCCAAGGTCCCCGGACCCACAGAAACCAAGCGAAATTTCGGCTATGAACCATCCGTTGCCGCTTCGTGACCGCATGGCTGCCTCGATCACCGAGGCCGGAGTGATACTGCCTTTCCAGAGGATCCTTCGATCGGGAAAGGTGACGGTTCCGGTCGACGCGTGGAGAATGCCCGTCCCATCCATCACGTGCGCGAGTGCATGTGCGGTTGTGGTCTTTCCCCGCGCCCCGGTGATCTCGATCATCGGTGACGGCACGTCACTGCCGAGGATCCAGCGGACTGCATCATGATGGGAGATACAGGGTATCCGCATGGACCCAAGAAGAAAATACGAAGGATCAAGGTGGACGGGGGCGATCATCAGGTCATAGGACCGCATCGACGCATCGTTTGGCCCGATGCCGTCCCGCCCCCGGTATACATCCACGATATCGGTGAAGTGTCCTTTTCTCTCCAGGTGCTGCGCGATCTCTCCGCCGCCGTGGATCGTGTCAAGCACCAGGACCTTCATACAGTGTCAGAGATCCGAAAGCACTTTTTCGGCATTCTTGACCATGAGATCGGCCAGGAGCGGGTCACTCCCGATCGGGTCGGCATAGAGCAGCGGAATGCTCTCTCCGTTCAGAAGGAAATCTCCCCGGTTCGTCCCCTCGGCAAGGCCGAGAATTGCAGGGATATCCTTCAGGATGTGGACTCCCTTGGCCAGGAAAAGCGGGACGACGACTAGCGCATCGATCTTCTCTTTACGGAACTCGTCCATGCACTCTTCAATGCTTGGACTGTTCATGTTCATGAAACCGCATTTAACGATGTATTCAGGGTAATTCCTGGATATCAGTTTCCCTGTGGCTTCGACGAGCTCTTTGTTGTAGGGGAGTTTGCGTCCGTGTCCGACGAGTAATAATCCCTTCTTTACCATATTGTACAATGTAGCACGGATACTGTTAAAATGATTACCAATTTCGTACCGGTGAAGATCGAAGAACCCGGGATTGCGGTTCCTTTACAAAAACAAAAAGAGTTTATAGGATAAGCATATTTTCCAGAAATGTTCCCGCCATGAACGAGGGGATCTGGATCACCGGAAAAATCCGGCACGAGATGCAGGGATTGAAACCAAACATTCTGATTGTGTCGTCCTGCACGGCGGTCTTTCATGCAACGCATCCACGAGAACCAGGGATAGGGACTCAAAGAACCAGGTTATTCACGACCAGGCAAAACGCCAGATGATCCGGGTCACTCCTCGCTGTTTCGTTGCTCCGACCGGGTTTATGGGTCTATTGCAGTTTTCATGACACTAAGGATCCAGGTCAATCCCTTAGATTTGACCTGAATGCAAAAGTCCTATTACAGATTAAATTGATACTTATAAGAACCTCTATATCCAGGGAAAAAATTTTTGCGTGTGCACCATGGAATCAATGCAATATTTTGAACGTTTCGGGATTTTACTCAATAACAAGGTTGTGAAGACTCCGCTGGCAATTGCTTCGATGTCAGGAATTGTAGATACGGAATACATTCTGGAGCGGTCAGAACACGTCGGTGTCGGGTTCATCGGAGGGTATTCAATCGATGAAAAGACCCTGGACGCCAGCCGGAAAATGGCGCAGTCAGGAAGGAAGGAGTTTATCTTTGACGACCCGGCAAAAGAACTTGAAAAACAGGTCTCGCTCATGGAGAAGAGCGGGGTTGTCTTTGGAATAAATCTCAGGGGCAGCGGACCAGGGTCGTTCGCGGAACTGGCCGATCAGTTCGGAGACGCGGTGATCTACGAGATTGATGCGCATTGCAGGCAGGAGGCCATGATCAATGCAGGAAGCGGAGAATATCTCCTGCACCACCCGGGACGCCTCGAGGAGATCATACAAGCGCTCAAGGCATCCGATGTAACGGTCTCGGTGAAGATACGCGCGGGTGTCAGTGCCGATGACCGTCTCCTGGCTCAAAAGATATGGCATGCCGGGGGAGATATCATCCACGCAGACCTGATGGACTTTGGGCATTCCAAGATCAGGCAGATCCGGAACAGCTGCCCCCTCTTTCTGATCGCGAACAACTCCATCAACAATTTTGACAGGATGAAGGACATGCTCTCGCACGGGGCAGACATGGTCTCCCTTGCGCGACATTCTGATCCACGGACGCTGGCAGGACTCGACGCGGCCATCAGCAGGGTTGCCGACGAGCATGGATGGTACAATTCCCCAAAACAGCTCTGCAGAGGCGGAGATATCCGCGCACTCGCCTTCTGCTGCATGCCAGTGAAGAATTGCCCGCTCATTCCGACACTGGAGAGGGTAGGAATGTCCCGCGAGGAGTACCTGAAGATGAAGCAGGACGGAGTCATGAGCACGCCCCTCGAGGAGGGGAGGCAGACCTGTTTCGGAAGTCTTGCATGGTGCTGCAAGGACTCTTCACCCTGCATGTTCCGGGATATGACACTGCGGGAGATCGGCCTTTCCAACCGTGACTACATGCGGCACAAACATAATCTCTCAGAACTGATAATGAAAAAGATATTCGATGAATCCGGGCGAGCTGAATCGGGCTGAACTGGCACAGCTGGCAATGATGCTGGAGGTCAGTGCATATCCAAAACCAGGCAACGTCGACCGTTGTCATGATTATCCTGATACCCGCCTTGAACACTTCCTGGCATCCATCATCCTCGCCCGACCGGCACTCCAGAGGGCAGGGGAGGCTTCAGCGGGAGTGGGGGAGATCATATACGAGGCAGTCGATCTCTCCAGTGTCCATTCGGGGGGAAATACGCATTTCGGGGCGTTTATTCTCCTGGTTCCATTAATGATGGGTGGAGGGATCTCCGGCGCCACGAGGGTGGTGCATGAGACCACGGTTGATGACGCGGTGGATTTTTACCGGGCATTTGGAAAGACGAAAGTCCGTGTCCTCTCAAGAGACGAACTTGACGTGAATGATCCGGAGGTGTACGAGGAACTGAGACGCCGGGGGATGAACCTCTACGACGTGATGCTCCACTCGGCCTCGAACGACATGGTCGCCAGGGAATGGGTGAACGGTTTTGCACTCACCCGACGGACAGCCGACCGGTTATGGGAAGAAGGGTGCGGTCGTGATTCCATAGTAAAAACATTTTTATGGCTCCTCTCGGTCGAACCCGATACGTTCGTCATCAAGAAGCATGGACAGGATACGGCATGGGAGGTCATGACAAAAGCGATGGAAGTCCGCGAAGGGCTCCGGGACCTTGAGACGTTCGATGCCGAGTGTATCAGGAAGAGGATAAACCCGGGCTCCATCGCGGACATCATCATCGCATCTATCTATGTCGCCCTGTGCGAAGGATGGCAATGGGACTGTTAAGAGAGGGAATCAACGAGGTCATCGCGACGACGACGGTGAATGCTGCACCGATGGGAGTGATACTCCGGAACGGACGGTACACCCTGGTCGCATTTCTCGGGAGCCACACCGTGGAAAATATCGAGAAACAGGGGTACATGGTCGCAAACATCGTGCACGACCCGGTAATCTATGTCATGACGGCGTTTGAAGACCTGCCGGAAGAGGCTTTCGTGTCCGAGACCGTAGATGGCCTGACCGTTCACCGCCTTGACTGTGCGGAGGCATGGGTGGCCATGAGAACGGTCATCGAGAGAGAGACGGCTGAAGCCCTGATAGTCGGGCTGGAACCGGTGCACGAGGAGATCGTCCGCCACGTGGTCCACCCGGTAAACAGGGGATTCAACGGTATAATCGAGGCGACGGTCCATGCAACACGCTATGTCCGAACCGGGGATCCTGCCCTTCGCGATCTCATCGGCCACCACCTGGCACTGGCAAAAAAGTGCGGTGGAAAGAGGGAATACGAGGCAATAAAGATCCTTTCCAACTACATCGAGATCTATTCAGCTTCGGATTAGATCGCCTAGCACACCCTCGGGACGGGATCGCCAACCGGTGGCTCAATGAATCGCTCGCCTCCGATCCCGGTCTCCATGATGACGTTCGCACCCTTCGTGACCGTTCCGACGATAGCCGCATCACGTCCATACGTGTGGGAACGGATTGCCGAGAGTATGTCCTCCGCATCCTCCGGGCGGACACCCATGATCACTTTTCCCTCGTTTGCGACCTGGAGGGGATCGATGCCGAGCATTTCCGAAGCGCTCTTCACGCTCTTTCGTATCGGGAGGTCATCTTCCCGTATCCGTATCGAGACACCGCTCTTTTCGGCCATCTCGTTTATTGCGTTTGCAAATCCGCCCCTGGTCGGGTCTTTCATGGCATGGATCTCACCTGCGGCAAGAGCCTTCTCGACAAGCCCCCACAGCGGTGCCACGTCAGATACGATCTGCTGGCCAAGGGAGAACCCGGACCTCTCGGCCATGATGGCGATCCCGTGATCCCCAAGCGTCCCGCTCACGATGATCGTGTCGCCGGGACGGAGAGCACTGTCCCGTATTACCTTCTCCGCCACCCCGATCCCTGCCGTATTGATCACGATCCCGTCCAGTGCCCCGTGTTCGAGGACCTTGGTATCGCCCGTGACCAGGCTGGCACCGCATTCGCCGAGAGCAATGTCCATGGACGAGACTATCCGTTCCAGGTCCTCAACCAAAAACCCCTCCTCGATAATCATCCCGCATGAGAGCGCGATTGGTCGTCCTCCCATCATGGCCAGGTCGTTGACGGTCCCGCAGACCGATATCCGGCCTATATCGCCACCCGGGAAAAAGATCGGGCGGACCACGTGGGAATCAGTCGTGAACACGATATTAACACCCGCTATCGGGATTGTCGCACCGTCATCCAGCGCTTCCAGGCCGATTCCACCGGCATTGTTATGTTCCAGCCTCGTGATGATGCGGAGGAGTTCTCCCATGACTTCCCCCCCGGCACCATGCATCAGGTTTACCTTCATCAGTCGTCCACCTCGATCTCGATATTGCTCACCATAACTTCCCTGCCCCGGATCATCTCTGGGAGTGAACCGCAACGGGGGCAGACAAACCGCTCATCACCCTCATACCCGCATCTGCACCGTGTCAGGACGCTGACAACATTGCACACGAGCTCTGCCCCGGCAAAGACCTCGTCCTCCTCTATGATCGTGTGAAACAGGAATTCAACCTGTTCCGGATTGATCATAGCCATCTCCCCTATATCGACAAAGACCTTGCTCACCTGCCTGGCATGGTGTTCCTGGGCGGCACGCTTCGCCGTTGCATAGATGTCGTAGGCGACACTGAGTTCATGCATCCTGGTTTGCCTCTCTATATTGACTATCGTTCAAACGTCCGGTCGACTACCCACGCGCTCTTTTTCCGGAAACGGATGCGACAGGACTTCTTTCATATTTGAACCGCATTTGCCATAAACTGTTCTGAATTACCATATTTACTGGTATGTGTCGTCAGGGGGTGCGGATTTTGGTGGATCAAGCATCCTCCCCCTTCTTCCTGCGGTTATACCTGGTTATCAGGTAACTTCCAAGAACCGTAACTGCAACAAGAATGACCATCAATCCCAGGAGAAGCGATTTTTCAAGGATGATGAGCACGTATTCGACCCCGATGGCAATAGCGAAACAGCCGATGAATGCGCCAAGCGTCACTGCTGCAAGGACTTCCAGCTTTTTCAGGCCGAGAATCCTGCCAAGCAATGATCCCCCGACACCTCCGCTGCCCTGGAGCGGGAACATGATGAATCCCACCAGGCCAAAGAAATACAGCCCTTCAAGCCACCGGTGGCGCGAGATGATCTTTCCTCCTCCCTCCACGAACCGGTTTATCCAGCTCCCGAGCAGGGGGATCTTGAGGGCGAGATCGAAGTTCCAGACGAGGAACATCGAGGACGCGACATCGACAAGCGCAATCGAGAGTGCGACAAAATACCAGGGGATGCCCAGGGCAATCCCGAGCGGGATCATGCTCTCCTTTCCTGCCGGGGGGAAGAAATATGCAAGCATTATCCCCCCCAGGCGGAAAAACTGCACCTCAGGGAGGATATGGTACATGATGAGAATGTACGTGATGATGAATGCAAACGGAAAGGTGAGTGCAAAGGCTCTCCTCAGGTAGGGATTCTCTAATATGATGTCAAACGGCGCCAGGAGGGGCGTCAAATCCCACGGTGAGGATGGGCTGTGCGGCACTCTGTACTATTTCGCGTTGAATCTTTTAATACCCCGTACTCTGCAGTTTTCTACGGCTCGTGGGTGATGACGAGCCCCTTGTTGTCAATGCGTGTTTCAATAGCGATCTCGACTCCCACGCCTTCAAGGATCTTCTCAACCGAAGCCCTTGTCTTCTCCGTGATTATCGCGATTGACGGGCCCACGGAACTCATCCCCACAAACTCCAGGCCCCCTTCATACATCTGGCTCATGTAATGGTAGATCTTGTAACTGTGGTGCTCCACTTCAGCCCGTTTCGACCCGCGGAAATCTATCTCGTGGATGACGCTTCCCATGCGGGAGAGATCATCTGCCTCGATCGCGGGGATGAGATCCATCATGATGAAATATGCCTTCAGTTCACGGTCCCGGTAGTCGAGTACCCGCGCCTTGTTCATCAGGAGATCGAACTCTTTCGTTCCTGCAGATGAGATATCACTCGAGGGGATGACGATGAACACATTCTTGCCCTCTCCGAAGGGGTGGTGATAGACGAGAGCAAGTTCGTCGCCCATGATCGCCATCCCTCCATACGTACTCACCGCAGGGCCGACACCCGTCTCGAACCCAAAGAGAACGTCCCCTTCGGCAGTCTCCTCCACGTAGTTGTAGCCTATGGCCTTTCGGAGCTGGTCCGGGCTCAGCGGATTACCGACTGCCTCATTGAGGGCATGTGCGAGGGATATCATGATGGTACTCGTGGAACCGAGCCCCACATGCTCGTGGTGATGGTCCTCGGCCTTTATCCTGAAACCTCCGGTGTAGCCGGTGATCTTTCTGAAAACCTCCACGAAATGCCTGATGATATACGGCCGGGTGTAGTCAATCTCGAGACCTTCTTTTATGCATTCCACCTCGACACTGCAGTAGAGCTGGATAGCAAAACCCACACCGCCGCCACCCGGGCGAGCGGGCGAGAACCTGTTCATGTCAAGCACCGTGAGGTGAATTCTGGCCGGCGCCCGCACCCTGACGGTTCCCTGCCGTGGGGTGAGCGTATAGGATTTTTCCAGACCGATTGTGCGGATATTTGTTCCTGCAGGGAACGAAGTGAACTCGTATTCGACGAGATCGAGATCTCCACCCCTGATCTTCATCTTTGCCATTTTTCTGTACTTCCCAAGTTGTTAGATCATGACCGATCAAAGAAAATGTTTTTGCCTGCTGCCCTGAGTGGTATGCCATAACCCACCGAACAATCTCCAAGCCAGCCGAGTGAGATCCCGGCAATTCCCGCGGTGTACATCACCCTGTTGTCCACGTTATGGATAGATGCGGTCTTCACTGCAGATCCTACGGCTATTCCAAGATCGGCCATCTTGATGACACAGCCGGGTCCCCGGAAATGGTAAGCCCGGGCTTCGTTCTCCTGGAACGCCCCGGACATCCCGGTGCAGGTGGAATATCCGCACCCGCCGCAGTTGATTCCAGCCGGTTCATACCCCCGTGCGCCTATCAGCACGCAGGCATCCGAAGCGGCCACATTGGCGGAATCCCTGTTAAAGAACGCCATTCCAAGGGCTTTTCCGGCATCTTTCATGGCGACAGCGAGCCTTTGAAGGTCATCCCCTGTCACAACGCATATCTCGATTGAGTCCATCCCTTTCCCCTTTGGGGCCGTTCGTGCAGCGAGAGCCATCAGGTTGGCGACCGTGATCACTCCTTGTCTCTCAGGACTATCAGGATTCATGGTTTCAGATAGGGAATTTTCGCTATATAACCC
>JAHDSI010000165.1 GCA_018432765.1 Methanoregulaceae archaeon | reverse complement strand
TAGTGTTGATGGCAAAGGCGGCATCTATCCTTTTTTCCCCTCGTGGGTGTCGAGGACCCGGTTGCAGAGCAAATCTGCCCTGGCAATAAACGGGTTATCCCGGGGCACATTCCGGAATTCAACGCCATCGAAGTGCGTGGTGTACGAGAGTGCCTCCCTGCAGAGAGCCGCGAGGTGGTCCTTCCTGATCCGGTACCTGCCGGTTATCTGGCGCACAACCAGTTCGCTGTCAGAGAAGACCACGACCCTCCCCCGGGTGTGGCGGGCAGCGGCCTTCAACGACTCGATCACGGCGTGATACTCGGCCGAGTTGTTGGTTCCTCTCCCCAGGTAGCAGGAATCCTGGCAGAGAACCCTCTCCGCGCTATCCACGATGATGTATGCACAGGCCGAAGGCCCCGGGTTTCCCCTCGAAGCCCCGTCAGTGTAGCAATGGAGTGGTGACTGGTTCACGCCACTATCACCGTCTCTTTCTCGTATCATGATCCATAACTCCGGTACATCTCTTTCATGAACCTTTTTCCCTTGTAAGGATGAGCATCAAAGCATGGAGAAGCTTGTCGTGTCACTCGATTTCCTCGAGTTTCCACCAACCTATACCTGCGACGGAGAAGACGAGTCACCCCCGATACGGATCAGGGGCCTGTCAGCATCGTCAGTGGCGGTCATGGCGGTGAATCCATTCATCAAGTCATGCTGCTCGTTCACGCCCTGGCTGATATGGAACATCGGGCCGGTGGAGGTGATACCCGCAGGTATACCAAAGACCGGAGTGGTCGACTCTCCCATATCGGCAGTCCAGGGGAGAAACGATCTCGGAAAGATCGGGTACACGGGGCCCTGCCCGCCCGTGGGATCGACACACAGGTACAGTTTCAAGGTCTACGGCCTGGACTCGATGCTCACACTCGCTCCGGGCTCGAACAAGGCAGACCTTGTAGGGGCCATGAGGGGACACGTGGTGCAGTTCGGGGATACAGTGGGCATGTATCGTCGCTAGGATACTCCCTTTTTGGGAGAAGGGGTCATGGTGGCCGTCTCGAGTATATTGATATATTCTGCAGATTCAAACATTGGGTAATGGAGAAGCGGGACCTTCTGATAGTGGTGGCTGCGCTCGTGATCGTGTTGGTCATGGCACTCTTCGTAAAGCCCATGCTTACCGGGGAGCCCGCAAACCTGGAACTTCCCTCTTTCGGCGGTGCAGAAGAGGAACCGGAAGGAAAGCAGATCGTATACCAGACCTCCGCCTACACGATGCCGCCCACCGAGGTTACCACCCCTCCCACGACCATTCCTGCATGGGAGGGAGAATCAAAGAAACTCGGTTTCGTGGCGCCAGCAAGTGCCATGCCGACGCCCACCCACATGTTTCCGCCCGAGATCACGGCTGTCCCTGAAAAGCTCCTCACCTATGTTACCATCCAGGGGAAAGCCGGCGGAACGACCGAGTCTTTCGAGATCCCGTTCCCGTACTGGGAGCTGTGGTACACGGTCGAACCATGGGAGACACGATACGTCGGTGAGACCTCCAGCAAGGAAGCCGGCGTCGCGGACGTCCTTGCATCCGAGGTCTTCCCCTACTTCTCGATAGAATTACGGGACGCCTCCGATAACAGCCTTGTAAAGACCATCGAGCCACGGGGAGGGCTTGATCCTGACCTCTGGGACAAGGGAGACGAGTATGACCCAAGGCCGTGGATAGAGAAGTTCTACGAAGGAGGCAGCGCTAGAGACTACTACTTTGTCATCAACACCCACATGATCAGGTCGTACAGGATCGAGGTCAAGGTACCTGACAGGTATATTGGACAATACTGATATGTGGTGACAGGGCAGGCAATTTTTTAAAAATCCCGGCCGAATAACGCCAAAAAAGGTATATGGACTATCTTAATTGATATCGAGCTTTCTCTTTCCCATTGATTCGATATAGGGAATCTCGCTTCCGATCTCCATCTCGGAGACCCTGTCCTCTGGAACTTCTATATCGAAATTGGTAAAGTCCTTCATATCCATGAGCGTCACGGTCGTCCCGCTGACGGTGATCACCTGGCCGGTTTTCCTCTCTACAATGGGTATGTATGCCCGTGCCGAGACGGGCTGCACGATCGATCTCTTGACACCGTCAAAAATGCCGGCAACATCTATTCTGGCCTTGGCAGCACCGTGCTTGCCGGGTTTTGAGATCGAGATTCCGAGTATCTTGCAGGGCTCATCCTCGATGATCACGTAGCGGCCCTCGCGCAGTTTTCCAATTTCAGTCTGCTCCTTCATCAGATTCACACTCTTGTTGCGAAACGCACTACCAATTTATCTTTACAGGCTTTAATACATACCCACTGACAACACGAGTGTGCACGATATCATGGAATTTTTAAAAGCCTGCGAAGATATGGCCGGCATGGTGCATGACGCCACAAAAGACCTTGTGGGGACGAAAAGAGCAGGGGAGCAGGTCGGGATGGGGGCTGACCGGACCCCTACCAAGCTCATCGACAGGATCGCCGAGGACTGCATACTTGAATATCTCTCCACAAATCCCCTCTGCCACACCCTGATCTCGGAGGAGGCGGGACGGGTGGATATCGCAGGGGACCAGGGGACGATATTTCTGGACCCTATCGACGGCACATTCAATGCAATTGTCGGAATTCCGTTCTATGCGCTCTCGGTGGCCTACGCAGAAGAGGGGTTCGTCAGGAAGGCCTTTGTACGGAACCTCGCAAACGGTGAGACGTTTACTGCAATCCATGGAAAGTCTGCATTCCTCGACGGAAAGGCGATCCATGTCTCGGATATCGGGAATCTTCACAAGAGTGCACTCTCCGTGTACGGGAGGAAATTCGATCCCGGGCGTGTCATGCACCTCGGTGAAAACATCCGCCGCTGGAGGCTCCTTGGCGCGTCTGCTCTCGAATTGTCCTATATCGGTGCCGGGAGAATAGATGGATTTATTGATCTGCGGGGTACATTGAGGGTTACGGATGCAGCGGCAGGAATGCTTGTGTGTACAGAGGCGGGGGGACGAGTGAGCGATCTCGACGGAAACGATATCTGGTTCCCCGACGAGGTCACCATCGGGCGGTGCATGGTCGCCACGAACGGATCACTGCACCAAAAGGTGATCGAATACCTGAGGTGAGCCAAGCGGTGTATTTCCAACTCATGTCCAAGGTGGATGATACGGGTGCGCTGGAATATACCCGGAATCTCGGAGATACACTCCGGGAGGCGGGCCACGTGGTCACGTTCGAACTGGCGACCGCCGCCGCACTGGCGATACCGGAGACCCCTGCTCCCGGCACGCTTCCCGACGTCGCGGTGATTGTCGGGGGAGACGGGACGATACTCCTCTCTGTCCAGAAGATGGACGTCCAGGTGCCCATCGTCGGCATAAACTGGGGAGAGGTTGGATTCCTTGCCGATCTTGAGCCCGAAGAGGCGATCGGCTTTGTACAAAACCTGGATTACGGGTTTCCCGTCGAGCAGAGGATGCGCATCTCTCTCTCGGTTAAGGGAGAGATCCTGGGGCACGCCCTGAATGAAGCCCTCATCGTCACGACCCGCCCGGCAAAGATGCTCCGTTTCTCGGTCCTGGTGGACGGCGTCCCGGCGGAACGCTTCAGGGCTGACGGGCTCCTGATAAGCACGCCCACGGGATCCACCGCATATGCGATGAGTGCAGGGGGGCCCATCGTGGACCCGCGGATCGAGGGCGTCCTGCTCGTACCGCTGGCGCCGTACATGCTCTCCTCGAGACCCCACCTTATCCATACCGACCGGACGGTAGAGATCATGCTGGAGAGCGCAAAGCCCGCAAACCTGGTCATCGATGGCCAGACCTCCATCGAACTGGGCCGTGGCGACCTGATAACGGTTCAGAAATCCGCATCGCCTGCCCTCTTTGTCTATGCCGGCAGGAACTTTTTTGAAAAGGTCAACAACAAGCTCAGGCGGCTCTGACAGGGCACGATTTGCACCTATCCACAATTATAAGTTATAGGACAGAGAGGATTCCTCCTGGAGAACGGAGTGTGTATACATGACTGATACCCTGATGAGTACGATCGATTTTGCAGAAGCGGCTGATATTTTAAAAACAACCCTCGGATTGAAGGGATCACCGGTCGCGATCAAGCTTGCCACAGGCAAGGAAGACATCCCGGAGGGGATGGAAAAGGTGGATGGGGTGTTCCGGCACTGCAAGATGGCCAGCATGGCGCGGAACGAGGGCCGGGTCTTCTATTCGACGGTCGAGAACCATGAATGCATGGGCGGCGCATGGGCACTGGGCTTAAGAGAACTCACCGAATCGCTGAAAACAGGGCATTTCTACTTCAAACTTGGCAAGTTCGAGAGCACGGCCTCGTGCATGCGGACCATTCACAGTATCCCGCACGTCGAATCAGGCGCAACCTACGCGGTTCTGTATGCTCCGCTTGAAAAGGCCAATTTTTCACCGCATGTCGTCCAGATCGTCGCATGCCCGAAGGTAATGCTAAAACTTGCCCAGTCAGGGCTCTTCCGGGTCGGAGGAAGGATATTCTCAGAGTTTTCGGGCATCCAGTCCATCTGCGCAGACACCACCGCCTATCCCTACCTGTCCGGCAACATGAATTTTTCCCTTGGTTGTGACGGATCACGAAAATTCTCAGGGATCGATGACGAAGATATGGTGGTGGGCTTTCCGGTGGAGAGGCTCCCCGAGATCGTTCATGCGGCCAGGATCGTGACCGCGGCGCCAGGATCGAAGAAGTAAATCCTTTTTTTGACGGCAGGGAGGCCGGATGCTCCCCGGGGCTTTCACGTGCGGTATCCTGCCATGACCACGGTGATGTTATCCCTGCTCTTCTCCTTTGCAGCGTCGACCAGTCTCCGGCATGCCTCTCCGATACGCTCGCTTGAGCAAATCGAGAGGACCTCGTTCTCAGAGAGACCATCGATCAACCCGTCAGAACAGAGGAGAATCCGTTCGTTTCCGAGCGTTTCCGTGTAGATATCGGGGATCTCCCCTCTCCTGCCGATGATACGGGTCACGATATTTTTCATGGGGTGGCGATCGGCAAATTCCGGGGTGACCACACCAGCCTCCACGAGCTCCTGGACCTTTGAATGATCGCGGGTGACTCGCCGGATGGACCCGTCGATCAGGTAGGCCCGGCTGTCCCCGATATTGCCCACGATGACGTCCCCTGCCGGGGTGACAAGCGCCGTAACGAGGGTGGTACCCATGCCGAGCCAGCCTTCGGTCTCCTCGCCCTCCCTGATCACGACACTGTTGGCAAACCGGAATCCATCAAGCATGATGGTGCCCAGGTCCCCGGTCCCGGACGCGGGTTCCGCGATTCGCGATGTAATCTGCTGGGAGAGGGCTTCCAGGGCCAGGCGGCTTGCGACTTCTCCTGCCGGGTGGCCTCCAAGGCCGTCCGCCACTGCCAGGAGCGTGAAGGTGCCTTCCGGGCCGTTGATCTTCCAGACACCGCAGGCGTCCTCGTTTCCCGCCCGTATCCCCTTGTCAGTCATATGACAGGTCAAAAGATCGCGATCCATTCCGTTCCTATGATATATCTGGTCCATCTCCTATATTCGCTTCTGCAGGTCGGGGGAATTTCCGGGTCTCTTTTCGAGGACGAGGATCCACCGGGTCAGGCTCTTGTGGACCCGCTGCCGGTACATCGCAGCAACCTGCATATACTCCCCTGCAAGCTCCGATATGTCCCGGTGCGTCACGAGGACCGCCCGTTTTCCGGGTGCAAGAACCCGCCGGATCTCACCGATGGTCCCGGAATAGAGGGAATCGAGATCACGGGCCCGGATGGCGGAGGATTGCCCGTACGGCAGATCCGTCACCACGGCATCCATCGATCCGGTGCGGAAGGGGAGATCTGTGCTGTCTGCGACGACACAATCCCCGCGGGGGATGTTTACCCGGCTTCCAGTCACCATCTCCGGGTCGATATCACTGCCGATGGCCGGGATCCCCATCAGCGTTGCCTCGAGGACGATACCTCCCGTCCCGCAGAAGGGGTCGAGCATCGTCTGGCCCTCCCTGACAAGGGACATATTGACAAGGGCACGGGCAACCCTGGGCATCATCACGCCGGGGTGAAAAAACGGCCTGTTCCCAGGTCGCCGATGGTGAAAAGAGGCGCGGTCCTGGATCATGATGACACGCCCGAGGTAACACCGATCCTCCGAGATCACGGCCCGGAATACCGTCGAAGGATTTTTCAGCGAGACAGTCCCGCTGATCAGGGCGCCCATCATCTTCTCGATGTCCCCACCGGAAAGATCCATCGTGTTTCCGGGGATCTTCTTTACCCTGGCGGCAAAAGGTTCGTCCGACGTGATATCGAGATTCCCGAGGAGAGAGAAGAGATTCTCTCCGTGCGCCTCGCATTCACCGAGGTGTTCGAGCGCGCAATGGGCCATCGCCAGCCGCCGGGCACCTGCCGCATCGTGCGCATCGACCACGGCCACCTGCCGTCTCCGTTCAAGAACAGGGCCGAGTATCTCGAGCTCGGCGAACGGTATCTCGGGGTGCTCCCCCGAGAGTTCGACAATCAGTTTCATCTGCCTGTATTCAATTGGCAATGAAAGCACATAAGTGCCTTTTCTGAAACAACCGAATGGTTTATACAGCGGGTGCAGGAAGCTAACTCCTGGAGTGGCAGTGATGAAAAAGATCGCAGTGATGATTACGGATCTGTTCGAGGACAGCGAGTACAGGGAGCCCGTCCAGGCCTTTCGTGATGCCGGCCACCAGGTTGTGACTGTCGGCCTGGAGGGAGGGAAGACCGTTTTTGGAAAGACGGAGAAGACACGGGTGAAAATCGAGCGATCCGTCCATGACACGCACGTGAATGACTATGATGCTCTCTTCATTCCGGGCGGGTATTCGCCCGACAAACTCCGGGCAGACCCCGTCGCTGTCGGCTTCGTGCGTGAATTCGTTCTCTCCGGCAAGCCCGTCCTTGGCATATGCCATGCCCCCCAGCTGCTCATATCTGCCCGGGTGCTCGAAGGAAGGAGAATAACCGGATATGTATCCATCATCCAGGATATCATCAATGCCGGTGCCGAATTCGTCGACCAGGAGGTTGTCAGGGACAATAACCTCCTCTTCTCCCGAAACCCGGGTGACCTTCCGGCCTTTATCAATGCATCCCTGGCGATGCTTGCGGAGGGGCAGGATCCCCGATGAAGAGCTATGACGTCCTGGTCGTGGGTTCAGGCGCAGGCGGCTCGGTTGCGAGCATGGCCATTCGTGCAGGTCTTCGCACCGCCCTTGTCGACAGGGGGCCTCCGGGCGGCACCTGTGTAAATACCGGCTGCATCCCCTCCAAGATGCTCATCTATCCTGCTGACGTGATCGAGAGTTTGAGAGGGGCGGAAAGACTCGGGGTTACGGCAGGAGACCTATCGATCCGGTTCCGGGACATCATGGAAAGGATGCGGGAGACCCGGTCAAGGAACAGCAGCTTCACCCGCTCATGGATACAGCAGAATACGGAGAGGCTCGACTTCTACGAGGGTGAGGGGAGGTTCCTTGATGACCACGTGATGGAGGTGGATGGCAGATCCATGCAGGCCGAGAAGATCTTCATCTGCACCGGTGCACGGCCTGCCATCCCGCCTGTTGAAGGGCTTGACGGGGTGCCGTATCTTACCAACGAGTCGGTACTCGAACTTGACAGCACTCCTGCCGACCTCGCAATCATCGGCGGCGGATACGTGGCGACAGAATACGCACACTTCTTCGCGGCGATGGGGACACGAGTCACCGTCGTGCAACGAAACAGGTTTCTTGTTCCTGAGGAGGAGGAGGAGATCTCCCTGGCGCTCGCCGATGCGCTTGGAAAGAGAATGACGCTGCTGACCGGAACCGAGGTCACCTCTGTCAGGGGCGGGAGTGGAGACATCCACCTGTATGGACACGACACCGATACCGGGGAGGATGTGCATGTCCAGGCAGGAACAGTCCTGGTTGCAACCGGGAGGCGCTCGAATGCAGACACCCTGGGCCTGGAAAACACGGAAATAGAGACCGACAGGAGAGGGTACATTGTCACAAACGAGTACCTTGAGACCAGCGTCGAGAACATCTGGGCGGTCGGGGATGCAAACGGCAGGCAGATGTTTCGCCATGCCGCAAACAGGGAGGCATCAATCGCCTGGCACAATGCCACGAGGCCGGAAAAGACGGCCATGGACTATTGGGCGGTACCTCACGCCGTCTATTCGTACCCACAGGTTGCATCCGTCGGACTGACAGAGAGGGCAGCACGAATTGACCACCATGTTCTGGTGGGGAAGGCCCACTATCGCGATATCGCTAAGGGAGAGGCTATGGGGGAGGAGAGAGGGTTTGCAAAGATCATCGTCGATAAAGAGACCGATCGAATCCTCGGATTCCATCTCATCGGGCCGCAGGCGCCGATTCTCATCCAGGAGATTGTCAACGCGATGAACCGTGGAGATACGGTAGAGGCGCTTTCAGGGATCCATATCCATCCCTCGTTATCAGAGATTGTCCCGGCGGTATTGAGACATCTTACGGATTAGGTAAAGGGTATCCGGAAACTGGCTGGCACAGGCTGTCCCGCTTCTCCAAAAGACAGTCTCCATCTCATCCGCTGCTCATCCGGCAGGGAGGGCATACGCTCATACCCCCAGGTACGGGTTCAAAACGCAGTTTGGGACGCCGCAGCGATACGGATACGAAATAGTGCGTTTCCTGGGAGCGTCCCCTTTGAGAATGATAAGGTCGGGGTTATGTATGGGAAAAATGTGTGAGCGGCATAATGGCTACTGGAATCTTAAAAGACCCCGAACCGGTGCATTATACCTTCCACGCTTATTTCAACCGTTGCCAGTACGTATACGTGGGTGGTGAGCTCAACGGTTTCAGCGCATCCCAGGCCGTCTGCGTGTAGGGCGTCGTGCTGAGCGGTTTCAGCGCATCCCAGGCCGTCTGCGTGTAGGGCGTCGTGCTGAGCGGTTTCAGCGCATCCCAGGCCGTCTGGGACGGTCCAACCATATCCTCAAGATCAAGCGGTTCCGCAGAGACCCCGCATATGCACAGGACTGCAAGCAATGCACCAAGAAATATCATTCTTGACATAATCGGGTATTGATATTGGGAAGGCATATAGATTTCCATTGTACCGAATCAACCCTGGTGTTTGGGATGGAGATACATCTTCTGGCCCATTGCCGCAATCTTTTCTGTTGAGACCCGGAAAAGAGACCATATCTGGAATCGAAAATATCCCATATAGTGATTTTTGGGATTGTTACCGGAACAGGGAAGATCCAAAAAGCTGCGTTCACAAAATACATCACCGGTGGAACGTGTCTGGAAACGTTCCGGATAATTCATCTTTCTCCAGAGGGGGTGTAAAGGTCAGGGTGAATATTTCAATACCGGAAAAAAACCGAAATTGGACAAAAATAATAAAACCCTATTTCTTGCCCATGAACCCGGAGAAGAACCCCTTCTTCGCTTCGGGTGCACGCGAACCCTCGGCCTCCAGGATCTTTTCATACATCTCCCTGACCGCCGGATCGGGCTGTTTTGGAATTGCGATCCTGACCCGGACCAGGAGATCTCCGGGCTTGCCCCTCCGTCTCACACCTTCGCCCGGGATCTTCAAGGCGGTATTATGCTGGATACCGGCAGGGATATTCAGCTCGACCGTCCGTTTCTCGATGGTCTCGACATCAACCACGGAGCCAACGACAGCCTGGGCAGGCGAGATCTCTACGAATGTCTCCAGGTCGTCACCCTTGCGGGTGAATTTTTCATGCGGCCGTACATAGACCTCGATGAAGAGATCGCCGTTTGGAGCCCCGTAATCGCCTGCTTCCCCGTATCCTTCCATCCGGAGACGCATTCCAGTCTCCACGCCGGCAGGGATATGCACCGAGACGGTCCGCCTGACCTGGGTGTGGCCGGATCCCCTGCACGCAGGGCAGCGCTTCTCAGGGATCTTGCCCCGGCCACCGCACTCGCTGCAGGTGCTCATGCGCACGAACTGGCCGAAGATTGTCTGGCTCATCTGCCGCATCTGGCCAGTCCCTCCGCACTTTTGACAGTTGACGAGTTTCCTGGTCTCGCTGCCGGTACCATCACAGGACGGGCATGCCTCGGTATGCGCAAGCTCGATGTCGCGGTCGGTGCCAAAGACCGCATCCTCGAGTGAGATCTGGACCTTCATCAGGAGGTCGTTTCCGGCCTGGGGGCCGCTGTACCCCCTGTTCCCGAAGCCTCCTCCGAAAAAGTCGAAGATGTCTCCGAATCCACTGAAATCGGCGTGGAAACCGCCACCTCCAAATCCTCCGCCGCCGGTATAGGAGCCCCGGGACGCGTTCGTGAAGGTATCGTGGCCGAGCTGGTCGTACTGCGACCTCTTCTGTGGATCCGAGAGGACGCTGTATGCCTCGTTTATCTTCTTGAACCGCTCGTCAGCACCTTCATCCTTGCAGACATCAGGATGGTATTTCCTGGCCAGGTTGCGGTAAGCCTTCTTGATCTCCTTTTCATCCGCGTTCTTCGGTATTCCGAGGATCTCGTAGTAGTCTCCCGCCGCCATGACTTCACTCGTCTTTTACCTTGAAGTCCGCGTCCACTACCGTGTCGTCCTCGGGAGGGGCTCCTCCCCCACCCGGTGCTTCACCCTCCCCGCCTGCCTTCTCGGCCTGGGCCTTCTGGTAGAGCTTCGTGGTAATGGAATAGACCGCATCTGTCAGCGCCTCCACTTCCTTCTTGATATCTTCGGTGTTGTCAGAATCAAGCGCCTTGCGGAGATCTCCGATGTGCTGCTCGACCTTCTCCCTGTCGGCCACTTCGATCTGGTCAGGGCTCTCTTTTAACAACTTCTCGGCGGAGAAGATTGCGGTGTCGGCCATGTTGCGAAGCTCGATCTCTTCCCGCTTCTGCTTGTCATCCTCCTCGAACTTTCTCGCGTTCTCAACCATCTGGTTGATCTCGTCCTCTGATAGCTTCTTGTCGCCCTTTATCGTGATGGCCTGTTCGTTGCCGGTTCCAAGGTCCTTTGCAGAGACATGGATGATGCCGTTTGCATCGATATCGAAGGTGACCTCGATCTGGGGGATTCCCCTCGGAGCCGGGGGAATGCCGGTCAGCTGGAACCGTCCCAGCGTGAAGTTGTCCTTGGCAAGCGCCCGTTCTCCCTGCACGACATGGATCTCGACGCTCGTCTGGCTGTCGGCAGCGGTGCTGAAGATCTGGCTCTTCCTGGTGGGAATGGTGGTGTTCCGCTCGATCAGCTTTGTTGCAATACCGCCGAGTGTCTCGATTCCGAGGGTGAGCGGGGTCACGTCCAGGAGTACGATGTCCTTTGCTTCACCGGAGAGTACCGCCCCCTGTATGGCAGCACCAAGCGCCACGCATTCGTCGGGGTTGATGCCCTTGTCGGGTTCCTTGTGAAGGATCTTCTTGACCGTCTCCCTGACGAGCGGCACACGGGTCGATCCGCCCACCAGGAGGACGTGGTCTATCTGGTCGGGTGTGAGTTTTGCATCGGAGAGCGCCTGCTTGACCGGGTTGACCGTCGATTCCACCAGGTCTCCGATGAGCTGTTCGAGCTTTGCACGGGAGAGATCGATGTCAAGGAACTTGGGCCCGCTTGCATCGGTCGTGATGTACGGGAGGTTGATGTTCGTCTTCATCTTCTGGGAGAGCTCGATCTTTGCATTCTCGGAAGCATCCCTCAACCGTTGTGTGGCGATCGGGTCCTTCCGGAGATCGATCCCCTCCTTCTTCCGGAACTCCTCGACCAGGTAGTCCATGACACGCTTGTCGAAATCGTCTCCTCCCAGGAGGTTGTTTCCTGACGTGGACTTCACTTCGAATACGCCGTCTCCCAGAGTCAGAATGGAGACGTCGAAGGTCCCGCCACCGAGATCGTAGACGAGGACCGTGGCGTCGCCCTCCTTGTCTATGCCATAGGCAAGCGCGCTCGCGGTCGGCTCATTGATGATCCGCAGCACCTCGAGACCTGCGATCTGGCCGGCATCCTTTGTTGCCTGCCTCTGAGCATCGTTGAAATAGGCCGGAACCGTGATGACGGCCTTCGATATCTTCTCGCCAAGATATTCCTCTGCATCCAGCTTCATCTTCTGGAGGATCATGGCCGAGATCTCCTGCGGAGTATAGGACTTGTCGTCGACCTTCTTCTTCTCGGTCGACCCCATCTTTCTCTTTATGGACTGGACCGTCCGTTCGGGGTTCGTGATCGCCTGCCTCTTTGCAAGACTTCCCACCAGGCGCTCGCCGTCTTTTGTAAATGCCACCACCGAGGGGGTTGTCCGCTGTCCCTCTGCATTGGGAATCACGATGGGTTTTCCCGCCTCCATGATTGCCATGCAGGAAAACGTGGTCCCCAGGTCTATACCAAGAATCTTCTCTTTTGCCATTTTCACTCACTCTCACTTGTATTGTCAGTCTTTTTTCCTTTCGAAACAGCAACCCGTGCACACCGTATTATCTTTTCGTTCATGCAGTATCCTGCACAGATCTCATCGATAATTATCCCTTCCTCGTGATCAGAGGGGACAGCGGCTATCGCCTCGTGCTCTGACGGGTCAAAGACCCTTCCCATGGATTCGATTCTCCGGATACCATGGCGGGCCAGGATTGTTTCAAACAGCTTGCTGATCTGCTCAAGTCCTTCCCGTGCAGATGAGTCCTCTGCTGCGAGAGCCCGTTCGAAATTGTCGATCACCTCGAGCAGGTCTACAGCGAATTCTTCAATGGCACGGGTTATCCGGGACTCCGTCTCCCGCGTCACCCTCCTCTTGTAATTCTCAAAATCAGCTGCCAGCCGAAGGAATCGATTGTTGAGCTCTTCGTATTTTCTCTGCAATTCTTCCGCATCAGGGGAGGACTCTTCCAATTTTACCCCAGATAATTCGTTTTTTTCTTCATCAGGACCACAAGAAGCCTCCTCTGTTGGTTGAGCCATACGATGATCAGTTATCTATTGCATTGTGGTTCTATATAAAACTATTTATTTTGTAAACGGCAGGGGAAGCGTTCATTCGCAAATCCGGTTCTGCAAAACGAAAATCCGGTGATAATTATCTCCCTTTTGGGATCCGGATCTTTCGTTCGGCTGAAAGCTCGCGCATCTTCGGGGGGAGAGCCTCCCAGCGCCACAATCCACAGGTTAGATACCGGTCATCAGCCCTGTCCGTGAACCATTCCCGCAAAAATTTCATCCACTTTTTGTGCAGATCAGGGTGAAGCTCCTTTACCCGACGGAACTCGCTCTCCAGCATCGCCGGACACATCCAGCATCCCACCCGTTCAAAACCCAGGTCATAGAGTGGATTGTATGGAAGTTTCCTCCACCACATGTAGAGAAAGACCTCCAAAGCCCTCCAGTTCCTGATCGGGGATATATTCACCTGTCCGGGGTTGAAGGGGTTTTTGCTCACCGCAGGTATACCGGCTCTCACAAAGGATTCGTACCACCTGTTTCCCTGGACGGTGACGCATTCCCCGGTACCTGATAGCCAGTCCTTCACCGGCTGGAGTTTCAGGTGTTCGCAGCACCAGCGGTTGTCCTTTGCGGGGGGGCCGGCCTCTTTTGCCTTCTCCCAGAAATCCCTGCCATGCAGCCGGATGGGGATATCCATCCCCCCGACAAACTCCAGCGTCTCGGGAAACTCCATCCCGGTATCGATAAAATACGCAGTCTCCACGCCGGCCCTCCGAGCCAGTTCAAGGGCTGCGGTGCTGTCTTTTCCGCCCGAATACGAGACATTCACACAGGGTTTATCCCGGGTATGCTGCCTGATGAACCTGACCGCGTTTCGCTCGAGGTTTTTCAAGGCCTGCGTGTTTTTCACGACTGCGAGGTCCCAGTCCGATTCTGGATAGGTGCACGGGGTAACCTTCCCGATCTGCTTGATCCTGACATGGCCATCCCTCTGCTGGCCGACACCCCATAATGAGCCAGCCCTCACGACGACCGTCCCGTCCGGGAGGGTGCTCTTCACCCGGACACGTTTTCCTCCGATGCGCCTGCCCGAGAGGGACGGGTCCCTCTGAAGAGCATCGGTAATGTCCACGATGCCTTTTGTAATCCGTGGGACCAGGAACGGGAGGGCTTCGAACGAGGGATCGAAGCTGTACTCCTTTGAACTGGGATCGAACGTGAGCCATCCGAACCGCTCCCCGTTGGCGATCACCTGGTCGTTCCGGTCCAGTCCTCCGGTCTTGTTCAGGAGGATGACCGTAGGGATCTCCCGGCATCCAAACCGCCGGGCCAGGAGATCTCTCATGAGATCCATATCGGTCTTCAGGGCAGGCCTGACATCGTACGGCCTGTTCAGTGCAATGCGCCTGCCCTCCCGGCCGCACCCGCAGGTACGACCAAGCAGTGGGATATTGCACTCGCTGCACCAGTACAGGACAGATTTTACGGGCGGGTTGACCATGAGAGTATTTCAGTAATGGAGACTACAGAGAGATAACTGTTGAGAACAGGGGAGGGTGGCGACCTGCAGGATTGTTGGGACAGATGCATCACGCTCATAACATATCATGGCATATACTGGTCTATGAAAAGGGCACTCCTCTCCGTTTGGGACAAACAGGGTATCGTGGAACTCGCGAGGGTCCTGGCAGACAACGGCATAGAGATACTCAGTTCGGGAGGCACGGGCAGGGTTCTCCATGATGCCGGCATCGGGTTTTTCGAGGTTGCTGCATACACCGGATTTCCCGAGATGATGGACGGGAGGATAAAAACACTCCATCCACGCGTTCATGGAGGTCTTTTGGGCCGGAGAGGTGTCGATGACCAGGTCATGCAGGAGCATGGTATTGCGCCCATCGATCTCTTGGTCGTCAACCTTTACCCGTTCTCACAGATGGCGGAAACGAACCTTGAGCTGGCCGAACTGATCGAATATATCGATATCGGTGGCCCTGCAATG
>JAHDSI010000191.1 GCA_018432765.1 Methanoregulaceae archaeon | reverse complement strand
TACGGGCATCAGACATTATTGCAAAGAAGGGAAGACTCTCGGACGAGGCGCTCGGTGACATAATCTCTCTTGTCTCCGGAACAAATGGAAGGTGAATTGACCGCACGACCATTGCATGGCATCGGCAGCCCCCTGGTGTGTCGTCCCGATGAAGGCCGGGATCGCAGCCGGAAAAGAAGACCGGGGCCCTGGTAATCCGGAGATCAAAGGGGTCTCTTTCAGCAATCAATACCATTATTTTCTCCCGTGATCAGTGAAAGCGTATGAAACAACCAAATCCCATCCAGGCAGCACTCTTTCTCGTGCTCCTGGCAATCGGCCTCCTGGTCTCCTGGACACTCCTTCCGCCCCCGGGCGGCATACTCTTTCTTGCAGGTGCGACCGTGACCCTGATCGTCGCACTCGCCATCCCGGCAGCCATCCAGCTGGCAAACCAGTGGGAGAGAGCAGTTGTCCTCAGGCTTGGGAAGTACAAGGGTCTCTATGGCCCGGGCATCTTCCTGATATCCCCGCTTGTCGAATCCGTCGTCTACTGGATAGACACGCGGATCATCACCACGTCGTTCACCGCTGAAAAGACGCTCACGAAGGACACCGTGCCTGTCGACGTGGAGGCGGTGCTCTTCTGGAAGGTCGTGGACGCCCGGAGGGCGGCGCTCGAGGTGGAGGACTACCGGGCGGCGGTGAGCTGGGCGGCGCAGACTGCGCTTCGTGAAGTTATCGGGCGCTCAAACCTCGCAGAGATGCTCGAAGGAAGGGAGAAACTCGACCTCGAGCTCCAGCGCATCATCGAACATCGCGCCGAGCACTGGGGCATACATGTCTCTTCCGTCGAGATCCGGGACGTGCTGATACCCGGCGAACTCCAGGACGCCATGTCGATGCAGGCGCAGGCGGAACGCGAACGCCAGGCACGGGTAATTCTCGGAGACTCGGAGCGCCAGGTTGCGCAGAAATTCGAGGAAGCCGCACGGACCTACCAGGACAACCCGACGGCGCTCCACCTCCGGGCCATGAACATGCTCTACGAAGGGTTGAAAGAGAAGGCGACACTGGTCATCGTGCCCGCAACCGTGCTTGACACCATGACGCTCGGAGACACGTCGGGAGTGATCGCGCTCTCGCAGACGGTTGGAAAACCGGCCGGGGGAAAAAAGGCCGCAGATCAGGAGAAAAAAGAAGAGTAATTCCTGAAAAACCCGAAAAAGCTCCCGGATTGTCCACCATGCTCGGGATTTCATCCCGTGCTCCACAATGCATAAATAGTTGATTTTCATTGGTAGAATACGAAAAAATGGTGTAGAATATGAATGAAACCTATGAAGTAACCATATCTGATGTGAAATGGGGGGGTTTTGTCTTCCTGGGAGTGCTGTCACTGCTCTTCGGCATCCTCGTCATGCTCTTTCCCACGATAACGGCTACCGTGCTGGTCATCCTCTTCAGTCTCCTGGTCATCCTCCTCGCATTCATGGCCATCGTCATGGCACTCATGACACCCGTGGGCAAGACGCGGTCATCCCTGCTCCTTCTTGCGGGGGTTCTCGGTTTTATCGTAGGAGTTGCAGGAATCGTCTATCCTGTCGTCTTCGGTGCCATACTGGTCGAGATCATCGCTGTCGTCCTCTTCGTGATCGGTCTCATGACGATCTCATTCGCAGTGAGTGAAAAGACATTCCAGCACCGCTGGCTCCTTGCATTGGACGGAGTCCTGGCAATCATATTCGCTCTCCTCTTCATGGTATATCCGCTGATCGGGGCGTTGATACTCTTCGGCTATCTCGTCGGCGCTTTCTTCGTCATCTATGGCTTAATCGCAATCGTCATCGGGTTCGCGCTCCGCGGGAAGAAGGAGGTCGTGGTTACCGGGACAGGATACTGAAAGCCCCTTTTTTTATTCCGGCCGTTCACGGGGAGCCCGGCTCCAGTGCCCGGAGGATCGCCTTTCTGAAAAGAAGTTCGGGCGCCTCCTGGCATACCTGCCCGCCAGGGCCGGCCACCTCCTTTCGTGATTCGTCGATATACTCCCATTTCGTGGAATGGCAATATGACTGGCCCTGTTGTGCCTCATCGAGGAGTTCTTCCAGGGGCCTGCCGTTCAGAAAGATCCTGTTCTCTTCACCGCCCATGGTCGCCTTCTCCGATACAGCCACCCGGATCCCGTCCGATTCAAGGATGGGTGTGACATCCCGGAGCAGCTCAAGAAAGTCCCTGCCCGTATCGGAACAGAGGTAACAGGACTTTGTCTGGCCGGTTTTGTGCGTCCACTGCACTTCAAGCGTACGCATGATCTCCATGGGTCGTCTATGTCCCCTTTTTCATGGACAAGCATATAGGTATCGGGCCGACGACGTATCCGGAGAAGAAAAAAGGCTTTATCGCTCGATTTTGGCGATATGCTCCCTGGTGGAACTCTCGAGATCTGGTATCTCTTTCAGGGTCGCAATGTCCCTGATGGCCTCCAGTACGTGGACAGTCTCTTCGAGGAAGCTCAGTACATCAGCGGGATATATGTCGATACCATATTCATCAAGGAGATATTCCGATATCTGGCGGTGATTGAGCCCGTTCTCGCGGATTTCGACCAGTTCCCGCGTGAACGCACGCTCGGGACACCCGCACATCGGCGCATCGCGGCAGTTGCACCGGAGAAAACTGTCAAAAAAAGAAAGTATCTGTTCTTTCAAGGTGTGGTCAAGCCTGTCAAAGTCGAGGTGGGAGTAGATTGCATCGAGCATCGTGCCTGAGAACGCCTGGTCGGGAAGGCGGTACCCGACAGCACGCTCGATCTTCCTGGCATATCTGAACCGTGCCCGTTCGGCTATCACGAAGTCTCTCCGGCCACCTCGTCAAAGTTCTTGAGCGATGACATGGCCTCATTCATGCCTTCGATCTCGATCAGCCACTCGTCAAAGAGACTCGGTGACTCGATATTGTCTTTCACGTATTTTCCACAGCAGGTTGCGCCGTCGATGACGCTTGCGCCGATGTCGGCGGCGATCTCGAGTGCTTTCTCCATGTCCTCCCCGACTGCTGCTCTCCCCTCCTTTACAAGCGCCTTGATATCGGTCTTGTACTCCCCCTCCAGGTATGTCCTGCATGAAGCGAAGAGGGCGAGCAGTGAGAGCTGGAGCGACTCGACGTACTCCTCGATCTCCGGGTGTGGAACATCGCACATCACGATGGCCTCCACCTCGTTCAGTTTTTCAAGCGCTTCATCTTTCGTGAACCGATCGTTTTTGAAGAGCTTGATGATCTTCAATACCGAGAGCGTGATATCCATAGCGAAGTTGTAGAGTGTGCGGAAGCCTTCAGGCATATCCTCCGATTCAGGGTCGATCTCGAAATTCGACTCTTTCAGGGTGCCGATCCAGTTGTCCCACCTCTCCTGGTTATAGAAGATATAGAACAGTTTCATTGGCTCTTCTTCTTTTGCAGACTTTCCCTTTTTTTTTGCCATTACCAGAAAGTGCTCTCTGAAATCTTAAAGATTTTTGGATATCACCCGGATTTAGCCGTTATTATTGGATAATTTTATATAGAGACAGGCTTGCAGGGTCAGTATTTCGCATGCCGCAAATGAGGCGGAAACGATCAATTGCTTAATACTATGCCGTTCTATCCATTACCCGGGAGAAAGGCACGGGCTATGGAGTTAGTGTTAATACGATACGGCGAGTTGTTCCTGAAGAGTGAGCCGGTCAGGAGGCATTTTATCGGGATCCTCCTGAGGAACCTGAAAAGGGCACTTGACGCGAGGGGCCTGGAACACCGGTTCGAGGTTCACCGGGGTCGGATCCTGGTTGCAGGCGACGATCCGGGAGCCATTGCATCGATTGCCAGCCGTGTCTTCGGAGTAGTCGATGTATCAGTCTCCCTGCGGACCGATCCGGATCCAGAGCACCTGTGTGAATCCGCCCTGTCCCGTGCCCGGGAATCGTTGAAACCCGGAATGACGTTTGCAGTCAGGGCGAAACGGCAGGGCGTACAGGGAACCACCAGCCAGGAGCTTGCGGCCGGTATCGGAGCGGCAGTGATGGATGCCGTGCCCGGAATAAAAGTCGACCTTTCCAGTCCCGATTACGAACTGTTTGTCGAGATGAGGGACTTCGGCGGATTCGTGTACGATTCCAGGGTCGCCGGCCCCGGGGGACTTCCATGGGGGACCCAGGGAAGGCTGTTATCGCTGCTCTCGTCCGGGATAGACTCTCCTGTCGCCTCGTGGCTCATGATGAAGCGGGGATGCGAAGTCACGCACCTTCATTTTGACGCCGGTCCATTCTCCGGCCCTGACGTGAAGGAGACGGTATTTCGTCATCACTGCACACTCTCCACCTGGATATCCGGCTTTCCGCTCGAACTGCTCGTGCTTGACGCAGAATATTTCTACGAAGCCCTCACCTCGCGGGTAAAACCCCGCTGGCGCTGCGTCCTCTGCAAGAGGTTCATGGTGGGCGCGGGGAGTATGATAGGAAAGGAGGCGGGCATGCATGCACTGCTCACAGGTGACAACCTCGGACAGGTCGCGTCCCAGACACTTGTGAACCTTGCCACGATAACAGATGCTGCAACCGTTGCGGTGTTGCGCCCCCTCATCGCATTTGACAAGGAGGGGATCGTTGACCTGGCACGAAAGATACAGACGTTCGACCAGGTCCAGGGCGATCTCGGATGCCGTGCAGTCCCGAAGATGCCGGCGACATCGGCCGGGATAGAAGATATCCTCGAGGCCGAGGAGATCCTCGGTATGCAGGAGCTGATCGACGATGCCCGCCATCACGTCAGGAGATATACCGCGTAGGACGGGGAACTGGTGGAATCATAAACAAAGTGGCAGAAAAAGGCGGTCCGCCGTCATTCAGGAGGCCGTGTGACGTTGATAACCGGTGTCGCAGGGTTGCTCTCAACGGACGCGGCTATTCCGATGAACGAACAATACCCCCCCGAGCATGCAACTGCGCCGGAAGAGAAGTTTTGCATGAGGCGGTCGTTGTTGCCCGTATCGGAGACCCAGGAATCGAGTGCTTGCCGCTCGATGCCGTAACTGTACCCGTTCCACTGGCCATATGCGCTCTCCAAGACGGTCTCGTTCTCCGGTATCCCGAAACGCGTCTTGAGTGTCTCTGCAGACAGTCCGGTCACAGGGTTGGAATAATCCAGGTACCCATACTGGGACATGTCGGCGGACCGCGCAACAGCCAGCCGGTATGCCCGATCGTCAAAGACGAGAGGCGGTCTCTCTTCGCCTGCCCGGATCCTGTTCAGGTAGATCAGAGCCTGCCGGGAGTCGTATTCGGACGTGGTGTCTTTCAATACGTCCTTGGACGCGCTCTGTATCGCCCCTCCGGCAAGAGCCAGGATTCCCTGGATTCCGTTGATGACGATCACCCGGGCACCGGGGAAAAATACCAGCACGGCGAGAAACGCAGCCAGTAACAGGAGAATAACCAGTGCGGCCACCACGGATCTCCGTGCAAGCAGGCCCTGCCGCGGTGGTCTTGAAACAGGGACGAGGGGAAGGTCACTCTCGAACGAGTATTCCTCCAGGCGGAACCCTGAAACGATTGCGTCCATGTCCTGGATCCTGAGGGTGTAGCCGGATTCCGAAAACCTCATCTTTTCAAGAAGGGTTTGGGCAGTGACTATGCGGAACCATTTCACCCGGCGGAGATCGATCTGTCCGTCAGGATACGTGCTCCCCTTGCAAAAATAGAGCCAGGAACCGATCTTTCTCAGGTTGTTCTCCCCGATTTGGGGAAAGTTTTCCCTGCAGATCGGGATCATGCGGTCGATGAAGTCCTGGCGGTGCATCCGTGCCTGGGTGAAGAGGTTCGGGAGTGGTATCTGCCCGTCCTTTGTCTCGACTTCCCAGGGTCCGTTCTCGATTCCCCGGACCTCACCGCGGAATGCTTTCAGATCGAGGATCAGGGGGCCGTCCCTGGTTAGGATGACGCAATCGATCTGGCCGTTTGCAACGAGCACGTTGGTAAGCAGGTATACCGGCTCCTTCTGGTATGCCTTGCGGAGGATCTTCACGATCTCCTTCAACTGCCGGTGCTCATGCTCGAAGCGGATCTTCTGGCCCCGAAAAAACCTGATTCCCATTACGTCTCCCTGTGCGAGGATTGGTAATCTCCATATTGGGTCTTATTTTTGATATACTTAACCGGAAGCCGTCATCAGGGGTTTCTCTGAATTATGAGTTTCCTCCGAAAATCTCCCGGTTTTCCGGGAAAAATTCCTGGGACCGGGGGTGGCCCAAATCCACTTCACACCGTAGAATTCGCAGCAGGGAGGTATGTCCCTGCCCCGATCCAGTAGGTGTCGTCGACATTCTGCACGTAACTCATCTTCGGTTCCACGGTAAAATTTCGTCCAGGATTTGGATAGAGGTAGTAGACGAACCCTCCGCCTTTCCGCGCGATATCTATCTCGACGCGGGTGAATGGCTGGCCTGTGACATCCGTTGCATCGAGCATGCTGGTACCCACCCGTTCCGGCTGGAACGGCAGTGCGAGCACGTTGCCCTGGTAATCAAGCGCATAGATGTAGAGGTCGCCCTCCACGAACGGACCCGTCTTATTCTGGAACTGCGCGATAGCACTCTTCCTGTCGGTCTGACGGGCAAAACTGACCGCAGATTCAACGAATCTCTTCAGCTGCTCCTTGGTCATGGGGGCCATGCCGATGGCCCCGGTCCTGTTGGCACCTGAAAGGTACATGCCGGAACCAAGCCACCAGTTCTCGTCAACAGCAGCCACGTAGCTCAACTTCGGCTCGTAGGTATATCCTTTCGCAGGGTTCGTGTACATGTACTGGACAAAACCCGAACCGGTGGCGGCAACCTCAGCCATGTCGCGGATATATGGCCGGCCGTTGATGTCAAGGATATCCATCCTGTTTGTACCGAGGAGTTCGGGCTGGAACGGCAGGGCAAGCACGGTACCCTGGAAATCGTAGGCAAAGATATACCGGTCGCCCCTCACGAATGACCCGCGAGGATCATTGAATTCCACAAGTGCCGCCTCCTGCCCGTGTGCACGTGCATAGGCCAGCGCTTCGTCCACGAACCCGACCAGTTCCTCCGTCCCGGATTGCACTGCCGGTGAAGGTGTGGCAAGCGTGGGCTCACCGGGAGTATGGGAAGATTCACTCTCCTGTACACAGCCTGCGGCACAAACCAGGAAGACCCCCAGGACAAAAACCAGGAGGGGATAGAGAGATCTCATGAGGAACTTTTTTCCCTCGGGCATTATTTATATTCAGGGTATACTGGCCGGATGCGTGTCCGGTCTTTCTCGGAGGGAACGATGAGATGGAAGGGCTGGGAGAAGGTCAGGATCAGGAGGGATCATGCAGGTGACACCGTCGAAGGGATAGCCCCGGTCATCGTCTCTGCCAGCCGGTCAACCGACATCCCTGCGTTCTATGGGTCCTGGTTTGCTGACCGGCTCGACAGGGGGTATGCAAAATGGATCAATCCCTTCAACCGCCGCCCGCAATATGTCTCGTTTGAAAAGACGCGGCTCTTTGTCTTCTGGTCAAAAAACCCTCAATCATTTCTCGACCAGTTCGAGAAGGTCGAATCGAGAGGGTATTCCTGTTATCTCCTCTTCACCCTGAACGATTATGAGAAGGAGCGGCTTGAGACGAATATCCCACCGCTCGAGGAGCGGGTGGATACGTTTTGCGAGGTCTCTGACCGGATCGGCAGGGAGCGGGTTATCTGGAGGTTCGATCCCCTCATCCTCTCCGATTCACTCACACCAGAAAGCCTGCTCGAACGGATAGGGTATATTGGAGACGCCATCCACGCGAAGACGCGCCGCCTGATCATCTCCTTCGTCGACATCGAAAAGTACCCCCGGGTCGGGAGGAACCTTGCGAACTCCGCGTGCCCGGATGCCAGGCAGTTATCCGGACCGGAGATGGAGCGACTTGCCGCCGGGCTCCGGGACTCGAACAGGCGCTGGGGTCTTGATATCTCCACGTGCGGGGAGAAGACGGACCTGTCGCATCTCGGGATACGGAAGGGCCAGTGCATCGGGTACGAGTACATAACAGGAGAATTCGGGCACGACGAGGAGTTGATGGAGTTCCTGCGGCCGGGCCCTGGTACAGACCGGGATTCCCATATCCGTTCACTGAAGGACCCGGGCCAGCGGGGACAGTGCGGCTGTATCGTAAGCAAGGATATCGGACAATACAATACCTGCATGCACCTGTGCAGTTACTGTTATGCCAACGCATCGCCCCTCCAGGCGAAGAGGAATTATGCCCGGCACCTCGAGGAGAGCAGGCTATGCGGGTTTGGAGAAGCGATACTTGACTGACGGGTCATCCCCGGTTTCTTTGGTCTATCCAGATAGTTTTTCAAATCCTCCCACCCAAACACTCCCCTGATCAATCATGCCTCCCCCCCATCCGGTTCCGGACGACATGAAATGGCAGATCGCCGCCCGCATGATCTCTGCGCTCCCGCTCATGTACGATCTCTGTTTTCGTGGCGTTGTGGGCGAAGAGTACGACCGGCTCGAGCAGCAGATCTGGATCTCCATGGCCGGAGAAGCTGCAAAAGTGGCCGAATCCTTCAGCCTGCCGACCGGGAATGCAGAAGAACTGGTGCAGACCCTGGACCACGTGTCGACCATATTCTTCGGACCTGAAATGCGCTCCGAGCGTGTGAGGATCTCGCCGGAGCGATCCGTGCTCGTGATGAAGAGGTGCCCGTTCGAGATGCCCGCCACGATGATGCGGATGGAAGGAGAACACCTCTTCCACCGGTGCATGGCCTTCTCGATTGCGGCCGTGGAGGCCATGAACCCTGACTATACGCTGCGGTTCGTCCGCAGCATGTGCATGGGGGACGGCCACTGCGAGATGAAGGTGATGAAGGTGGAGGAAGCACGGGAGATGGACCGGGCACGCTGATTCTGCCACCTGGGGTGATGCACCTGGCGTCTGGAGATCTTTTCCCATGGTTGTGTATACAGGAAGCCCACAGGCCGGATTCACCCCCGACCATATCAGTGGCGTCAGTCTGGGCGGGCAGCAAGACCCGTCAATGTGTACCAGGTGTATCAATCCTGTCCGCGACAGGCAACGATGAAGGTATGACGAAAAGACCTTTTTGGTTATTTTGCCAGCAGATAAACCGTTGCCCGATCAGCCAGGCATGACTGGCGCATGAGTCACGTAAATTGCCCCCGTCCACCATCCTGGCCGGGCATTGCGTATACATATGTGTCTCCTGCTACCCATTTTCCGTGGGCCTCAACCTTCCCCGGACCAGGGATGCAAAGACCCCTGCGCAACAGAGAAACGAGAAGATGGTGAATGCCACGCGGAGGCTGTGCATGAATTCGGGCAGGTTCTCCACCGAGATCGCGACTCTTCCGATCAGGACGGCAAAAATTGGCATTGCGACTCCCATGGAAAACATCTGCCCAAGCAGACGCACCGTCCCCACCATTCCGGAGGCGATCCCGAGATACCGTTTCTCCACCGAGCTCATGATCGCGTTGGTATTGGGCGACGAGAAGAGCCCAAAACCCACTCCCAGCAGGACAAGGCTGGCTGCTATGGAATACATCCCGGTCGTCTCCTGCAGGAAGATGAAAGGGACGAGAGCGATTGTTGTCACCGCCATTCCTGCCGACGCGACGATGCCGGGCTCGATCCTGTCGGAGAGCCTGCCGGCGAGCGGTGCCAGGACTGCCTGGACAACCGGCTGGATGACCAGCACAGTCCCTGCAGTCATGGGAGAAAACCCTCTCGTGATCTGGAGATAGAGGCTTAACAGGAAGGTTACCGCATATGTCGCGCTGTAATTGATCAGCGCCGCGAGGTTTGAGAACGCAAAGACCCGGTTTTTTGTGAAGAGACTGATGTTTAATACGGGGTTTTCAATCCGAAGCTCGTACCGTGCAAATATGCCTGCGATGACGATACCTGTCAGGATGAAGGCGAATCCCGGGTAGGTGGGGAGGATGGAGAGTCCGTACATGCCAAGGACCAGTGCAGTGCCATACAGCACGCTCCCAAAAAGATCGAAGGTCTCACGCCACTGTTCCTTCCATTCCCCCGGAAGTTTCAGGACCGTGACCAGGATGACGGCGATCCCGAGCGGGATATTGACGTAAAAGATGCTTCGCCAGCCGAGAACTCCCGCCAGGTACCCCCCGATGAACGGCCCGAGCGAGAGTCCCAGGTATACGGCGCCGATCGAGATTCCAAGCGCCTTGCCCCGTATCCCGGGCGGGTATACCGATGTCAGCATGGCAAGGCTGGTCCCGAATATCATCGCGGACCCCATTCCCTGGACTGCACGGAATGCGATGATCATCACGGGACCGGTCGAGAGCGAGATGAAGAACGAGGCGGCGGTGAATACCGTGATACCAATCTGGAATACGCGTTTCCGCCCATAAATGTCGCCCAGTTTCCCGAAGGGAACCAGGAGGACTGCAGTCGAGAGGAGGTACGCGGTGCTCACCCACGAGAGGGTGACGGCATCCATCAGGAAATCTGCACCGATGCCGGGGAGGGCGATGTTGACGGCCGAACCATCGAATGGCGTGATAAAACTGGCTATCGCTGCTATCAGGAGGACGATACGTCTCGTGGCGGGCGACTCGGCACCTGCTGGTTCTGGGACTCTTCCGGTCAGGATAGAAGAGAGAGACTCCCCGGAGAAAAAAAATGATCGAAAAGAGTTTTTCGGCTCTTCGCTACCTGGTATTGGTAGGATTGATAAACAGTATACATTTTGTGGGGGCGATCCGCCCCCACACCCCCGTGTGCGATGCTACGCCGCCGCCCCCGAAGGCCGCCCCGGCGGCGGTTGAAATAACTGAACCGGTGTGTAGATTACAATTCGATTCGGTCTCCTCGCGCAAAACAGCGAGGAGGCAGTTTTTATCGCTCCCCGGTCTTCACGATATGCGGCAGCTCCTCCGGCCCTGTCTCTCAAAGAACTGCTGGTGGTACTCCTCGGCCGGCCAGAACGTGGTCGCAGGAACGATCTCTGTCACAATCCTCCGGCTGCCGTATTCCCCGGAGGCCTCGCGTCGCCTCTTCGACTCCCAGGCAAGCGCCTTCTGCCGGTCATCGTGGGTGAAGATCGCCGACCGGTAGTTGGTCCCGATGTCAGGCCCCTGGCGGTTTTTCTGGGTGGGGTCATGGATCTTCCAGAAGATCGAGAGGAGATCTTCATATGAAACCAGTGCAGGGTCAAAGAGGATCTCCACCGCCTCGGCATGGCCTGTCCTGCCGGAGCAGACCTCTTCATAGCTCGGATTCTCTTTTGTCCCGCTGGTGTAGCCCACACGGGTGGATACCACACCCCTCACCTGCCGGAAGGCGGCTTCAACTCCCCAGAAACAACCGGCGGCAAAGGTCGCCTTCTCGGAATTGTCTCCCTCTCCGGAACTCTCGTCATCTTGATCAAGCTGCATACCAGAAATCACCGGTGTTTGTACAGGCCTGAAGGCCCTGACACCCCTTCAACCTATCCCAGGGCCTCACCGACATGCCGGAAGCATCCTCCGGCAGACACGGCCAGTCTTCCCGGGCATAACATCCAGGGAGGAAATCCCCTGTCTGGAATATCCTGATCGTTTATATGGCGTTATATTCCCTGTATTTTAAAAAAGAAGATGGAGTTCTTCAGGCCGCTCCCGCCATGGTTTCACTCTGCATCCTGTTGATCTTCTGGACTGCACATGCCAGTGCATAGATCAGGATCCCGTTTAGTACAAGGATTCCGGCGATGACCATGCCCGGAACGATCCCCGGAAGGAACATCGATATTCCAAAACCGATCGAGACGAAATTTAAGATCGTCTGGGTAATGAGCAGGTTTTTCAGGACGCGAGGAAGCGGGCCCTGCCGGGCTCCGGTCTTTCCGCGGGTGAAAAGGGCCGGCCCGAAGCGCTTCAGGAGAAGAATGACACCCCCTGCAATGTTTAGAAACCCGATAAGTTCGGTCAGGATTCCGGTTATCACTCCCGGGACCACGCATGAGAATATCCCGGCACCTGCAAATACGACTCCTATCCCCATAAGGAGCCATGACCGACTGTATCCTCCTGCCGGAGTCTCTCCGAGTGCCATCATCTGGATCGCCATCACGACCATCAAGAGGCCCAGCTGGCCGTCTGGTGAGAAAGGGATCATTCCCAGGTTGACCGGGATGAGCAGAAATCCGAGCAACAGGAGCAGGAAGCCGACAGGAATGATGATTGCAACCTGGAGGGAAATATCTGCCCCCGAGAACAACCGTGATCTCTTCTCCGGTGATCCGGGCAGTCTCTTCTCCTCTTCCTCCGGATACGTGATATTTGTCCTGTGGAGGCTGAATGAAAGATAGAAGATGCATGCGCCGTAGACCAGGAGAATTGCCGCGGTAAGCGTATCAGGTATTATTGCGGGAAGAAGTGTTATGGCCCCGAGTATTGTCGATATGATGTATACGAATGCACATGCAAGGGTCAGATGCCGGAGAATCCCCGGGACTGCCAGCCACTTCTTCGCCTTGTTTTCCGAGAAGACGAGCTGGAGGAAGAGCGAAACTCCGCCGGCGAGGAGCATGAATCCCACGAGGATCCTCACGAGATCCGAGAGGTAACCCGGGATGAAGCATGCCGCCATTCCGACGGCTGTGGTGCATATACCGATGAGGATAACTATCCATGACCTGCCCAGGTCACCGAAAGGCGTTCTTCCGAGTGCGATGATCTGGAGCGAGACAATGACAAGAAAGAGGCCGTATGTGCTATCAGGGGTGTACGGCAGAACACCTGTGTGGATCTTGAAGAGAAGGGCGCCGAAGGTCACCATAAAAATTCCGAAGACGAAGAGGATTACCACTTCAAAAGAGAGCTCCCCGAAAAATTCCTTCTTTATTCCTGCATCGCCCCTGGCCTCAGTGTCAGTGTCCATCACTGCCGACTCCCGTGCATTTTGCCCTTTGAAGCATTATCTATCTTTATTTTGATTAAAGAGTTATAATTGTGATTTATTGTTCCCCGATCGTCTCGTTTCGCCATCAGCAGGCGAATGGCCATCTACGAGATCGTGTCTTCCGGAAGAAGATTTCACAAGAAAAGAGTTGGCTTTTTCTACACAAAAAAGCATAGAAATTGTATGTTTCGGCTACAGGACGACTGCACATACCTGATGCCCGTTCATTTCGGTGGCGGCCGGTTCGATCCGGACAGGGTCGTCAGCCAGAGAACGACCACGATTGCGATGAGCTACGAGACCGACAAAAACCTCCTGGAACAGTTTATTCCTGAAGGATTTGAACTGATATCTCCTGAGATACAGGTAATATACAGTAAATTCACCGAGATCGACTGGATGCAGGGGGGGCAGTACAACCTCTTCAATGTCGCGTCCCCTGTCCGCTTCTGCGGCAAGAAGGACGACATCGAGGGATCTTACACGCTTGTTGTGTGGGAGAACAAGACCGCACCGATCCTCGGCGGGCGCGAACAGACTGGGATTCCCAAGATCTATGCTGATATCGAGGATCTGCACATACGAAAGCCGCATTACATGACAAACGCCAGCTACGAAGGGAGCACATTCCTGAACCTGGAATTTGAGGAAGAAGTGGAGATTACCGGTGCAGGTCTTGATGAGATACGATCCCGCTTCTCCTCTGTGAATACCATCGGGTGGAGATATATCCCAAAGGTCGGGGCGCCGGGTGCCGAGCTGAGCCAGTTCGTTTTATACCCGCAGGGCATGAAGGTCGGGCGTGCCGTGGCCGGAAAGGGAAACCTGAAATGGACCACCTTATCCCCGATGCAGAATCCAGTCCAGTACTACATTGTAAACAGTCTTGCCGCACTGCCTGTCGAAAAAATTGGACAGTCGATCATGTTCGAGGGCCAGACCTTCCTTCATGCGATGGGAGCACGGGTAATTGAGTAAGAGGAGAGAGTGACGAAAAAAAATCACATGACTCTCATCGCGACCCCACGTGCAGGAACCTGGTGTGGACAGGATTGATGGACCGGATACATGTTGTGGGGGCTATCCGCCCCCACACCCCTACGTGCGATGCCACACCGCCGCACGAAATAATAACGCGAGGCTGATTCACGATCAAAATTTGAGCAATCAGGTATTGAGTTCTGTGAGCACGCCCCGGCGGCGGTTGTTGGTGACTGAACTGGCATGAAGATACCAATTCGATTCAGTCTCCCCACACAAAACTGCGAGGAGGCTGAAAAGAAGATGAAACGTGTGAAAAACAGGTGAAATTATGATAGATCCAGATTATTACCGTGACAGGATCTGCATCGTTACCGGTGCAAATTCAGGCATAGGATATGCAATAACAGAAGAGCTCCTGAAGAGGGGGGCCGTCGTTTACATGGCCGGAAGGAACCCCGACAAAATTGCGAAGGCTGCAGAGGATTTTTCTTCATATAAGGACGCTGTACGGAGACTCGTAATGGATGTCAGCAGGGAGGAAGAAGTCAGGAAGGGAATAGGGCACGTTGCGGCTGAAGCCAAAAGGATCGATCTTCTCTTCAACAACGCCGGGGTAGGCGGGACGATTCCTTTCGAGAAGGCGACCATAGACGACTGGAAAAAGATCATCGATACAAACATATGGAGTGTCATCTACGGTGTCTCCGCCGCAGTTCCACTGATGCTCGAGCAGGGATCAGGCCATATCGTGAACACATCATCGATCGCCGGAATCGTTCCCCCTCCCTTCCAGGCGCTCTATTCCCTCACGAAATATGGTGTCACCGGCCTGACCGAGTGCCTGAAGTACGAGTATGCTGAAAAAGGGCTGAGGTTCTCGACCATCTGTCCTGCAAACATCGCGACCCCTATATTCAACAAGGGCATCGACGGCGAGGCCCGCGGGGAGCTCAGGATTCCGGACGATGCATATCCTGCCGACAAGGCGGCATCGCTGATCCTCGACCGGGTTTCGGAGAACAGAGGGATTATTGTCGTTCCCGAAGAGCCGTATACGGATATGTGGAAGGGGTATGTTCTCGGGGAGAAAGCCGTCGAGGACGAACTGTACAGGATGGCCCGGCAGAGAAGAGAGGCCTTCGAGAAAGGCGGATCATACTTCTAGGTCGCAAACACCTTTTTTTTGAGAAGATGCGGGAGCAGAAACAAAAACTGCCCTGGACGTGGGTTCACCGGGGCGGCCGACTGAAAGCATCGTATCGCCTGGCCTGAACGGGAATGCCGTTCTCTCTGAAGCACTCCGGATCGCCTGCCTCCCGACACGCGGCGGCTCGATCACGCCCCCTTCACGCATGTCTCCGGATCGTTTCCGGAAAATTACGGCTAAACCGGGTGTACTTCCCACCGACTGCATGGGGGATGTGAGGGCTGCCAGGATCTCGATTGGACAGGGTTCTCCGTTCTCTTGCAGGGGTGCTTGAGATTGCCCCGAAGTCGTTCGTGAATTGGCGCACATGGACGGAGGTCCGGGACAGGATCCGGTGTTCCTCCCCGCTCATCTCGAAAAGATCCCCATGCATGACCCTTCGGCCAGGATATGGCCCTTCATCGCATTCTCCACGGCCCTCCTGTCTGCGGGAGACCGGAGTTTCAGCGGGATGTCGAGGGCATAGATATGGAAGTAGTACCGGTGCGGTCTTCCCGGCGGGGGGCAGGGGCCGGCATATTCCAGTTTGCCGTAGCTGTTCGCACCGTGAATGCTGCCGTCATCCAGAAGAGGAGCTCTCTTCACTCCCCCGGGGAGACCCCGGCTGTCGGGGGGGATATTCACGAGCACCCAGTGGGTGAAGAGCCCGCCCGGGGCATCGGGGTCGTCGCAGATCACGGCGAGGCTCTCTGTTCCTGCCGGAGGATCGCCCCACGAGAGGGGGGGCGAGATATTCTCCCCGCCGCAGCTGTACTGTACCGGTATTCTCTCTCCCTCTGCAAACGCATCAGACGATATCGGAATTTCTGCCATACATATCACATCCCGGCGACACCGGTACCCACGCACCGGACTGCCTTACCAGTATGGGAATACGAACAGGTGGTATATAGGCCTTTTCGAGGAACTCCGAAAGCGCCACATTGAATACGGGACAGGCCCCAGAAGTCAGTGAAATGGTGGTATGGTGAAGCTCGGGGTCCTCTGCTCCGGGGGAAAAGACTCGATCTATGCGGCGTATCGTGCGATGCAGAAGGAGGAGGTTGCCTGTTTTATCTCTGTGGTCTCACGAAACGAGGAGAGCTACATGTTCCATACCCCGAATGTCCCGCTCGTGGCGCTGCAGGCAGAGGCGGCAGGGCTCCCGCTTGTCTGCGTCGAGACCGCGGGGGAGAAGGAGAAAGAACTGCAGGATTTACGAGACGCCCTCGAATGCGCCCGGGAACGGTACGGGATCGAAGGGGTGGTCTCCGGCGCAATCCTGTCGGTCTACCAGGCGAGCCGGCTGCAGCAGATATGCCGCGATATGGACCTCTGGTGTTTCAATCCCCTCTGGTACACGGACCAGGAAGGATACATGGCGAGTCTTGTCAGTGAGGGATTCTCCATCATCATCACGGGCGTGTTTTCAGAGCCGTTCGACGAGAGCTGGCTTGGAAGGCGTATCGACGGCCTTATGATCGCACAACTCAAAGCCATCGCAGAACGCTACCGTATCACCCTGACCGGAGAAGGTGGGGAATTCGAGACCTTCGCACTTGACGCACCGTTTTTTGAAAGGAGGATCGCTGTCCGGAAGGCCTCTGTGAAATACAAAAATTTTCGGGGAGTCTACATGATCGAGGAAGCGGAACTGGAGGAGAGATGATCCTCTGCCTGGATCTCTCGTACCGGCCCGGTTCACTTGCGCTGGAAGAGTTCGCATACCCGGTAGCCGCAATCGTCAGGAAGGCCGGCGAAGAAGCGAAGATCGTGCATTATACCGGGGTGGGAACCGGTCTCCCGCCCGGTACCGATGCGGTCATCCTGTGCGGCACGGCACTCAAAGATACCCGGTACCTGGGCCGGCCGGAACTCTTCTGCTGGCTGCCTGAAGCACCCGTGCCGGTGCTTGGTATCTGTGCGGGTATGCAGGTCATATCAACGGTGCACGGAGGAGAGACGGAGGCAGGGTGCGAGATCGGAATGACCGATATCGAAGTAGTCCGCCCGGACCCGCTCTTTGCCGGAAAAGACTGCTTCCAGGCATACGAACTCCACACCCTCGCATGCACGCCGCCTCCCGGGTTTTGGGCGCTCGCGGTTTCAGGCACCTGTGTCCAGGCGATCCGGCACCGCAAAAAGGCGGTTTATGGCATCATGTTCCATCCCGAGGTGAGGAACGAGTGGCTGGTGGAACGGTTCTTAGGGATGGGCAGGAGTTTGTGATTCCATCCGGGGACGAAAAAAAAGCTTCCGTGCTGTTTTGTGTGAGGGGACCAAATCAGAGTTTTTCATCTACATAAAGATCCAGTCACTTCCACCGCCGCCGGGGCGTCCTCACATACCTCATACCCGATTGCTCAAAATCTGAAGGTGACCACAGGTCACCCCGGGTCGAGGGCGGCGGTCCAGGCATCGCATATGGGGATGTGGGAGCGGATAGCCCCCACAAAATGTATCCTGTTCATCAATCTTATCCACACCAGGGAGAAAAGAGCCAAAAAAAGGGATTGGAATGAAAACCCCGCAGCACAAAAAAGGGTAATTATTGGATATCGAGCCCGTATTTTTCTGCAATTCCGAGAAATGTCTCTGCCAGGTAGTCAGACTGGGCGGCAGAGAGGCCGTAGGTGTTGAACTTCCAGACTTTCGTCGCACCCGGGATGATGCCCGCGATGCCGCGAGCCTTGAGTTCGCTTGAGAAGAAGAACCCCTTCTTCTTATGTGTGTTCGCGACCTTGTCGAAGGACTGTATCGTGTCGACCCGGGTCAGGGTGTGATTCCTGGGCATCTCGCTTTGTATCCTGGTTCCCACAATGCGTTCCAGGGATTCGACCACCTTTCGTCCGCGGGACAGGTGTTCGTCCCAGTGTTTCACCCTCTCCCGGACGTGGGGAAAGGACGCCATCATCCCGACAAGTGTCACTCCCATCAGGGTGCACCCCATCATCTCGACCTCCTTTATCCCGAATGTCCTGCCGGTCAGGTCGGTCCGGGCTTCTGTGGTGCGAAAGACCTCGGCTGCCCTCTCGGTCGTCGCCGCGAGCATGCCTGACGGGGCCGGTGCCGCCATGCTCTTGTGCCCGGAGCCCACCACGAAATCGGCCCCGAGCCCCTTCCCGTCGACCTCCATGATACCCACGGTATAGGCGCCGTTGTATACCACCGGGATATCATGCTGGCGGGCGACGCGGATGATCCCCCTGACATCATGCTCGTTTCCGTACTGGTAGTCGAAATGGTCGAGGAAGAGGAGGACTGGAGGCCTGCAAAACTCGCGGGAGACCGTCTCGATCGTCTCCGCGGCAGAATCGGTGGTGATGGTCTTCCCGTCATCCGCAGGGATCTCGCGGATTATTCCGCCGTTATTCTCGACTGCCAGGACCTCAGTGTAATGGGAGAGTGCCGTGATAAGGACCGGGTCTCCCTTCTGCACGTATGTCCCGGCAACCGCCTGGAAGCCCCGCCGTGCACCAGGAACGACCCGTGCTTCGTCCATGTTCACAAAAGCAGCGAGTTCCTTGTGGAACTGCTGGATTGGGGGTTTTTGTATGAAGTCGAGACGGAACGGTTTCCTGCAGTGGTCACAGACAGAGTAGCCGTCGCCGTAGGCGATGACCGCCTTCATCGCGTCGGCGGTCAGCCTTCCTCCGACCTGGATGGGATCGATATTGATGCAGGACTCGTCCACGTCACGTACATCTATCTCTGACGTGCACCTCACCCGATCAGCTCCTTTCTGAGGGTCCTGATATTCCCCTCCAGGGACCGGAGCATCGCTTCCGCCGCCTCCTTCTCATCGTCATCCAGCCTGTGTTGTGGAGCGGTATCCCGAAGCATCATCCTGATATCGGTCAGGGTGAACAGGGCCTCGAATACCGTGTCAACAGCCCGTTTTGACACCAAATCACCATATCAGTATGGTGGCCAGACTATAAGATAGCTTATCGGGAGTTTTAACTGGTATGAGAAGAGCAGGAAATGGGTCTTTTTGAATTACTGTGAGGTCAGGTTGATGGAGTAGCCGTTCTTCTCCCGCGAAAACTGTCGTGATTGAGGCCCGATCTCTTCCCGGACAGGGCCTGATTTGGGTAAATCCTGACGATCAACCATTGTCCGGACCCGGAAGGGGAAGAATCGGGGATATCTAAAAAAACAGGAATAAAACCAGGGAAAAGTGCAGCAGGGCCGTATCTATGACGGCCTCTTACTTCTTCTCCTTCTGTTCCTTCTTTCGCGCTTCGATCGTCTTGTCGATCGTCTTGATCGACACGCAGTTGATCACTGCATCACCGCCGAAGAAGTAGCGCTTGATCACAAGGCCAAGCACCTCTACAACATCTCCTTCCCTGATCTTCTCCTGGGGGCTGGTGAACATCTTCACCGAGATCTCCCCGCTCCTGTCGGCCACGACATACTGCGGCCTGTTCAGGAACTGGAAGTAGACCCTCTCGACCACACCCTCGATCCGGACGGGCTGTCCGATCATGCCCAGGTTGATGAGCCGTATCCTGACGGTCTTTGCCTCCTTCGCATACACCGGTTCAAGTTCGGCATACTGCGACTGGGAGAGATAGTTCAGTCCTACCGGGATAAGCGCCAGGATCAGCAGGGATGGTATGCCCCAGTAGAGAATCGTAAAATCTCCACTCAGGAATGCAGCAGCAAATAAAAGAATGGCGAAGAAGACAATCACCACAACCGCGATGATTGATATCTTCACGTTTGTCTCTCTTATTTTCATCCGGTACTCGATTTACTTGAGTGCAGCAATCTCTTTCCGGAATGCGACCCAGTAGATGACACCGACGAAGAACAGGCCGCCAACGATGTTGCCGATGGTTACCACGATGAGGTTGTTGGTCCACATGGTAACCCAGGTCAGGCTTGCGACTTTTTCCGCCCCTATCGTTGCAATCTGGTCGGCGGACAGGAAAGGCGCAGTCATCAGACCGGCCGGGATGAAGTACATGTTTGCGACACAGTGCTCGAACCCGGTAGCGACGAAAGCCATGATCGGGAACCATATGCCGAAGAACTTTCCTATCAGGTCATCTGCACAGATACCCAGGAGGACAGCAAGGTTGACGAGCCAGTTACAACCGATGGCCTTGAGGAAACAGGACCATGTTGCGGCCATTCCCACATAACTTACTTTTCCTATTGCAATACCGATAGCATTCAATCCGAATGCGTTCACAGATGCCGCACCTGCTGCGCTCCAGCCGGTGAGGGGGCCATAGGCCATGATATAGGCATACACGATGGAACCGATCAGGTTTCCGATGTATACCCATACCCACAAATTGAGCACGGAC
>JAHDSI010000152.1 GCA_018432765.1 Methanoregulaceae archaeon | reverse complement strand
GGAGAGCTCCAGGAAGGCCTTGTTCGAGTTTTCTATCTCCATCGTCGGAGCGACGACGAGGATTGGATAGGGGTTCTCCTCGACGATTGCCTCCGAACGTTTCTGGAGGTCTTCCATGGCGAGCATCCTGTTCCGGAGCTCGGTGATATCGTTGTATACCACGAAGAGATTGACGAGATCGCCGTGAGCGTCTATTATGGGTATCCCGTACTGTTCAAGGATGTGGAGACCCGTTGGAAGTTCCAGGCTGATCTCTCCGTAAGAACGCTTTTTTGATTTGATGACGTCCTTTAGCCCTTCACCCTTCTGGGAAAGTATCTTGAATTCCCTGGCATTCATCGCGAGCAGTTTTTCCCTCGGGACACCGCTCATCTCCACGTATGCTTCATTTGTTGCCAGAATGGAAAAATTACTGTCAAAGACCAGGATGGGCATCGGGTTCTGCTCCATCATCGTCTGTGCCCGCGTGTCAAGTTCGGCACACTTCTCAAAAAGACCGTCGATCAGTGATGCGAATTTTGTGCAGGTCTTATTCACGGAAGATTCGTCGATTGCGACTTCATAATTCCCGTGATCAAAGGATATTTTTGCATCCTCTATGTCCACCTTTTTCATGTATCCAGCTCCATTGCGGATTGCATCGGCACGATATGTAACCAGTAGGATCTAAACTGTTCATGCCATATAGATTTATTCGTATTCAGACGTATCTGAAAGATTTCACCCTGACACGGAAAAGACGGAAAAATGTGGGCCACTTTGAGTATCCCGATGCGTTCAGCGGGAAGAATCTGTTATTCCTCTCCGGCCTCATTCACCGAGAAGGTCACAGAGAAGCCGGTAGATGTCGATCCATATGAGGAGGGTCTTCTCATCTTTCTTTTCTGTCGACCCCCTGCCTGAAACCTGCAGGATCCCCTTGATGTAGCCGGAAAGCTCTTGAATACTATCCCCGAGATGTTCGGCATCGTCTTCGTGTATCTGGATGACACTGTGCACGTCATCGACGATGATCCCGATCTTTTCACCTCCGCACGCTTCGGAAGAGAGGATGATGATCTTCTTTCCGCCAATATCAGTGCTCGCTGATACACCGAGCATCTGGTTGATATCCAGGATGTTGGTGATCTCCCCCCGGAGGTTGATGATGCCCTTCAGATATTGTGGTGCCCGCGGTACGGGGGTGATCGGCATCATCTCGACTATCTCCCTGGCATATTCGATATCAAGGGCGTAGTTCTCCTTCCCAAGCGTAAATTCCACCACGTCATGAATTGCCCCGGTCGCCTCGTCGGCTTTTCCGGGTTTCAGGGATGGCCCCTTCACGTCTTTTGCTCCAGGCACGGCGGGTATGCCGGGAATGGTGCGATCATCCATGCCCGGAACTGTTCGTGGTCCGGGCCCGGGGAATATCTCCTGCACGGCTGCAGGTCCGGCTCTGGCAACATGTTCTGTTTCCGCTCCAGTGATCTGCCCTGTTTCTGGTCCAGGTGATGTATCGGCCAATTTTTCGCCGACCGGCTGCATTCCCTGGTCGCCTGGTTCCCGGGGTGATTCTCTCTTGAGATCGGGCTCCTGTTCCGGTAATGCAGCCGGTTCCGGAACCGTGCCTGTTGCGGATTCCTCTTCCAGCAGCCGGAGAGAGTACTGCAATTCCTGGACCTGGCTTTCCAGGATGCCTCTCTCCCCTATTTCAGTCGTCAGATCGACGAACAGAAGGACAAGCCCGGTGCCACCGTCTTCTCCCTCGAACGGGTTGCCGTACTGCCTGACAATCCTCGCCCCGGAAGGGAAGTTCATGGTGAGTTCCGCTGAACCTGCGGCTTTCTGTTCAAGGATATATGCGACATCTTCGCCCCTGCTCTCCAGTATGTCAAATGATCGATAGTCCGTACCGGCAAGTGCTTCTGCCGCGATTCCGCTCATCGACAGGAATGCTTCGTTGAAAGCGAGTATCTTCTGTCCGGAATCAATGATCAGGCCCGGGACCGGGATCTGTTCGAGAAAAGAGCGGGGAGGAACCCCAGAGCGAATTTCAGCTTCTACCAGGGGTAATGGTGTCTCCTCGCCGCCTTTCCTGTATGCGGAGATGTCGTGGAGGGTGAACAGGACGGCAAAGACACCTTTCTCATCACGCAGCGGAGTGCTCCTCTCCTCGATTATCTTCTCGGTGCCGTCCTTCTGAAGGAGTTTGATCTCCCGTGTATGCGGGTTTCCATCCCCGGCGACAAAAGAGGTCATCGATTCGCTTCCGATGCCCTCCTTTTCAAGCGGAGTGGCGGCGGACTCCTCCAGTTCTTCGTAGGACGGGTTGTACAGGATCGTCTCTCCTCCCGGATCCTTCAGGATGAACGGAGCCGTCTGCTGATCGAAGATCTTCTTGTAGAGTGTTGCCTTCGACGCAAACTGTTCGATACGTGAAAAGAAACTATTCACTGACTCTGCCAGCCGTTCCCATTCCCTGTCGGGACCACGGGTGCTCAGCCTCCCGGAAAAATCTCCGTCGAGGCCCTTCTCCATGAGGGCATGGATCTCTCCCATCCGGGCCCGTGCAAACGAGTCGTCTTCAGGTGGCTCCTTCTCCGGGACACCCATGAACAGAGCCTTTCGCCCCATCTTTTCTGTCATCTTCTGCCACCTCCCATATCCAGATGAAGACTTTTCCCGTAATCAGTAATTCGATCCATCATCGCCACTCCAGTATTTCACTGGTTATCTGTTCATAGACCTTTGCCGCCTCACAGAGAGGTGCAAAGTGCGATATCGGCAGGCCGCCTTTCTGTGCCTGGTATACCGCCTGGTCAAACGGAACCGCAAAGACGCTTGGAAAATGTGTCTTCACTTCATCCTCGATTGTCGCCAGGTTCTCACGTTCCTCGACATCCTGTTCCCCTATCCCGAGAATAGAGAGGATCTTCGTGAACCATGGATTCTTCCCGTTCACATGGCTCCAGCGTGTCAGGATAGCCATATCGGGAGATATCTTTTCCCCCACCATCTCCTCGATATCATCGAATATCGTCATCAGTGTGTTCAGGCCATTCAGTGCAAAGACACCCCGGTCAAATGTGACGATGGTGTGGTCTGCGGCAATAAGGCCATTGATGACGAGCTGGCCCATGCTTGGCGGGGTATCTATCAGGATAAAATCATAGCGCCGTTTTATCCCGGTCAGCTCGTCTTTTAAGATACGGAACCGCTGTTCGATTGTGTAGAGGAATGGCTCTACTCCTACCAGGTCGAGAGTGGAAGGCGCGATATCGATCCCTGATTCGGTTTGAATGGTCACATCCCGTAGTGAAACACGCGGATACCCTTCCACGCTGCTCATGAAGACATCGTAGACCGAACGGCCGAGCGAGGACGGATTGACCCCGAGACCGGACGTGGCGTTCGCCTGGGGATCGATATCTATGACAAGGACTCGTTTTCCTGCTTTCTGCAAAAAACCCGATATATTCAGGCAGGAAGTGGTCTTGCCGGTTCCACCCTTGTGATGCGCAAAGGTGATGATGGAAATTATATACACCCCAGACGGTTTATCTCCGTTATGTAATTTCAATGTATCTTTGCTGTTTTTTGAAAGGGGCACGGCTACCGGTATCCGGCGCCGGGTGTGCCAGGACCATGCCCTGACGCCGTGATCGTTTTCGTGACGAAAAGATAACTATATAAGTACATTTTGAAGAATTCATCAGTGGAGGAGTTGGGGCGATCACATGGATGACGTGCTTGTATACGTGATAATCGGGGTCCTGATGTTCTTCATCGGCCTGATCCTTGGGTACCTGCTGATGAAGAGATACTACCATGGACGGTTTCTCACCGTGGCAAAGGAATGCGAGAGGGTTGACACCATCGTCCCCCTGATCGCAGAGATGGAGAGGGAGTCTTAGGCAGGGATTGGTGAAGAAAGAATGGTTGATATCGCATATTACATCATGATCAGTATCGTGACGTTCTGTTTTGGCCTGCTGGTCAGTTTCCAGCTCACACATATCCATTACGTAAGAAGACTGACACGCCTGGCAAGGCGAAGCGTGGATACCGGGACAATCGCACCGATACTCGTTGAGCTGGAAGCGGCGCAGAAGGGGAAGAAAGAATAGCCGGACCAAAAAACTGCTGGAAAGAATACCAGAAAGGCCTGGCAGGCTTTGTGCCGGTGTCGGGGAGACAATTCTCCGACAGAACATTTTTCGGCCTGAATTTCTCCTGGAAAAAAGAAAGGGTTACGGTATCATCTTTTGTTCGGGCTGCCCTTCATCATCAGGCGGACTATCGTCTCCCTGCACCCGCCATGAATTGATTCAAGGTCGATCCCTTCGAAGTCTGCAGCCCCGTCCTCTTCTTTTGTCATGTCGACGGCTTCCGCGATCTCATGATCGATCTGCTGGGCCCTCTGCCAGCACTTCATGGCATCTTCTCCTTTCCCAAGGCCGCCCTCGAGCGTGATCCCCTTGAATGCCCAGACATCGGCATTTCCCGGCACAATCTCCAGGGCTTTGTCGTAATACTCGTTTGCCTCTTCGTATTTACTCTCATGAGCCAGGATATCGGCTTTCAGGACCAGCTCATCAGCCTTGTCAAGCAGTTGATCTTTCCTGTTCCATGCAATCTTCTTTGGCATAAGCGGTCAATTTCCGGTTACCAGTGATGCGCTCCTACCCGATATAATGATATGCATGCGGGAGCATCTCCCGCGGTCAACCTCGACCGGTCTTTTCGGATATAGGACGCTATTCGTGAAAAGAATGATGGAAAACCAGTCGATTGAATCTAAAGGAATAAATAGGTGGGAACACAACAAAAAAACAATGAGACGATCCCGTACGCCAGGGGTTTGGGTACTGGTGATCCTCGTTCTCACGATCCTCGTCCTGGCTCTCTCCTCCGGCTGCGTCGCCCCCCCGAGGGAGGATCCCAATGGGGGGGGTGATCTGACCGGGACGCCGATAAAAACCACCGTGCCGACAGCAGCCACTCCCGCCATCATCGACACGCAGTTTCTGACCCCCGCGACACCCTATGTTACACCTACCATGACTGCAGGGACTCCCCGTCCCGTGGTTACCGAAACAACGGTCGAGCGTACGGAATACCAGAATATCTACTACAATAATCTGGACATGAACTACCAGTCGGTGGCCTACTCATATGACCTGTCTGATCCGCCCATGATAATCGAGTTCTGCATCTCGCCTGAGATGATCACGAGAAACATCTGGTACGAGAGCAGGTACAAGGACAAGGATGACGTCACGGTGAGGAAGACCTATATCAGCCAGTCAGCATGGTTTGAGGTCTTGATCAGGGACAAGAGCTCCGGTGAGATCGTTGCACGTGAAGGGTTCGGAAAGACCTACAGCGTGGATACCAAGAAGACGATCACCATGCGCAGTTCCGGGCAGTATCTTATTGAATTTACCGGAAACGACGTTTCAGCTGTGATCCAGATACGGATACCGCTCCGGCAGGGCGATACCGGAGAGGTGTCAAAACCGCTCGTCTGCCCCTCCTGATCTCTCCGCACCAATCTTTTCCAGGTCTTCTACTTTGTTGATATTGGTGAAGGTGACGAGCTCCGGGTCGATGTGCCGCAGGGTCGATACATGGACATACAGGCAGTTTAAGTTCCTGAGCATCTGCCGGAGCGAGAAGGAGTCATGGTTTTGTAAGTATGCGACGAGCGCCGTCCGCCTGTATACTGCATGGAGGGGTTCGAGCATCCGGGCATCCCATGACGGTATCACCGCATCGTAGCCATCAAGTACCGAGAAGAGATATTCGACGACTTCGTGACTGATGCAGGGCATATCGCAGGCACAGACAAAGACGTCGTCACCGCCTACCGCGTCAAGTCCTGCCTGCAATCCCCCGATTGGCCCGAGTCCCGGCACCCGATCATTGACGCAGGTGACATTCCCTATATGGCGGAAACGCCGGCACTGTTCGGCGTTCTTCGCCACGAGCACAATTTCATCGACGACAGACTGGAGTGTTCCGGTCAGGCGCTGGATAAAAGTCTTCCCTTCGAATACGAAGAAATACTTCTCCATCCCGTTCGCACGGCTCGCCTCGCCCCCTACCAGGATAATCGCCGATCTCAATGGTATTCCCCGCTGGATTACTCCCCTCGCTTCAATAGCATGGGGAAAATGTTACATGACTGATAACCCGCAATGCCCGGAGACCTGATTGCCGGCAACGGTTCCGTCTCCGGTTCCCGTGTCCGGTCTCCGGTCTCTCCGGTGTTATCTTGATCTATGTGTCTTTCATTGGATTAAACGTAACTTTGTTCTTCTTCTCCAGGGCAAGAAGTGCCTCCTTTATATCGACCGATGGTGAAAACCCCCCGATCCCGTCGACAGATACGACCCTGTGGCAGGGAACGACGAGCGGGGTTGGATTTCGTTTCATGGCAAGCCCAACCAGCCGCGGGCTCGTCCCGACCAGCGCGGCGATCCCGCCGTAGGTCCTGGTCTCCCCGTAGGGTATATCCCGGACCTGCCGGTAGATGTCGGAGTACTGGTGACCAGGTTCCGTGGCCACGGAGTGGATGTATGAGAGATCGCCCGTCTTCCCTGCCAGGAAACGGACTATCCCGGGATGGACGGGCCCTTCGAGGGGGTGGGAGGAGAACCGCACCCTGAATACCGTGTCGTCTTTCCACCAGACATGGACATACCACAGGCCGAACCTGCACGAGCCCCCAGTCATCTCCATCGCGCGATCGCCTCCCGGAAAGATGCTATATCGCAGGCCTGCATCTCGCCCCTCATCCAGGCAGGCAGCCTGTCGTGGATCCGTCTCTCAAGGAATCTCTTCTCTCCAAGGACGAGGATACCCCGGTCCTCGGGTGTCCGGAGCACCCTGCCTATAGCCTGCTGTGCCCTGTTCATGGCGGGAAGGGTATAACTGATGAACTCTCCCTCGTCCCCGAACTTGTGCCGGAAATAGTCTATGACCATCTGCCTGACCCGGTTGAAGGGGGCAAGCGGAAGCCCGATCACCATGGCCCCGTTGAGGAGTTCGCCCCGGTAATCAAGCCCTTCACTCCATTTCCCGCCGCAGACCGCAAGCAAAAGCCCCGATCGCCCTGTTCGCGGCAGTCTCAGAAACTCGTTGAGCAGTTCCCGCGCCTCACCCGAATCCTTTGACTCCACGAACAGCCGCTTGTCAGCCGATCCGGATCGGATATCCCGTGAAAAGAGCTCGAGCATCTGGTATGACGGGAAGTATATGGCGATATTGCCCTTTACCCGGGAGAATGCCGTGATATATTGTGAGATGAGGGAGAGGTTGTGTTTGTCCTGGCGTTTGCTGAATGCCGTCGTGATGTCCCCGGCGCAGAGGAGCATGCGGTTCTCCCGTGGAAAGGTGTTTGGCAGCGAGCAGATAGTGACCGGGAGGTCTTCGAAGTAATACTTCCGGTAGCTCTCCACCGGGGAGAACGTGCCCGATATCAGCACGCAGGCGTGGTGCATGACCGCCATCTCCTGCATCTTTCGGGCCGGGTCGATATTCCTGACCTCGAGCACGATGCCGTCCTCCTCCCGCCGGTAGACCGTCAGAAATGACGGGTCGGACGACGACTGGGTGATCCGGAAGAGAAACTCGGTGAGGTTTTCTATGGCCGTCTCCCTGAAGTCGCCGGCCTTCATGTTCGACTCGCGGATCCCTTCACTGATATGCATGAGGTCGTCCACGATGGCGGAGATGTCCGGGTACAACGACTCTTTCACCACCATCCGTTCGAAGATGGCCGGATCGAACCAGTCCTCGGTCTCGTGGGAGATCTTTAGGCCCTCCATGAAGGCATCGATCCTCGGGAGGACGTGGTGGACGGCGTCGATCCCCTTCATGTTTCGCCGAAGGCCGCGGAGTTCACGCCGTGCCTGTTCGAGCGAGGTCTCCTCGAGGGATACGCTCTGGATGCCCTGCATCACCTCCCCGCAGTTATGCGCTTCGTCGAGGATCAGGCAGACTTCGGAGGGAGTGATTCCAAGTGATGCGTAGAGCTGGTCCCTGATCTCGTCGTGAAAAAGGTGGTGGTAGTTGAGCAGGATGACGTCCGCTTTCTGGGCGGCATGAAGCATCATCTCGTACGGGCAGACACTGCCGCTCATCCCAAGAAGGTCCTGCGGCCACACGCGCTCGGTTGTCACGCGCTCGGATTTTGTCCTGAGCATCGTCGAGGGGAAGATCTTCGGGCCTTTCTCGGTATCCAGGAATATCCTCGAATTGATAAAATACGGGCAGAGAAGCGGGTGCTCGGCGTCCATCTTCTGGATCTGCTGGCGGATGACGGGATCTTTTGACGGGACGAGCGATCCCTTCTGGGCCCTCTCGCGCATGAGCGCCATCGAAAAGGACTTCACTCCCTCGCATTTGCGGTAAATGTTGCCTTCTCCTGCGAGCGGGCACATCATCCGTTTCCCGATGAGATATGCCACCTTCAGGCCGGGTTTCTTGGAACGCACGAGTTCGAGTTCCCTGATGAACGTATTGAGCTGGCTGATGGTCCTGACGGCCACGACCACCTTTCGCCCGTCTCTCTCTGAAAGGAGCGCCGAAACGACGCTCGATTTGCCGCTTCCGGTGGGTGCATCGATCATCACCACGCCGCCATCGCGGGCGCATGCAGCGGCAGTCTCGAGCATTTCGCGCTGGTATGGCCGGTAATTGGGATAGGGGAACCACCCGTCCAGTGTATCCATCATATACTGTTGGGTTTCACACCCCTTTTATTCTTGCAGAAACATGATCTTTGTGCATGGCAATCCATCCCATAGAATACCGCTACGGCAACCCCGAGATGAAGCAGATCTGGAGCGAGGAGAACCGGTTCCGGGCCGTCATCCGGGCCGAAGTCGCACTCGCCCGGGCCGAGTCGGAGAATGGAATGATCCCGAAAGCCGCTGCCGACGAGATCGCGGCAAAGGCGGAGGCGGCGTCTCTTGCGCGTGCAAAGGAGATCGAAGCCGAGATCAGCCACGACATGATGGCGATAATAAAAGCCCTCTCTGAAGTATGCGGGGATTCGGGGAGATGGGTCCATTACGGGGCGACATCCAATGACATCCTCGATACTGCCACGGGACTCCAACTGAAAGAATCGCTCGCAATATTCGAAGAGAGGCTTGGCAAGCTCCTCGCGGTCCTCCTGAAACGGGCGGACGAGACGAAGACGCTCGTGTGTGCGGGGAGGACTCATGGCCAGATCGGTGTTCCGACAACCTACGGCCTCCGGTTTGCGATATGGGCAAGCGAGGTGTCACGGCACATAACGAGGCTTCACGAACTCACCCCGCGTGTCGCGGTGGGACAGATGAGCGGGGCGGTCGGCACACAGGCGGCCCTTGGCCCGAAAGGCATCGCCGTACAGGCCCTGATGATGGAATACCTGGGCCTATCACCGGTCGATGTCTCCAACCAGGTCATCTCGAGGGACAGGTACGCCGAGTACTTCATGTTCCTCGCAAACCTTGCCACCACCCTGGACAAGATCGGAATCGAGATCCGTTCGCTCCAGCGGACCGAGATCGGGGAGGTCGAGGAGGCGTTCGGGGAGAAGCAGGTTGGCTCGAGCACCATGCCCCACAAGAGAAACCCGATAAAGAGTGAACAGGTCTGCGGGCTTGCCAGGATCGTGAGGGCCGCGGTGATCCCGGCGCTCGAGAACAACACGCTATGGGACGAACGCGATCTCACCAACTCATCGCCCGAACGCATCCTCTTTCCCGAGGCGACCATCCTCGCCGACCATATCCTCCGGCTCATGACAGACGTTTTGGAAAACCTGTACCTGAACCGCGAGCAGATCAGGCGGAACCTCGATCTTCTTCACGGCATCAACATGGCTGAATCAGTCATGATCGAACTGACAAAGAGGGGGATGGGCAGGCAGTCGGCGCATGAACTGATACGGACCTCCAGCATGGAGGCACTGGCAGAAAATCGGGCGCTTGCCTCCGTCCTTACCGATAAACCCGAGATCTCCGGGTACCTGAATGATCGCGAGATTGCCGGACTGCTTGACCCGGAGACGTATACCGGGACAGCGGTCATGCAGGTGGAGAGGCTTATTCAAAAACTCTCACCACTCTGTTCCTGAATAGGCGTGGGAAAAGACTGCCCGGGATTGTCGTTTCACCGGGAAAGAAAAAGAAGAAGGGTATTGGTCTCTTTATTTTTTTATAAAAGGGGAACAACGGGTTTTCCTGGTATTTATTCCTCTTCCCCGGGAGTCTCCTCTTTCTCGGGTCGCTTGAACACTTCCTTGAAGAGAATCTCGTCGATATCCGGGATATTTTCGAAGGCTTCGTGAACGACCCTGCTCCTCCACATGACCCAGCGGCGATCGAAATTGATTCCGGGGGGAAGCATGAGCGTGAGGACGCCGTCCTCGAACGAGAGTTCCATCTCCCGGCCCGCATACAGTTTGATCAGGCCCTGGACCTGTTCCTCGACACCGGTGACTTCTTCTTCGATCCTGTAGTTGTAGTGGAGGGTCTTTCCGGCAAAGGGATGGTTGAAGTCGACAAGCACCCGGTTCCCGATGATATCGACGACAGTGCCCTCACCCTTGTCGGGTATCTTTATCGAGACGCCCTTTCTCGGTTTTTCCCTGAAGGAATTCTTGTTGAAGGACTCGACCTTGCCAGGATCGTGTTCACCGAAGGCCCTTTCAGGGGAGATGTCGACCTCTCCTTCATCACCGATCTCCTTCCCCTCCATCTCCTCGTCAAGCCCGAGGATGACATGATGGCACCCCACACTGATGGTTACAGGCTCGTACGAGGCGGATTCGTTGTATATGCCCGCCTCTTTTGCGACATCCTCGTATGTCGTATCAAAGATATTGCCGTCCATTGTCCCGGTATAATTCAGTTTAATAAAATCTCCTTTCTTCACTGGCATTCGTGTCACCTGGTATCCTGATTCTCTGACAGCGACCGGCTGTTTGCACGGGCGAACGCCAGGGCGTTTGCTGTCAGGTTCTCCTTATATTATTACGAAACACCGGATATATACTTACTCCAGAGACGGCAGATGAACCAGAACCAGGGGCTCTCCATCGGATGAATCCGGTACATGCAGCTTTATTCCCCCTGCCGGTCAAGATACCATATCCGAGGGGAGAGATGGCCGAAAACCTGCTTGAGATAGAGTTAAAGGTCCGCGTCGGGGACATTGCAGCGGTTCGAACACGGTTGGCGTCGACCGATGCCCGATCGGAAGGGAACGTATTGGAGCGCGACATCTACTTCAACGCCCCCCACCGTGATTTCGGAGAGACCGATGAAGCGTTGAGACTGCGGTACCACAACGGGGCAGTCACGCTCACGTATAAAGGGCCAAAACGGGGCGAATACCGGTACAAGGCACGGACGGAGCTCAACTGCGGCATTGAGGCAGGGAGCGTGATGGAGGGGATACTCGAGGCGCTCGGGTTTGTCCGTGTTGCCGAGGTGAAGAAAGTCCGTGAGTATTTCCATTACCAGGGAGCGCTGATCTCGCTTGACAGGGTGGAGGGCCTTGGCACGTTCGTGGAGATCGAGGTTGTCGGAAGCGAAGGAGATGGGGGGCCGTCTGCGAAGATAGCAGCGCTTGCAGAAGAACTGGGTGTGGATGGACCCCCAATCCTTGAATCATACCTCGAATTGCTGCTCTCTACACGGTGAGCAGTTCAATATTGATGTCCTTTGCATCATTGCCGAAATGGATCATGGCGCACTGTCCCATGGCCGCCATCCCGGGGTTGACCACTTTCACACCGGCCTCATCCACGATACCCCTCTCCTCGTGAATATGAGCACAGCAGACGAGGTCAAAAGACTCCATGTATCTCCGGACGCTCCTGCTCCCGACATGTTCTCCTCCAGCCATGTCGAGTATCCCGTATGGCGGAGCGTGTGTAAGGAGGACATTGTGCACAGCCCGGTCCATCTTCGGGACGACGCCTGCGAGGATAGCGTCTATCTCCTCTTCAGTCATCTCGAAGGGTGTATTGAACGGAGTCGGGTTCGAGCCGCCGAGTCCGACGATATTGATCCGGCCCAGGTTGATCTGGGACCCGTGAAGGCATACGCACTCCGAGTGTTCGAGTTCACCGAGAGTCTCGACAGGATCGCAGTTTCCCGGGACGGCGAACGAGGGAACATCCATACGGGAAAAGAGGGGGCATATACAATCGGCAGGCCCCATGTTTGTGATGTCTCCCGCGATAAAGAAAGCATCCGGGCTTAAAGCCAGGAAGGAATCCAACTTCCCGAATTCACCATGCAGGTCTGCTAAAAGCAGCACATTCATCATTATATATCATTCCCCCGTTTTCGTCTATTAAACCTTGTCTCCGGGTCACTCCAGGAACCGGTCAGCCTGCCTTTCAGGGAGAGTTTTCCCAGCAGCCGTTCAGTCCGCGGCAGGAGAGGACGCGCAGATCTCCCTGCAAGTGGGGTTCCCGGGAGCGGGATGAACCTGTGGACATGCACCTGGCCCCGGTCGGCGACCCAGGCGATGAGATCACATGTCGATCCCTGGTCATCGTCAGTCTCGAAGGGAAACCCGACGATGAAGTCGACTATCGGTGTGAGGCCGTGGTCACGGCAGAGTTCGACGGCGTCGACAACATCGCCGATGCTGTGTCCACGCCCGAGCCGATCAAGGACCTGATCGCTCCCCGACTGGGCACCGAAATGGATCTTTGAATTCGCGCAATAGGTGGTGATCAGGTCGAGTGCCTCATCGGAGACGAATTCAGGCCGGACTTCGCTTGGGAACGTCCCGAAATAGATGTTGCCCGAAAGGCGGCGAAAAAGCCCCTCTATCTTTTCAAGCCTGGGTTCGCTCCCGTCGGATCCATAGGCAAGCGCATTGGGCGTCACGAACCGGAGATCGCGGTACGAGCGCGACCAGCGGACGATAGAGTCGATTGTCCTGTGCCGCATCGCATGGCCGAAGATACGCGGCGTCTGGCAGTATGAACAGCCGAACGGACACCCCCGTGATATCTCGATATATCCCCTGACACGGGAAAAAGGTGGGTACGCGTCGAGCAGAACGGTCCTGTCCTGCGGGACCAGCCCGTCTTTCGTGGCGACACCCGGAACCCGGGGGGAGCCTCCCTCCTCGATCCCGGAGAGGAGTGCGGGCAATGCATATTCGCCCTCGCCGACGATTACGTAGTCGGCCACCCGGGCCACATCCCGGTAACAGGCCGTTGCATGCGGCCCGCCGGCTATCGTGATGCAGCCGGCCTCTGCTATCTCGTCGAGCAGGGTCCCGGCGTTGATGGAGTTGATACTGTAGCACGTGACATCGTCTGCAGGTGCCCTGACCGGGTCGAGGATGAACCCCTGGTTCTCGCACGCGGCAGAGAGGGCGGCATACGAGTTTCTGGACGCGCTTGTGAACCGCCAGTTAACGTTCATCGGGACTCATCTCATCCTGCCGGAAAAAAGCGACAGGAGGGGCGGCGGCAACAGGGGGATCTATCCCCTCGTCCGGTAAGCAAGCATCCGGTCGATGATCGTGTACGAGGTGCCGTCGTTGTAGGCGACCGAGACCACTATCCTGTCGTCTTCCCGGGTTCCCGGTATCTTCAGTTCTGCCAGTTTCTCTGCCGGGAGTTTCTCCCGGATGACCGTGCCGTCGGATCGGGTCACCACCACGTCGATCGAGGTCACCGCCGCCTGCCCTTTCCCGCCGGAGAATATCACTGTAATCATGCCATCGAGGCCGCTTTTCTCGATCTGGACGTCGATCTCGCGTTCGGATGGAAGTGATTGTGTCGGCCCGGGCGAAAGGCTCCCCGGAGACACGGAGCTTTCCGGGGGGGCTTGCTCCACCGGCCCGCTCACGCAGCCGCAGGCAACGATCAGTGCAAGGACCACGCACCCTGTTGCCAGTATGCACCTGTTCATGGCAGAAGATAGTCACGGAACGGTAAAAATTTTGTGAGATGGCTGGAGCGGCTATCCTGTACGGGAAGGGGGCGTGAGAAGCGGTGCCCGATGGACCGTTTGTCGTGTATGTTTACAGGGATACTGCACTCTTCCTACGGAAGCCGGACCACATCCTTCCTGAATCCCCTGCAGACGATATAAGGTGGGCAGAGTAGATTGGACTTCTTTGGATAATCGGAATGATTCACCCCTGGACAGCAGGAGGGGGTTGCACCCCCTCCCTGACCCACCCCTGCATGCGATGTCAGGTGGGCAGAGTGGACTTGGGGGTTTGCAGAATATCGTTCATCAAGGAGGAAAATGAACTTCACTATCTGTGGGAGGAAAGATTGATAAACCGGATACAGTTTGTGGGGGCTATCGGCCTTCAAATCCCCATATGCGATGCCGTGCCGCCGGCCCCCGAAAATACTGCGAGGCTGATTCACAGTCATAATTGAGCATTTGGGTATGAGTTAGGGAGGACGTCCCGGCGGCGGTCCAGTGACTGAATTGGTATGCAGATAACAATTCGATTTAGTCTCCCATACAAAACAGCGAGGGAGCAGAAAAAATATCTTTGGACCGTGTAGGGTTCAGAACCCCACAGGATACAGTCCCTATCGCCATTTTGGGGTACGCCCAGCGGCAGGGGTAAGCGAAGCGCAGCCCCTGGGAGTGTCTTAGATTACATGTTGATCTGGTGTTTCACCCCCCCTCCCTTTTGGCAACATCTGGCGACAGGATGATTCAATTTGAAAAAAAGAACAAGATGACAGTAGGTTCCACCCCTTCCTTGAACCTCCTCCGCAGACGATGTCAGGTGGGCAGGGTTGATCTACGCTCCCCTGATGCAGCTTTTATCGTCGTTTTGGGGTTCGCCGCAACGGCGAGGGTGAACTATAATAAACCCCCAGGGGCGTTTGAGATAATGGAAAGCATATCTGTTCGTGCTGACGGGGGGTTGCACCTCCCGACCCCCTGCAGACGATATCAGGTGGGCAGGGTTGAACGGGGTACTGAGGGTTTTGATCTCCACTCCCCCAATACAGTCCTATCGCCGTTTTGGTGTTCGCCG
>JAHDSI010000078.1 GCA_018432765.1 Methanoregulaceae archaeon | reverse complement strand
CCACCTTTTGGGAGAGATCACTATTACCAATTCTACCACTCCAGAAAGCAGGCGGGAACTGCCTGATATACAGTCGACGATACCGGATGTACGCATCAACCTTACCAGGGTGGGGGTCAAGAATGTCAAAAAACTGGTGGAGGTATCAAGACCTGGAAAACGGCCCGTCATCTTTATATCTAACTTTGACGTCTTCGTCGATCTTCCAGGCAGCCTGAAAGGCGCCAACCTCTCCAGGAACTTCGAAGTCATAGACGAGGTGCTCCAGCAGGCCATCGACGGTGAAGTCAGCGAGATCGAGAACCTCTGCAGCGTGGTCGCCAGGAAACTGCTTGACAGGCACGAATACGCGGACCGTACGGAAGTCCTGATGAAGAGCCAGTACATGGTGAAGCGGGAGACGCCCGTTTCGCACACGAGCTGCCACGAGGTGGTCAAGGTTCACGCCCGGGCTGTAGCAAGGAGGACATTCCGGGACCCGATCGTACGGAAGAGCATCGGAGCAGAAGTGACCGGAATGACTGCCTGCCCCTGTGCACAGGATATCATGAGAGAGAGGGCCATCTATGTCATGCAGGATCTTGGAATAGAGGACGAGAAGATCAACCAGTTCCTCTCCGAAGTGCCGATGGCCACGCACAACCAGAGAGGAAGAGGATTCCTCTGCATCGAGCTTGACGATGACAGCCACGTCAAACTGGAAAAGATCATAAAAATTCTCAAGGAATCGATGAGCGCATCGATATACGAACTCTTAAAAAGAGGCGACGAGTCCTTCGTCGTGCTCAATGCACATAAAAATCCGCGTTTTGTCGAGGACTGTGTGCGTGAAGTGGCAAAAAAGGTCATTTCAGAATTCAAGGATCTTCCCGGAGACTCGTTGATAACCATCAAACAGACCAACGAGGAGAGTATCCACCAGCATGACGCCTATGCTGAGAGAAAAGCGACCATGGCCGAGCTCTTCATCGAGTTGAACAGCGAAAACCAGTGATCCGTTCCGAATGAGAAGTGCCTCCGGCACGTTCACCCTGTTTTCCCGGCATCAGGAGAGGATCATTTTTTTTGTAATCCAGAGGTCCAAAAGTGGATCTGTTTTTTTACACATATGAGTAAGAAATTGACCGCAAAAAGTGGGAAACCGAACTATCCTGCAGTATGAATACTGCGTTAATTATTCGATGAATTGCATTCCTGGCTGTTATTCTGGGAGTATTACAAAGCTGATATATAATATTAGATTATTACATAACAATGAGCGTACTTTGTACGGTCAACCATCTCAAAAAGAAGAGATTTGTGTGGATTTACACCGGTATCGCTATATGAACAACTCAATAAAATGAGGCGATAATATTGTCGAAAGTTGTAGAGATTTCCCCAACCACGAGGCATGAAGGACACTCCAAGCTCGTATTGAAGGTTGATGATGCGGGCATCATCGAACGGGGTGACTGGCTTTCCATCACTCCGGTCAGGGGTGTCGAGAAGCTCGCCATCAACAAGACGATGGACCAGGTTCCAAAGATTGCATCACGCGTCTGTGGTATCTGCCCCATTGCCCACACGCTTGCCGGTATCGAATCAATGGAGGGATCCATTCGGTGTGAAATTCCGAGGGATGCCAAGTTGCTTCGTATCGTGCTGCAGTGTGCAAACAGACTTCATAGCCATGCACTGCACAATATCCTGACTCTCCCGGATATGTATCTCCCGGGGACGGATACCAAGATAAACCCATTCTCACCCGAAGAACCGGTCCGGAGTGTTGCCAAGCGTATCCAGAAGCTCCGCATGGTCGGCCAGACGATCGGTGAGATCGCAGGCGGAGAAGCCGTCCACCCGAGCAACCCCCGGGTCGGCGGTCTGTACAAGGCATGCACTCCACGCGCAGTGCAGAAGATGTACGACCTCGCCAAGGAGGCGCTCCCTCTGGCAATCGAGCACATGGAGTTCATGATTGCCGTTCTCCGCAATTACCAGAAACGTGACTGGTCGGAGGTAGGCGGAAAACAGATCCCGATCCCGAAAGATCTCGGATACCACAACATGGGATACATGGCAGCGCACCCGATGTACGGCAGTACCAACCTGGACGAAAACCCGGGCTGGAACCCTGAGCGCTGGACAGACGTCCGGCCATGGGACTGGTACATGGGTGAAGTCGAGGTCAGCCTTGCAGAGCCGAACTACCCAATCGGAGGCACATCGCCGGTGGGCACCAAGGCCAACCCGCAGATGGAGGCATGCACCGGTGTGCCACTGTATGACGGCGCGCCAGTTGAGGTCGGCCCCCGGGCACGGATGGTCCAGTTCAAGAACTATGACGAGAAGGGAACGATTGGCCAGCAGGTTGCGAGGCAGATGGAATATCCCGACTGTCTTTACACCATCATGAACGCCCTCGACGAGTACAACCCATCGGGCAAGGTCCTTGCAGACTACATCCCGCAGGGTGACGGATCACTGGGCTGGGCCGCAAACGAGGCCCCCAGGGGATGTGATGTCCACCTTGCAAAGGTCAAGGACGGCAGGGTACTCTATTATGAGATGCTCGTTCCCACCACCTGGAACTTCCCGACCTGCAGCCGTGCCCTCACCGGGGCACCATGGCAGCTTGCAGAGGTCATCGTACGCGGATATGACCCGTGCGTCTCCTGCGCCACCCACATGATCGTGGTCGATGATGACAAGAGGATAGTCGCCCAGAAACTCATCCAGTGAGCGTTTTGGAGATGGCATTCACTGAAATCGTAATAACAGGATGTGGAAATCCCCTGTTCGCGGACGACGGGTTCGGTCCTGCCGTCGTGGAGGAGCTGTCACGCCTCTCTCTTCCCGATACCGTGAAGGTTGTTGATGCAGGCCTCGGTGGCCCGCACTTCATTTTTACCCTTCTGGATCCGGAAGTGACAAAGAGGCTGATTATCATTGACATCGCTGATTTCGGCGGAAAACCAGGGCAAATTGTCGATTTGAAGGTCGAGGACCTGCCGCCCGGGAGTTACCGGGATGCTCATTCCTGGGACCTGACCGAACCGTTGCACCGAATCAAGGACGACATCGATATTACGGTTATCTGTTGCCAGCCGAAGCGTGTTACTGCCCCTGAGTTTGAGATGGGACTCTCTCCGGAAGTGGAGGGTGCTATACCAAGGACAGTGCAGTACGTGCTGGAATTAATCGGGGTGGATTATGGGATTGCTATCAAGAATCTTCGGAAAGAAGAGTGTCAGCGAGAAGCCGAAGGCGAAGCCTGTGGCGACAGCTGACGTTGAGAAAAAGGCGGAAATTACTAAAAAGGAAGAAAAGCCTGTGGCGGAGAAGATTACAGTTGGCCATGTGCACATGAGTGGGTGTACTGGCTGTCTTGTGTCCTTAGCAGACAATTACGATGGATTGCTCACAATCCTTGACAAATATGCTGATCTTGTCTATGGCCTGACCCTTGCCGATGTCAGGCACATTCCAAAGATGGATGTGGCTCTTGTCGAGGGATCGGTCTGCATCCAGGACAAAATATCTGTTGAGGAGATCAGGGAGACCAGGGAGAAGGCTGCAGTTGTGGTTGCAGTAGGCGGATGCGCCTGCTATGGCAATATCACCAGGTTCAGCCGCGGCGGCCAGCCAAACCAGCCGCAACATGAGTCCTTTCTCCCCGTGGGGGACCTCATCAAGGTGGATGTATACATCCCCGGATGTGCACCATGCCCCCAGCTGATCAGGAACGTATGCGTGATGGCCTACCTGCTCCTGAAAGGAAACCAGGAACAGCAGGAACTGGCAAAGAAATACTTAACCCCGCTGATGCAGCTTGCCGATCGCGGCACAGAGGCATGCGGATGCGACCTCATGATTGATGTGGTGAACCAGGGGCTGTGTATGGGCTGCGGAAGCTGTGCGGCCGCATGCCCGGTCCGTGCCATCACCCATGAATACGGGAAACCGAACGTGAACCGCGAGATGTGCATCAAGTGCGGTGCCTGCTATGCGCAGTGCCCGAGGAGCTTCTTCAACTTTGATGTCATCACTGAATTCGAGGGTATCAGCGAGCTCATAAACGGAGCGCTCCAGTGAGGTGATGAAAATGGGAACTGAACTCGGAAAGTACAAGGCATGTGTTTCAGCACGGAGCACAAACAAGGAGATCCTGAAGAGATCCCAGGATGGCGGTATCGTCACCCAGCTCTTCGCATATGCACTCGAGGAGGGCATCATCGATGGTGCCATCGTTGCCGGACCCGGCGATGAGCCCTACAGGCCGCGCCCGTTCATTGCAACAACAGTGGACGAGCTGATGAGTGCCAGGGGTACCAGGTACAACATCAGCCCGAATGTCTCCTGGATAAAGGAGGCTACCCGGAGCTACGGCCTCGACAAGGTCGGTATCGTAGGCACCCCGTGCCAGATGCAGGCGGTCAGGAAGGGCCAGCTCTACCCATTCGGATGGAGAGACGTGGATGACAAGATTGCGCTTGCCATCGGTATCTTCTGCATGGAGAACTTCCCGTACCAGAGCATCAAGCAGCTCGTGGAGGACCATGCCGGTGTGAGCATGCAGTCGGTCAAGAAGATGGACATCGGAAAGGGCAAGTTCTGGGTCTATACCGAGCGCGGAGCAACTGTACAGCTCCCGTTGAAGGTGACCCACAAGTACGAGCAGCCCGGATGCCATGTCTGTCTTGACTATGTGGCAAACCTCGCCGACGTGTCGACGGGATCTGTCGGAAGCCCGGACGGATGGAGCACCGTCTTTGTCCGCACAAAGAACGGCGATGATATCTGGGGCAAAGCCATCGCCGCCGGATGCTTCGAGACCAAACCCATCGACCAGGTGAAACCTGGACTGGAACTTGTGAGCAAGCTTGCCAATGAAAAGATCAACAAGAACCAGAAGACTGTCGAGGGAAGGGCTACGTTCGGTGTAGACAAGGCACTTAGGAACCCCTATATCAAACCATAAATTTTTTCAGGAGTATAAGCGCCCTTTTTTGAATTTACGTCATTTCCCGGTGTTTATTCCAGCAATCTTCACCCAGTGTGTATTGGACAATCCCTCTCAAAATGACGTTTGAACAGGGGGAAGGGACCGTTCGGGTGGTAACGGCTTCGTGACAGGGATTGCAAAAAAAGCCTCCTCGCTTTTTTTGTATGGGGAGACTGAACCGAATTGTCATCTGCATTACCAATCCAGCCACTCACAACCGCCGCCGTGGCTCCCCTCACACAACTCGTACCCGATTGCTCAGTTATGACTGTGAATCAGCCTCAGGCGGCTCGGGCACCGCACATGGGGGTGTGGAGCCTGCCCACACCAGGTAGAAAAGAGCCAGAAAAATATTCTCCGTTTCGCTCGTGAAACAGGTAACAGACGAAAAAAATGGTTAAAAATTCCACCGGGTTTTCCGGGGTTTTTCACACCGGAAAATACCTGGGAGTGACATTTTATCGGCGGGCTGCCCGGATACGATGCCGGACGAAAACCCCGGTCTTTAAAAAAAGTTTCCCGAAGAGATCTCTTCCGAAAACACCCGTTGCATTATCACCCAGATATTGGGGAATTACTTCCAGACCTCGACGGGATCGATGGTCGCATCGATCAGGAAGTCGAACTCGATCTCTTTTAACCATCCCATCTTCTCAAACATCTTCATGAAGCAGACCCCAACGGGAGCTGCATCGGGATGTTTTTTCAGAACGGATTTCACCTGGTGTGCCTCAATGGGAACATTCGGCATCGAGAGCCCGCCCATGATGACGAGGACTTTCGGGCTCTCAATCGCTGCCCTGCCTGATGCCTGCATGCCGATATCGGGAACCATCTGCAATGCAGCGACTTTTGATTCGTCAATGAGCGGCACGAAGAGTTGCTGCAGGTTCAGGCCCCGGGTGGCAAATGCCAGCAGTTCGACGAATGGCGTGCAGGTTCCCGGGCAGCCATAATACACTATCTGGTCGCCCGCATTCAACCCTTTCGACTCGAGATATTCCTTGAATGGGCGAAGCATGCCCGGAACACCCTGAAAAACCTCTTTCTGTTTCATATCCTGGATCACCTGTCGTGTACCTTGTTCCTGCCCCATCCTGGGCAGAAGTCCCACGGGGAAAATTGTCACTTATGTGATATTAATGTACAAGATGTACAACCGCCTCAATATGGTAAGAATATTATTCCATCAATCCACAAGATAGATGAGAATCATGGCGGGAAGAGTCCTGGTCTGCTATGCCACGCGGTACGGATCCACAGCAGATATTGCCCGGGAAATTGGAGAAGAACTGAAAAATTCAGGATTTCTGGTAGATGTCAACAATATACTGGAGATCGAAGATATCGGCCCGTATGACGCCATCGTGATCGGAAGCCCTCTCTACATGGGCAAATGGCTTGTTGAAGCACGGGATTTTGTCCAGCGGTTCAAACACCTGCTCAACCAGCGCACGGTGTTCGTCTTCACGGCCGGGTACAGCTTAAAGGATCTGGTGAGAGAGAATATCAAGAGTGCAGAAGAGGCGCTTGATACCATTCGTTTGGATATCAACCCATCGGATGCCGCTTTTTTTGCCGGAATGGTCAATCCCGACATCATGTCTGTCCAGGATGCGGCGATTACCCGGATGGGAAGAGTGGATGCCGGTGATTTCCGGGATTGGAGCAGGATCCGCGAATGGGCAACAAAACTCGCAGAAGAACTCCGGTCTCACCCTTAACCGGGAAAAATGATGGTTTTTTCGGCCGCTAAAGATCCGATATGAGGGTTTCGACAAACTGGGCAAGGGCGCGACGGACGCTCTCCCTGTCAAGGGACGAGATATCAAAGATCATCTCCTCCCCGAGTTCCTCGCGAACCATGGCCGGGCAGGCCTGTTCCATGTCACACTTGGAGAGCATGACCGCAACAGGTATCTTCTCTTTCTTCAGGCTTTCATACGTGTGCCGGGTGAATGAGTCGATCCCGGTTGTGCAGTCCACGATAATAATCGCGGCGTCCATTCCGCGGCAGATGATCTGGCGCACGAACTCGAACTTCTCCTGGCCCGGGGTGCCGAAGAGGTAGACGTGCATGTTGCTCTGCACAACCCGTCCAAAATCCAGTGCCACGGTGGTAGTCCCGTCCTCTGTCGGGGCCTCCACGTGACGTGCTTCCGGGTCGACGGCCTGAATAAACGTGGATTTTCCTGCATTGTACGAGCCAAAAACCACTATCTTGAGTTTTCCTGCAGCCATTACCCTGATATTGACGCCAGAAGAGTTTTAGCATTTCGATATTCTTCCAGGACAGGGTTTCCCTGCATGACTCGATGATTAAGTATTAGATATAGCCGGATTCAGACTCTTACAGGAAAAGCCATGAAAGAGAAAAACTGGACGCTGTTGTTTGCGGTCGCCTTGATCGGTCTCTCTGTTATCCTGTATTATTTCCATTTCCTCATCTTTCGCGACCCGCATCACATTTATATCTATGCCCTCGGGGATATCGCGTTCATCCCTGTCGAGGTGCTCCTGGTATCACTGGTCATCGATCAGATCCTGGAGTTCCGGGACCGCAGATCCAGGTTCGAAAAACTGAACATGGTCATAGGAATGTTCTTTACCCGGATGGGAACCTGGCTTTTGACGTATCTTTCAGACCAGGATCCAAACCTGGATGAGATAAAAGGGAATCTCATTGTCACGGACCAGTGGACCACCGAGGAGTTTCAGCGGGTCAGGAAGATTCTCCAGCGCTACCCTGCACGGATCAACATCGGGAGGGTAGACCTGGGAGTTCTCAAGCAATTTTTACACGCAAACGAGGATTTTCTCGTGCGCATGCTCGAAAATCCCGCCTTACTGGAGCATCAATACTTTACCAGCCTTCTCCAGGGAGTATTCCATCTTGCAGAGGAACTCGAAAAACGGCCAGATCTCGCCCATCTTCCGGAGAACGACCTCGCCCATCTCTCCGGGGATATCGAGAGAGTGTATCATGCATTGATCAACGAGTGGCTGGACTACATGCAGCACTTAAAGAAACATTATCCGTATCTCTTCTCCCTGGCGATGCGTACCAATCCGTTCGATGATTCTGCATCCCCGATCATCCGTTAATTTTTCACGAGTTATTTTAAATCTGCAGTACCAAATATCAAGGGAATATACATGGCATCTGCAAACCATCCGGCCGGAAAACACGTGGTTCTCGAGACCAACATGGGAAATATTACCATCGAACTGTATGGCGATATGCCGGTTACCGCAGGTAACTTCGAATCGCTTGTCGGGAAAGGCTATTATGACGGTGTCATCTTTCACCGGGTCATCGGCGGATTCATGATCCAGGGGGGCGATCCGACAGGCACCGGCAGGGGTGGACCGGGATACACCATAAAAGATGAGTTCACACCTGAAAACAAGAACGACAGGGGTACCATCTCCATGGCCAACGCCGGCCCGAATACGGGAGGCAGCCAGTTCTTCATCAACCTGGTGAACAACAACTTCCTCGATGACCGCCACCCCGTCTTCGGCAGGGTCATCGATGGGATGGATGTCGTGGACAAAATTGCAAAGACAAAGACCGACCGGGCCGACCGGCCGTTAACAGAGATCCGCATCGAGAAGGCCCGGATCGCGTGAGAGAACGTATATCTCTTTTTTCCTTTGTTTTAAACACGAAATTTGTCCGATTCGTTTGTCGCCTGACTCTGCCAGGCGATGGAGGATACACCAATAGAGCATTGCATGGATCCTCATTCACCCCGTCCACTCTGCTTAAGGAATATCGCCTGCGACTGTCAACATAGAATTGTCGGACAGATTGCCAGGCGTGCAACAACCTGATCCTCATCCACCCTGCCCAACCGATATCGCCTGCGGGGATCAGGAGGGGGGCAACCCCCCTGTCTGCATACAAT
>JAHDSI010000199.1 GCA_018432765.1 Methanoregulaceae archaeon | reverse complement strand
TGGTTGATTGTCTGTTCTGATGATCGTCTGTCCCGGTTGATTGTCTGTCCTGGTTGATTGTCTGTCCTGGTTGATTGTCTGTCCTGGTTGATTGTCTGTCCTGGTTGATTGTCTGTCCTGGTTGATTGTCATTTGTTCGCGTGTGTCAGTATATGCCTGATTTCAGGAATGATAAGTGATTCAACGGCCAATTTTACCGCCCCGGTAGATCCTGGAATGCAGAAGACCGCTTTTCCCCCGATGATGCCGGCAATCGCCCTGGAGAGCATGGCTGCCGTCCCGATCTCGTCATAGCTTTTCATCCTGAAAAGTTCGCCAAATCCGTCTATCCGTTTTTCGAGCAGGGGACTGACCGCCTCAATCGTGCAGTCATCATGGGTCAGTCCGGTCCCGCCGTTCAGGACAATGAAGTTACAGGTGGCAAGCGAGGATGCTAATTCTTCCTGGATCGATTCAATCCTGTCAGCAACGATCTCATAATGTCCAAGAGGAATGTTCTGATCTTCGTAGATGGAGATGATCGTTCTGCCGCTCGTATCTGACTCCCTGTTTCTGGTACTTGAAACAGTTATCACACCACCTACAAGGCGAATGGGTTCTTCATGTCCGGCTTTCATTATGGTGAGGTTTTCGTATTGGTAGGATTTATTTTGTTCTGATGATGTGAATTTCCGAAAAAATAACAGGGACCCCTTTATTTCCAGTAGAAATGAAAAGATGTCTGCCATTTTTGCATTTTCCCCTTTTCCCTGAACACCTCACCTATAGAACAATATAGAGGGATATCCGGTTCCCACGAGGGAATACTTGTCATTTAATAATAGAATTATGGGTTCAAAACCCATCCAACCCCATCATTTCCATTGGAAATCCAAATGAAAACAGGATTTTTCCTGTTTTGTGCTGTTATTTATGTGAATCATTTCCCTATAAACATATAGAGATACTCACAGGTTCAATTGGACTGCAGGTATTTTATTTTCTTCATTCAAACCCCATTATTTCCTGTGGAAAAAGAATTTGTCGTGTATCCCGGTTAATTATCCCCGGGAAGTCTCTATATAACGATAGAGTGATCACCATTCTCAAAAATATCCACCATGTATTGAAGCACTTCAGGAACCGGTCCAAAACTTTTCCACTGGAAATAGAAGGGTGTATTCGGTCTCTGAAGAGAGAGGATATGGAGACAGAGATTCTGTGAATAGCATGAAACTATGGTGATTCATGTATCTCTTCTTTTGTATATGAAAATCGTATAGGGCGATTCTGACTCTTCATTGCTATACATGCGGTAGCCTGGAGGTTTCACGTGTGAAACATGAAAGGATGGGGATATATAGATATATTGTGTCATTATTGTGCATATAGCAGTCAATAGAATGCATTTCAATGAGTTTTTATAGATCTTAAAAGATAATTACAAAATGCTTTTTATTAAAATTTTATTAAGATACAGCATGTATCATTAAAAGAATTTCCAGTGGAAATGATAGGGTGAGGGGTGCATACGAGACAGCCCGAGTATCCAGAGGAAGTTCTTCTTCTTCACATGCACCAGGATTCCTTGATTCTATCTTTTTTCCTCTATTGAACGTGAATTAGATATATTTTCCAGTCGAAATAAAGGGGTTTATAAGATTGAGAAATAATCACATTTTTTACTCTTGAACACATTAAGATCAAAACCCAAGGGGGGTAGTTTCGCATGGAAGAAGACCAGGGTCAATCAATCGGACTTTTTAAAAAATATCTTGGTAATAATAGAATTTTTCAGAATCGGGAAGTATTAAGACATTCCTACCGTCCCCAGATACTTCCACACCGGCGTCCTCAGATAGACCTGGTAGCGTCGATTCTTGCACCGTCGTTGAAGAACGAGACACCGTCAAATATCCTTATTTACGGAAAGACCGGGACTGGAAAGACCGCCTGTGTCCGTTATGTGGGGGCAGAGCTCGAAGACGCCAGTTTACACATGGGAACGATATGCCGTGTTGTCCATATCAACTGCGAACAGATTGATACGCAATATCGTGTTCTTGCTCAGATTTCCAAGAGTCTTATCGGTGAGGATGCGTCTTCCAGCGACAAGGTCCGGACTCACATACCCATGACTGGCTGGCCGACCGACCAGGTGTACCAGGAACTCAAGAACCAACTGGAGGCAGAGGGCGGGGTTCTCATCATCGTGCTGGATGAGATTGACAAGCTGGTAAAAAAGAGCGGCGATGAGACGCTGTATAACCTGACCAGGATAAATGGTGATCTCAAGGAATCGAAGGTCAGCATGATTGGCATATCAAATGATCTCAGTTTTAAGGATTTCCTGGATCCAAGGGTCCTCTCCTCCCTAAGCGAAGAAGAACTGGTCTTCCCCCCGTATAATGCTCCACAGCTGTGCGATATCCTGCAACAGAGGGCAGATATTGCGTTCATGGAAAATGCACTGGATGATGGAGTCATCCCTCTGTGCGCGGCACTCGCAGCCCAGGAACATGGCGACGCCCGCCGTGCGCTCGATCTCCTTCGTGTCTCGGGAGAGCTCGCTGATCGTGAAGAGGCAGAGAGAGTATCGGAGTCCCATGTCAAGATGGCGCAGGCTAAGATAGAATCAGACAGCATGATCGAGTGCATCGTCACGTTGCCGACCCAGAGCAAGGTGGTCCTCTACTCCATGCTTCTCCTTGAACAGATGGGGCAGAATATCTTTACCAGCGGAGAGGTATCGCGCATTTACAAGGAGATTGCACCGGTTCTTGATATCGATGTCCTGACACACCGGAGAATAACCGATCTCATCTCCGAGCTCAATATGCTGGGCGTCATCAATACGCGGGTTGTCAGCCGTGGTCGATATGGAAGGACAAAAGAGATGTGGTTTGATGCAAATACATCTAAGATATGGGATGTCATCCAGAATGACCAGCGCCTGAGTGCCCAGGGCCTTGGGCAGATGGACATCCAGTGGGTGAAAACCCTGTTCAGGTGAATACCTATGGACGAAAAAGACCTTCTCATTCTCCAGATTTTGGAGGATAACAGCCGTTTGTCACGAGACGAAATGGCCCTGATGGCGGAACTCGAACCCGACGAGATCGAAACACGCATCGCAGCCCTCGAGGAGGGAGGCGTCATCAGGAACTACACCGCCGTTATCGACTGGGATAAAGCAGGAAACGGGGAGGTCGCAGCAATAATCGATCTGAAAGTGAATCCTGAGCGGGACTACGGGTATGACAGGATCGCCGACAGGCTATCCCGGTTCAGGCAGGTCAAATCACTTCGTCTCGTCACGGGTGTCTATGACCTGCAACTCATGGTTACTGGTCGGAACATGCAGGAGATTGCCCGGTTTGTCTCCGAATACATCGCCCCGATGGACAGGATCCGGGAGACAGCCACCCACATCATCATGAGGACATATAAGGAATACGGGCATTCGTTCATGGATCGGGAGACAAAAGAGAGAATCCCCTACTCATTATGAGGGATAGCGATGAAGGATTTCATTTCAAAACGGGCGAAGACAATTCCACCTTCCGGAATCAGGAAATTTTTTGATCTCGCCCTGACAATGGAGGAAGTCATCTCACTCGGTGTCGGTGAACCGGATTTTTGCACACCATGGAATATCTGCGAGGCGAGCATATACTCCATCGAACAGGGCGTGACAGCGTACACCTCAAATCGTGGTCTACAGCCGTTAAGAGAGGCGATCTCGGATTCTCTCGGGAAAAATTATGGCCTGTCATATAACCCCGACAGGGAGATGATCATCACCACCGGAGTGTCCGAAGGCCTGGATATCGCGGTCAGGGCCGTCGTGGATCCGGGTGACGAGGTGCTGGTCGCCGAGCCGTGTTATGTCTCCTATTCTCCCTGTGTTACCCTCGCCGGAGGGATACCGGTACCGGTTCCCTGCTCCGGGAAGGACCATTTCCGGCTGAATCCCGACGTTCTCATGGAAAGAATAACCGCAAGGAGCAAGGTTCTCATCATAAATTTTCCAAATAACCCTACCGGTGCCGTGATGAGGCGTGAACATCTGAAGGCGATAGCCGACATTGTCACCGATCACGACCTTCTCCTCATCAGCGACGAGGTATATTCTGAACTGACCTACGAGAGCCGTCATACTGCCGCAGCGACAGTCGGGGATCTCCGCGAGCGCACGATCACACTGAACGGTTTTTCCAAGGCATATGCAATGACCGGTTGGAGAATTGGGTATCTCTGCGCACCCGAGGATATCTGCAACGCCGCCTTGAAGATACACCAGTACGTGATGCTCTGTGCCCCGGTGATGGGCCAGGTTGCTGCGCTTGAAGGGATACGGAAGGGGGAAGACGAAAAAGACCGCATGGTCAGGGAATACCGCGTGAGACGGAATGTCTTTGTCGACAGCCTGAACAGGATAGGACTCTCCTGCCATCTTCCGGAAGGTGCTTTTTATGCATTCCCGTCCGTGGAGAAGACCGGCATGAACGATGTTGAGTTTGCCGAAACGCTGCTGAAAGAAGAGCATGTGGCAGTAGTCCCCGGCAGTGTCTTCGGCGAAGGAGGGAAAAACCACGTGCGTTGTGCCTATGCCGTCTCCAGGAAGGAATTAAAGGAAGCGATCGTGCGGATGGAGCGCTTCATATCTTCTCACAGAGGATAACCTTTTTCCGATATATACAGGCGAAAATTCACTACCTCATCCATCGTATGTTCAATAATGGTTGTCATGAAAAAAGCACGACTGAATGCTATCGTGGACCTTCTCGCCCTCGTGTTGCTTGTACCGACCATGCTCTCCGGAGTGGTCACCCTCTGGATCCTCCCATCGGGGGGGATCGGGTACCGGGGAGGTGCGGGACTTCTCCAGGAGGCATTCTTCTGGGGGCTTTCCCGGCAGGAGTGGAGAGAGATCCACGATGTTTCCGGTTTGGTATTCTTTCTGGTGATGGCGGTCCACCTTGTCCTCCACTGGCGGTACTTCAGGAATATCCATAAACTTCTGCAATCGAGACAGGAGAACCAGGATGAGGCTTGATCTTTGAAAGAAAGGATTCCTGACCCCGGACATGAGGTATATAGTTTTATGGCGTCCCCTGATCAATAGTAGATGGTTGCATAATGACCTGTACAATAATCGTTGGCGGCTTCTTTGGCGATGAGGGCAAGGGGAAAATTGTCGCCCATATCGCACACCAGGACAGACCAACAATAATTTCGCGTGGAGGTGTTGGTCCTAACGCAGGCCACACGGTTATTGTTGGAGACAAGGAATACGGTGTCCGGATGGTCCCGTCGGGATTCCTGTACCCTGATGCGCGGCTCATGATCGGAACCGGTGTGCTTGTCGATCCAAGGGTTTTCAAACATGAGGTGGAGATGCTTGGAGTCGGCGACAGGATTTTTATCGACAGCCGCTGTTCGATAATCGATGAGGAGCACATCGCCAGGGACAAGTCCAGTGATCACCTTGCAAAGACCATAGGAAGCACCGGGAGCGGCTGCGGACCCGCCAATTCAGACCGTGTCCTGAGAACAGCCCGGCAGGCGAAAGACCTGCCGGAATTGTCCAGGTACCTGACAGACGTTCCGATGGAACTCAACACCGCCATAAAACGGGGAGAAAACGTTCTTCTCGAGGGGACCCAGGGTTTCGGGATATCTCTCTATTACGGGACATATCCGTTTGTCACGAGCAAAGATACCTCGGCTTCACAGATCGCTGCAGATAACGGCGTAGGGCCGACACGCATCGATGATGTCGTGGTTGTCTTCAAGGCATATCCCACCCGGGTTGGGGAGGGACCGTTTTTGACCGAGATGGATCGGAGTGTCTCGGACCGGCTGGGTATACAGGAATTCGGGACGGTCACCCATCGGCAGAGAAGGATTGGTCAGTGGGACGGCGATATGGCCCGCTACTCTGCGATGATTAACGGGTGTACGCAGGTTGCGATAACCGGTATCGACCGGGTCGACAAGGACTGTTTCGGAGTCACGGAATACGAAAAACTCTCTCGCAAGGCACGCGAGTTTTTGAAGATGGCAGAAGATGACATCGGGTATCCGATAACCCTGATCTCGACAGGTCCCGAAGTCTCCCAGATAATCGACATACGTGAGAGACGATGAAGAGATCACTGCTCCCCATCCTCTGCTGTCCGACCTGCAAGGGTGATCTGGATCTCTCCGTCGTGAAAGAGGATGAATCCGAGATACTCGAAGGCAGTCTGTATTGCAATGCCTGTGGGGTTTCCTACCCGATCAAGGAGGGTATCCCTGATCTCCTTCCCCGGAAAAAGAACATCTAGATATCCTCCGGGAGCTAGCGGGCTGATCCATCCGCACCTATGAACAATTGCCGGCATTGTTGCGCAGATCAAAAAACCCGGAGATACTTTCCAGAAGGAATCACGGTGTAAACCCGGATGTTATGGACTCGAATTCTTATCCTGCCGCTGGCGCTCCTGGCGGACAGGCTGATTGGTGATCCACGTTCCGCTCTCCATCCCGTGGCGCTTGTGGGACGATTCATCGGGTGGTGGGGGCGCCCCGCCCTGGTGCCGCCCTCGATCCAGCGTCTTTTTGGAGTGTTGATGTGGGCATTGACGGTCATTCTCTTTGCTCTCCCTTTCTGTTGCCTCGAACAATTCTTCCCCTGGTATCTCTCCCTTGTTGCAGGTCCCCTCCTCCTGAATTTCTGTTTCGCGTGGCGATCCCTGGAGGAGCATGCCTTCTCGGTCGTCCACTCGCTTCAGGAGGACCTGGCCGATGGCAGGAGACAGGCCTCCCTGCTCGTGAGCCGGAGCACGTCAGATCTCGATCCTGGCCAGGTTCTCTCTGCGGCGTACGAGTCTTTGAGCGAGAACCTCGTAGACAGCATCATCGCACCCCTCTTTTATTTCTCCCTCTTTGGCCTTACCGGTGCTGCAGCGTACAGGGCGGCAAATACGATGGATGCCATGCTCGGGTACAGGGACGAGCGTACAAGGCTCGGGTGGTTCTCTGCGCGGGCAGATGACATCCTCAATTATATTCCCGCACGAATTGCCGGCGCACTCCTCCTCCTCTATTTTGCATGGAAAGGCCGCTTCACATCGGCCTGCGAGACTCTCCGGGATGATAGGCACAAGAGACCCGGAATAAACGGGGGCATTCCCATTGCTATTATTGCAGGTGGAACCGGCGTCATGTTCGAGAAACCGGGAGTGTACCGGATCGGTCCGGGAGTCGTCCCGCTTGAAGAGGCCGGCAATGAGATTGTCGCGGCTGTCCGGGTAGTAACGCTCATGTTTTCGGTTCTTATGGTTGCTGCACTACTTTTATTGGGATCTCTTGCCAAATATACAGGCATATGAAACTCGAGGAACTGAGGTTCGGCACCGAGCTGCTGAAACGCGGTTTTGCATCCATGCAGAAAGGCGGGGTTATTATGGATGTTGTCAATGCCGACCAGGCAGTGATCGCAGAGGAGTCAGGCGCCGTTGCGGTGATGGCCCTTGAACGGGTTCCTGCCGATATCAGGAAGGCCGGCGGGGTTGCACGGATGGCCGATCCGGGCATAATTCTGGAGATAATCGATGCGGTGTCCATTCCTGTCATGGGCAAGGTGAGGATCGGACATTTCGTAGAAGCCCAGGTACTCGAGTCGCTCGGTGTAGACATGATCGACGAGAGCGAGGTCCTCACTCCTGCTGATGAACAGTTCCACATCGACAAGAAACAGTTCACGGTTCCGTTTGTCTGCGGAGCCCGGGACCTGGGTGAGGCGCTCCGCCGCATCCACGAGGGTGCGGCAATGGTCCGCACGAAGGGCGAGGCAGGAACCGGAAATGTCGTTGAGGCCGTCCGGCACATGAGAAATATCATGGGGGAGATACGGGGCCTGCAGGGAAGGAACGACCAGGAGATCATCGACAGGGCCAGGGATCTCGAGGCCCCCCCGGACATCCTGCTCGAGACGGTACGGATGGGAAGGCTCCCCGTGGTCAACTTCTCGGCGGGAGGAATAGCAACACCGAGCGATGCGGCTCTCATGATGCAGCTTGGAGCTGACGGGGTATTTGTCGGATCGGGAATATTCCTCTCTGCAGAACCTGAGAGGATGGCACGGGCGATCGTCGAGGCGGTGAACCACTTTGAAGAGCCTTCCGTAATAGCCAGTGTCAGCAAGGGCCTTGGCGAGGCTATGAAAGGCCTGGATGTTCACACTCTCAGGGAAGATGAGGTGCTCCAGTATCGTGGGCGTTAAAATAGGAGTACTTGCGCTTCAGGGGGATGTAAGCGAACACATATCAGCGTTTTCCCTCGCATTGAAGGCTACCGGCAGGGAAACGGGGTCGGAGATAATCGCTGTCCGGAAGGCGGCGCAACTATCCGATCTCGACGGCTTGGCTATTCCTGGTGGTGAATCCACCACAATATCCCGTCTTATTCAGAAGAACGGGATGTACGATCCTATCATCTCCTTTGACGGCGGTATATTTGCCACCTGTGCAGGCATGGTCCTCCTGGCGTCATGCGTGGACGACCCACGAATAAAGACTCTTGCACTGATCGATATCGACGTGCAGAGGAACGCCTTTGGGAGACAGAGGGAGTCATTCGAAGCAGATCTCGAGGTGGCAGGTCTTGCAGGACCGTTTCACGCGATATTCATACGGGCACCCGTTGTCACAAGGGCGGCACCAGGAGTCGAAGTGCTCGCACGGATCGATTCGGGGATTGTCGCTGTAGCCCAGGGCAGGCACATGGCACTCTCATTTCATCCCGAGCTTGGAGATGATCTCCGTATGCACCAGAAATTCATTCAGAAGCTGGAAAAATAACCAGAATCGCTTTTTCCCAAATGACCGGGTTTTATTAGATGAGTGAGGCACCGGGCGGAAAATACTGCAAAAAAAATCACGCAATTCTCATCGGGATACCAGAAAATCAAAATGAAAATGGTGTAGCCATTTTCATATGAAAATTAGACGAGGAACAGTGGCGCAAAGACCACCGCCACAATCGACATCAGCTTGAGGAGAATGTTCAAGGCCGGCCCGGCCGTGTCCTTGAACGGGTCTCCCACTGTGTCTCCCGTGACTGCCGCCTTGTGTGCGGGTGATCCCTTTCCACCGGCATGACCCTGCTCGATATATTTCTTGGCATTGTCCCACGCGCCACCCGAATTGGCCATCATGATTGCGAGGACGAAACCACTCGAGATGGAACCGGCAAGCAGACCGGCAAGCGCGGCTTTGCCAAGCAGGATCCCGATGATCAGTGGCGACCCTATTGCCAGGATTCCGGGCAGGATCATCTGGCGGATTGCTGCGTTTGTCGATATCGTGATGCAGGCTTCATAGTCGGGCTCGGCCTTGCCTTCCATCAGGCCAGGGATCTCTTTGAACTGGCGGCGGACTTCATCGACGATGAATCCCGCTGCCTTCCCGACTGCCGTCATTGCGAAACTGGAGAAGAGGAACGGGAGCATGGCACCGATGAGGATTCCCACGAAGACCGTGTGATCAAGCATGTTCACGATATCTAGCTGCACGTTCTGGGAATATGCCGCGAAGAGCCCGAGAGCCGTCAGGGCGGCGCCGCCGATTGCAAACCCTTTTCCGATGGCTGCGGTGGTGTTGCCCACCGAATCGAGAGTGTCGGTAATCTGGCGGACACCTGGCTCCTGGTGTGACATCTCGGCGATTCCTCCCGCATTGTCAGCCACCGGCCCATATGCGTCCACGGAGAGAGTGATGCCGAGGGTTGCAAGCATCCCGACACCTGCAATGGCTATGCCATAGAGTCCGGCCTGGTTTGCTGCGAGAAGGATGGCCGCGGCGATGATCAGGACCGGGATGAAGGTGCTCTCCATACCCTTGGCCAGTCCGGCGATAATATCGGTTGCCGCACCTGTTTCACAGGATTTCACGATTGCCAGTGTCGGGCCCCGTTCGTATGACGTATAGTGCTCGGTGATCAGCCCGATGAGGAATCCTGCAACCAGTCCACCTATGGTCGCCACGAAGACACCGATGAACTGGGGTCCAAGCAGCGTGTTTACCAGGTAATACACGGCAAAAACGGTGATGATGAGGCTTGCAAAGGTCCCGATGTTGAAGGCCTTGTGTATGGCCCCGCTCTCGTTTTTGGAAGTCCGTACCAAAAACGACCCAAGGATTGATGCGATGATACCTGCTGCAGCGATAAAGAGGGGCAGGAGAACCAGGTTGATGATGGATACACCGGTAAACTGCGCTGCCGCAGCGGCGCTCACCGCGATGAGCATTGTCGCAACCATCGCACCGACATATGACTCGTAGAGGTCTGCTCCCATGCCGGCGATGTCGCCGACGTTGTCTCCCACGTTGTCAGCAATGACCGCAGGGTTGCGCGGGTCATCCTCGGGAATGCCTGCCTCGACTTTGCCCACGAGGTCGGCACCGACATCGGCCGCTTTCGTGAAGATACCTCCGCCGACACGGGCAAAAAGAGCAATAGAGCTGGCGCCGAGTGAGAACCCGGAGATGACGTTCACGCTGGCAGCAAGATCCAGCGTGCTGAAGGTGCTCACCACGTAGAGAAGCACTGACAGGCCGAAGAGACCAAGCCCGACAACAGACAGACCCATCACCATCCCGCTGGAGAATGAAACCTTAAATGCAGCCGCCATGCCCTGGCGGGCAGCATTGGTGGTCCTGACATTTGCGCGGGTGGCAGAATTCATGCCGATAAATCCGGCTGTTGCCGAAAGAATCGCACCGACAAGGAAACAACCCGCGGTAAGCGGATTGATGACGGCTGCGAGCACGATAGCAAGCGCAATGACAAAAACAGCAATATATGTGTATTGCCGTTTCAGGTAGACCATCGCACCGAGATGGATCGCCGAGGCGATCTTCTGCATCACTTCAGTCCCCGTGCCCTCTCTTTTCATTCTCATGTAAGAGATGCCTGCAAAGAGCAGTCCAATCAGGGCACAGATTGGAACAATAACAAAGAGATCCATGTGTAATATCCTCCCTGAAGCTTCGGGAAAGCTTCCTGATGTTTATCCCAGATCATTTTATGCCCGGGGCATAAAAAACAGGTGTATTCTAATTGAAGTCCAAAACCTCGGGAACGAGGCTCTGGAGATCGAGGGATACGGCCAGTCCGGGGGTCGGGTGTATATTCATCTGCTTCTGGAAGGACGTCTGGGACTGCCAGGTTCCGGAATTTACACACAGGGTGCCCCGGTATTCGGTAATTCCCATGATATGGATATGCCCGGTATGCAGCACCTCGGGAAGCGGGTCTATGATGAGATTATCCTCGCGGCCCGCTGCGATGGGCGTCCGTTTCCCGTAACTCGGCGCAAGATGGCGCCGCTGAAGCATACCGATCATCATCGGTGCGGATTTCTCGTACGACGCACCCGGGATCATGCTGATCATGTCGTCGATGGAGCGCCCGTGATACATCTGTATACGGACGCCCTGGAGATTTACAATAGCCGGATTTTCGACGAGTATGCAGTTTTTTGGAAATTTTTCCGAGAATTCAGGTGGAATGACCGGCTGCGGTTCGGCATTCCTGACCACGTCGTGGTTCCCTGGCGAGATGACGATCTGTAGCTGTGATGGGCGGTCTCTCATCATGTCAGCAAAGACATCGTACTGTTCGTAGATATTTCGTATGGTGAGTTCATGTTCCTGTCCGGGGTAGACACCGATTCCATCGACGAGATCCCCTGCGATGAGCAGGTACGAAGCATCCGAATCGTCGAGCCAGTCTGAAAACCGTTTCCAGGCCTCCTCCTGGAAGGTATCACTTCCCACATGTGTATCAGAGATGAGGATTGCCTTCCCCGGATCTTTGGAATGATAGGGTGCGTGGTTGATCGGGACATCGGGCCGGAAGATCTGATCAGCAAAGAAGATCCTCCCGTCACCGGACAGGGTACCCCGGACACCAATCACTTCGTCAGGGACAAGGGTCTCGGCTTCATCGAATCCCGGTCTTTCCTTGTTGAAGAGGACAGAGATATTTCCTGTCGTGTCTTCGAGTTCGGCCATGCGGTGGCCGTTTGTGGTGGTCCGTACATCCATCACGATGCCGAGTATGGAACAGTTCTCCTGCCTGTACCTGCCGGATTTGTGCAATCCCTCGATCGGGATCGGGTCACAGCGGTTCCGGACCAGGGCGCCCAGCCTGTTGTACCGGTCACGGAAATACTGGGTATAGTCCTGGATGCTCGAGATACTCCCGGAACTTCCGGCAACGCCCCGGATAACCTCGCACGGACTGTCTGACAAAAACCTGCTCCCGTCCCTGTCCGGTGTGACACCAGGGATGTGGCGAACCGAAACCACCACCGTATCACCGGGAAGACCGGAGATGATACGATCGATGAGCCCTGGATCGTCTTTTTCCGCCAGGTACCTGACAACGTCAGGATGGACGTGCATCTTGGTGTCAAGGAATCGCTGCACTATCGTCTGCGCATCGAGCATTGATCATACATTATTGCGAGACCGCATAAAAGGATTTTATCTGCACACGCCCGCACCCCCGGTCCCGATTCAATCTCCCAGAGGAATCCCTTATAAATCGTGCAGTTCAATATACAAAGTTATAAAATGTCGGTATCAGGCGCGGAAAAAAAGGGTCCTTCACTGCTTGAGAAGTTCCGCACGAGCGAGAACAAATGGGTCTCCTGGGCCCGGGAACTTGCCGTCGTGGCCATCGTGGTCGGAGCGATCGCACTCGGCCTCTTCCTTGTATCTGGAACATGGCCCGCTGTCGTGACCATCGAATCTGAGAGCATGGTTCCCCACATGAATGTCGGGGACCTCGTCTTTGTGGTAAGTGCCGACAGGTATGGGGATCTCCAGACCTGGAAGGAGGGTCAGGAGACCGGATATATGAAATTCGAGGATTATGGGGACGTCATCATCTATAAACCAAACGGGGCCACCAGTGTGCACCCCATCATCCACAGGGCGATGGTCTGGGCAGAAGAAGGGCAGACTTTCCAGGTCACAACCGGGAACCTGAATTATTCGTATACCGCCCCTCATGCGGGTTATATCACCAAGGGCGACAACAATGCCGTGATAGACCAGACCGGCTGGGAGAGCGGATACCGGGGCCTGGGTCCGCTGGAACCTGTCAGGGATGAATGGCTCGTCGGAAAAGCCCTCTTTGCGATACCGCTGGTTGGCTATCTCCCCCTGCATATCGTTCCTGTGGCAATCATCCTGATCGCGGCGATGTTTCTCTATGAATACTACATCGAACGGAAGAAGAGCGCCGGCAATAAACCCGGAAAGAAACAGAAGAAGAAATAGTCGCACCATGGATCGGAAACAACTGCTCAGGGACGTCCTCGCGGGCCACCGGCTCACCGAGGGCGAGGCACTATCGCTCATGCTCGTAAAAGATCGGGGCGTCCTTGACATATGTTCGGCAGCAGACGAGATTCGCGAGGTTCGGGCGGGTGATACCGTCACCTATGTTCGAAACCAGAACATCCACGTCTCCAACATCTGTAAGAACCTCTGTGGTTTCTGCGGTTTCGGGAGGAGAGCAGGTGATGAAGGCGCCTTCCTCGACGACGAGGAGACTGTCCGGAGAAAGGCGCGTCTCGCAGCAGAGAGGCAGGTAACAGAGATCTGCCTGCTATCCGGAGTACACCCGGATTTCACCCTGGACAGCTACCTGGATATTCTGCGATGGACGGCGGAAGAGGCTCCCGGTGTACACATTCATGCCTTCAGTCCCGACGAGGTTGCACATGCTTCGGCCCGGAGCGGTGTGTCCACGGTTGAGGTCCTGGAACAGATGAAAGAAGCCGGGATGTTTTCTTTACAGGGTACCGCTGCAGAGATACTTGTGGACGAGGTGAGGGCGGTGATCTGCCCACGAAAGATCGATACTGCAACCTGGGTACGGATTATCCAGCAGGCCCATGGCGCTGGCATCCCCACAACTGCGACGATCATGTACGGCTCATATGAAGGAGAACGGGAGAGAATCAGGCATCTCTCAATACTCAGGGACATACAGGACCGGACAGGCGGATTTACCGAGATGATCCCACTCACATATATCCATACAAACACACCGCTCTACCGACAGGGGATCGCCAGACCTGGCGCAACCGGAAGGGAAGACCTGCTCATGATCGCCATCTCCCGCCTCTTTCTCGATAACTTCAGGAATATCCAGGTCTCCTGGGGAAAGCTCGGGACAAAGCTGAGCCAGCTGGCCCTCCTCTCGGGTGCAAACGACCTCGCGGGAACCATGTTCTCCGACGATGTCAGTGCCGATGCTGGTGCCGCTGATGCCGAATTTCTTGACCCTGAGATTATGAAACGAATAACTGCTGATATAAAAAGACCCCTTTGCCAGCGTTACACTGACTATTCACTGGTATCAACCGGTTGATCACGGACTCGGTAAAAGACGCCCCGGTCCTCTTTTTTCGTATCCAGAATTCTCATTTCCTCAAACTGACGCAGGTACTTTGAGATTTCTGTTCTCCGAAGTCCCGTCACTGCAGTGATATCCTCGAGCGTACAGGGTCTCCTCTTCAGCATTGCAAGGATATATGCACCCATATCTCCCGTCGGGATCGAGGCTCCCGGGGCATAGCGGACAGACTCAATGGATTCGGTACCGGGAAGACCAAGGACTTTCGCAATCCTCCCAAGTTCGTCTGTGTCTGCAGGCCTGACCCACTCCTCGGTTCCCGGGCGGTCAAGGGTGTTCAACTGGATCCTGTCGGGCCGGATCCGTCCGATCGCATCACGGAGCCCATCCAGTTCATCGGGCGTGGTATTGAGCCCGGGGATGATGAAGACCTCGAGCCATATCTCGCCATCGAACTCCTGCCTGAAACGGGATAGACCCTCTATGATTTGAGCGGGTATAAGACCGCCTGCAGGGCGGTGGATCCTGTTGAACGTTTTTGGGAAAGTCGAGGAGAGTGTGGGTAGTACGACATCTGCAGGCAGGAGATCAGCTCTCACGTCCGGCATATGGAGGAGCGATCCGTTGGTGAGCACAGCGACGCGATAGGCTGGATAGTCTCTCTTGAGAAGACGGATAATCTCTCCGATAGAGAGTGAGAGCGTGGGTTCACCAGATCCTGAAAACGTGATAAAGTCCAGATCAGGTTCACCTGACAGGAAACGGATAAGTTCCACCTCCGGCTCGCTGACAGGGAAGAACTCCTCCCTCTGTATCGTCTTGTGTGTCGTCGCTCCGCACTCGCAGTAAATGCAGTCGAACGTGCAGGTCTTGAATGGGACCAGGTCGATTCCAAGAGAACGTCCGAGGCGGCGGGAACAGACCGGGCCAAAGAGATGCGTATACTCCATCAGCAGTCAACCGTTTGCACGGGACCTGTAATAATTCTGGTGAAACTACCAGATTCTCATATGAGTAATAATAAATAAACCGAGTACCTTAACGCTGAAGCATGGTCAAGAAGTTACCATTAATCCTTGCACTGTTTCTGGTTGCAGCCATTACCCTGTTCTGCGGGTGTGTTGCTCCCGAGGAAGGAGTGGCGCCTGGAGAAGGTGCCGCAGGAGAGAAAATTACGGTTAAGGTCTTCCATGCCGGAAGCCTTACCGGGCCGTTCGAAAAGATCAAGGCCGAATTCGAGGAGAAGTATCCCAACACCGAGGTTCTTCTGGAGCCCGCGGGAAGCGTTGAATGTGTAAAGAAAGTGACGGAGACCGGCAAGCCTGCCGACGTGGTAGCTTCGGCCGACTATGCGCTGATCCCCCAGTACATGGTGCCTGACGACGCGGACTGGTACCTCACGTTTGCCAAGAACACGATGACCCTGGCTTATACCGATCAGAGCCGGCATGCTTCCGAGATCACCGCTGACAACTGGTATGCCATCCTTGGCCAGGAAGGCGTGAGATGGGCTTTCAGCGACCCCAATGCCGACCCTTGCGGCTACCGGACACCGATGGTCATCAAACTGGCAGAGGGCTACTATGGCGATGAAGCCATATTCAAGAATCTCGTAGAAGACCACAGCAATATCGTGGCCACGTTCGAAGACGGGGTCTGGACTATTGACGCAACAGATCCGGCTCCTGACGGAACGAAACTGACGATCAGGCCAAAGAGCGTGGAGCTCGTCCAGATGGTCCAGGCCGGCGGAATCGATTATGCCTGGGAGTACCGGAGTGTTGCCGTCCAGAACGGTCTCAAGTTCATCGAACTGCCCGAGCAGATCGATCTCTCGGCCATCGAGTATGCCGATAACTACAAGACCGTGAAAGTGAAGTCGGTCAAAGGCGATGATGTCACATACTACACCGGCTCACCGATCGTATACGGTGTCACCGTGCCGAAGATCGCCGAGCATCCCGAGATGGGCCTCGAGTTTGTGAAGATGCTGATCGGACCCGTTGGACAGGCCATACTGACCAGTGACGGACAGCCGCCCATCATTCCTGCCGGGGGGTACGGGGATGTCCCGGCGGAACTTTCAGGCATGGTTGCAATGAAGGCCTGAAACTACCTTTTTTTTGTCTGAAAAAGATAGTACATCAGGCAATGAACATGGAAATATGCTATACCCCGATAGGAATAATCCATTCAGATTTCACCGACCAGGAGGCCACACCAATCCAGGGGATCTTCAGCAGTTCTGATGGATACATCGAGATCTTTCCTGAATTTTCCCCTGGCCTCAGGGACCTGGAAGGGTTTTCGCACCTGTTCCTGATATACCATTTCCACCGGGCACAGAAATGGACAAGCTTCTGCCGCCCGTTTGTTGACCTGAAGTCGGAAAAGGGAATATTTGCAATACGGCATTTCAACCGCCCCAACCCGATCGGACTCTCGATTGTAAACCTCGTATCAATTGATGGAAACATCGTGCGTATCTCAGGGGTAGATGTACTTGACGATACGCCACTCCTTGATATCAAGCCATATATCTCCCAGTTCGATCATCGAGAGAATGTTCGATCCGGGTGGGTGGATGACCAGGACATGCAGAAGGTATGGGGTTCGGGGGCCAGTCCCGGTGGGTTGAAGAAGGTCACCGATTGAGCGGATAATCATCGAGTGCGCGATGAAGAATCTTTGGGAATTCTGGATATCACGAAGGTCACGGCCCGGTGTGTGGGATCAGTGCCTTGTAGCGTTTGCCATCATCGGCAGTATTCTTGTCATGCTGCCACTGCTTGCGCTGGCCAATATCACTATCGGTCAGCTTGCCGACCTCTCCTACCTTCTCGAGGTGGCCACCGACAGGCAGGTCATCGGCTCGATAGTCCTCACGTTTTCGGCAGGACTAAACGCCGTTCTCATCCTCCTGATCCTTGGGACACCCCTCTCCTATGTCCTTGCCAGGACGCAATCGAGGTTCAACCAGGCCGTGGAAAGCCTGATTGACATACCCCTGGTGCTGCCGCATACGGTCGCGGGGCTGATGGTGTACATCCTCTTCATGCAGAGAGGGCTTATCGGAGCTCCGCTGGCCGGGATGGGATTCTTTTTCGAGGACGCCTATCCCGGAATAGTGGTGGCGATGCTCTTTGTCGCGATGCCGTTTTATATCAATAGTGTCAAGGAGGGATTCCAGAAGGTCCCTGTCCACATGGAGAACGTAGCAAGGACACTTGGTGCCACCAGGTTCCAGGCCTTCTGCCTCGTGGTGCTCCCGAGCAGTGTCCGCCACATCCTGAACGGGTCCATCCTCGCCTGGGGAAGGGCCATCAGCGAGTTCGCGGCCGTGATCATGATTGCATATTACCCGATGATCATCTCAACGCTGATTTACTACCGGTTCACGACTGGAGGGATAAAAGAGAGCACCGCAGTGGCTTTTGTCATGATCGTTGCATGCCTGGTCGTCTTCCTCGTGCTCCGGACGATAACGAGATTCGTGGGGAGGTACGATGATCGAGTTTGAGGATGTCAGCCTGACCCTTGGTGATTTCTCACTCCACCAGGTATCACTCGCCATTCATGACGGTGATTACTATGTCATCATGGGTCCCTCGGGTGCGGGAAAGACGATCATCCTGGAGACGATCGCAGGTCTCCATGTTCCCGAATCAGGGCGTGTTCTGCTGGATGGTAAGGATATGAGATCGATTCCCCCCGAGAACCGGAATATCGGCCTCGTATACCAGGACTATTCGCTCTTTCCCCACATGAAGGTTGAAAAGAACATCGCCTTTGGCATGAGGATGAGGAAGATACCACAGGCAGATATCGAGAGGCAGGTAAGGTCACTCATGAAACGATTCGGAATCGCCCACCTGGCACAGAGATCACCCCTCACCCTGAGTGGCGGGGAACAGCAGCGTGTCGCCATTGCCAGGGCTCTTGCCATAGAACCCGGTGTCCTGCTCCTTGATGAACCCCTCTCCGCTCTCGATCCCATGACACGGGAACTCTTCGTTGAAGAACTGAGAACTATCCACAGGGAGCAGGCGCTCACCATCGTCCAGGTGACACACAGCACCAGTGAGGCAAGCGAGCTTGGCACCAGGATGGCGATGATCATGGACGGCAGGCTCGTCCAGGAGGACAGGGTGGAACATATCCTTCGATCTCCAGGGACAAACCGGATAGCACGGTTCATCGGCTACGAGAATATCTTCGACGGGGTAGTGCGATCATGCGAGGACGGCCTTTCCAGGGTGGAGACAGACGGAGTCTCAGTGTGGGCGGTTTCGAGCGCTCCTGTCGGGCAGAGAGTCGCGTTCTGCATCGGTGCAGACGAGATCTCCCTGTATAATGAAGTGATGGACGGAAGTGCCCTGAACGTTTTTCCAGGCGCGGTAACAAAGATTACGATATCTGGCGCGCTTGCACTGATCACCATTGACATCGGCATCATGATAAGCGCAGTGCTCACGAGAAGATCTGCAACTGAAATGGGAATCGAGGCAGGGGCGAAAGTATTTATATCATTTAAAGCCAGTGCAGTGCACGTGATGGATGAAGACGAAAGTCCCGGGTTGACACATCACGATCCAATGGCAGCAACATAATATATATCTGCACATATGAGCAAAATTATGGAGAATCAACCATGAAAGTATGCATAACATCCAAGGGGCCAGGCCCTGATGACATGATGGAGGAGAGGTTCGGAAGAGCTCCCTTCTTCATCTTCTTCGATACTGAAGGCGAAGAGCACAACGCTGTTGAGAACCCGTTTGCAAGTGGTGCCGGCGGTGTCGGTCCGAGAGCTGCCCAGGTGCTCATAGATAACGGAGCAAAGGCTGTTGTGACAGGAAATGTCGGGGGAAATGCCCTCGGGGCTCTCCGGGCAGCCGGAATATCGATCTATTTCTTACGGGAACCAGGGACAGTAAAGGCGGCTTTTCAGCAATTCAAGGATGGAAAACTGACAGAAGCAGTCTAGGGCCCGTATGAACATTATCGTGGCAAGCGGCAAGGGCGGCACCGGCAAGACACTCGTGGCGGCGAACCTTGCCTACGCTCTCTCTGATCAAAAGGAAGTGCTTCTCGTCGACTGCGATGTCGAGGAGCCGAACCTCCATCTCTTCTTCCCGCAAGGAGGATACGAACTCCCGGTGACAACACCGGTCCCTGTATTCGATGCCGATCGGTGCACTGGCTGCGGGAGATGTGCGGAGGTCTGCCGGTACGGGGCTATTACCGTGCTGAAAGAACCTCCTCCACTCTTCTTCGAGAAACTCTGCCACTCGTGCGGAGGCTGCGAGATGAGCTGTCCCGAAGGGGCTATTCATGAAGAGGAACGCGCGATAGGAAAGATCCGGTTCAGTAATCCACGTGATAATATCATTCTCATCTCGGGTATCCTCGATGAAGGCGAAGTGATGGCCCCCAGGGTCATCGCGGCCGCCAAGTCGTATGCAGGAGGGCACCCGACAACCATCCTTGACGCATCACCCGGAATTGCCTGTCCCGTGGTAGAAGCCATGCAGGGAGCCGATTATTGCATCCTCGTCACGGAATCGACACCGTTCGGGCTCCATGACCTGGCTCTCGCCGAATCCGTGACACGATGTCTCGGCATTCCCTCGGGCGTCATAATAAACCGGTTTTCAGAAGAGGATGACCAGGTAACGGATTTCTGCCGGAGTAAGGATCTCCCTGTCCTGATGACCATTCCATTCGATCGGGAGATCGCCCGCATCCAGAATACCGGGGGTCTCATCAGTGAAAGCATGCCCGCATACAGGGAAAAATTTGCGGATCTCTTCTCCAGGGTTACGAGCGCCGGAGGCTTTTCGAGATGAAAAAGATCGTTGTCATAAGTGGAAAGGGTGGCACCGGCAAGACCATCTTTACCGCGTCACTCACAGACCTTATCCCCGGTCCCATTGGGATTGCCGACTGCGACGTCGAGGCAGCCAACCTTGCACTCCTCCTGGAACACGTTGATCTCCGATCGAGACCGTTCTCAGGCCTTGAGAAGGCAGGGATCACACAGGACCTGTGTGTCGGGTGTGGCCTCTGCAAAATAAATTGCCGTTTTGACGCGATAGAATGCCAGGACGGGGAATACACTGTGGATCCTGTCCACTGCGAGGGATGCGGAGTCTGCGTGGATATCTGCCCCGAAAAGGCGATAGTCATGGGACCGATGAGAGACGGGACGATCTACCTCTCCAGAACAAGCAAAGGACTGATGTCCCATGCGGAATTGTGTGCGGGTTCAGGGACGTCGGGGCTTCTCGTTGACCAGGTGAAAAAAGAGATAACCGGTGAGATGGGAGACGAGAAAGCACTCATCGCCGACGGTCCGCCGGGTATCGGGTGCCCGACAATATCGGCGGTCAGCGGCATGGATGCCGCTGTTATCGTCACCGAACCGAGCGTATCAGGGCTGCACGACCTGGAAAGACTTGTCAGGATGGCTCGCGGCTTCGATATTCGCCTGTTCCTCGTTATCAACAAGTATGACCTTGAACCCGGTATGAGTAAGAAGGTCGAAGACTATGCATCAAAAGAGAAGATACCGGTTATTGGGTGCATACCATTCGATCAGGCAGTTGTCGATGCGGTCAGGAAAGGCATTCCCCCGACACGGCAGGACTCTCCGGCATCACAGGCTATCAGATCGGCATATGATAAACTGGCAGAGATGATGGAACTGGTATGAGGGTAGGAGACAGGGAAGGAAACGGTCCGGGCGTATGCCGGCGCAGGGGAAGGCCAAGACTGCGCCGGATGGATGAAGAGAGTATGACGGGGAGATGCTACCACCCGTGTGTCGTCATGGGGGAGCCGAGAGAGATGGTGATGATCAATCCTGATGAACTGGAGGTGCTTCGCCTGGTGGATCTTCGTGGGCTTGGGCAGGAGGAGGCAGCTCTTGAGATGGGGATCTCACGACGCACATTATGGAAAGATCTCCATCAGGCCCGCCACAAGGTTGCCGACGCACTGATCAACGGCAAAATTATAGAAATAGAGGGGTGCCGTGATAAAAACAGTGCCATCTGCCAGCGGAATGACGTATTCGACGGGAATATCGAAGATGATAGTGACTGAAACCTGTTCTTCCGCAAGAGTTAGTTATTTATATTTTTACACATATGTGTAATAATAACAAAAATGGAGGTAAAGAGATATGCCAGGTTTTAACGGAACCGGACCTATGGGTCGCGGCCCCCGCACCGGGTGGGGACGTGGCTATTGCGCACCGCCCCGGGCGGCAGGTACCAGCACAGCACCGGAAGGTGAAGAGGTTGCACAGTCTGCAAATCCAGAGCAGCAGCCCCCCTATGGACAGGGGTACCCCGGGGGCAATTATCCGGTCTATGGCCGGGGTCGGGGTGGCTTCCCGCGGGGATGCGGAAGAGGCTTTGGCTGCGGCGGCGGACGTGGAAGAAGGGGATCCTGGTAAAGGAGTGGTATCGGTTGAAGGTCGGTATCGCAAATGATGATGGCATGGTCTCCGCTCACTTTGGCCATTGCAGGGAATACTCGATTTACACGGTTGAGAATGGGACGTTCTTACGAAGAGATATTCCAAATCCCGGTCACCAGCCGGGAGCTCTCCCGGCCCTGCTTAAAAAGGAGGGTGTTACACACGTAATAGCCGGAGGAATGGGTCCCAAGGCTGTTGAAATATTCCAGAGCCATGGAATCCAGGTTCTCATGGGCGTGACCGGGGAAGTCGATTCTGTAGTGAAGGACTTCCTGGAAGGCAATATCGTTTCAGGCGAGAGTACCTGTCACCACGTGTGACCGGTTAGAGATCAGGAGAGGAGGTCAAGTGCCTCTTTTCCACTCATTCCCGTTTTTACACCAAGATCTTCCGCGTTTTTATTTGCTTCACGGATCGTTCCATCCAGCAGATCGTCGATAGTCTCAATCGATGCAGACCGTGTCGGACGTACCCGGGCGGCAGGATAATCGAAGGTGGCGAGTGCGGCTACATCGAATGCACCGCATCCCACAAGTCCCTTTGAGGTGACTATGCAGACGAGATTGACGGGTCCGAGCGGTATGATGTATCCTGTTCCGGAAGAATTCTTCAGTTTGACTGTATACTGTTGCATGCAATATCTACTGCAGGGTAGACGCTAAAACCCAATAATAATTGGTATTTGCACGCTCCTTTCCGTATCGCATCTATTTAATAGCAGGGGATGTATACACAACAGGTATTGTCAATGGTTAGCATGCGAAAAGATGACCTGCCTGAAAAAGAGGTGGGACGGATCCTTGACGATGTCCTTGACGGACACCGGCTCACACCGGAGGATGCATACGCGCTCTTCTCTCTCAATGACCGCCGGGTATGGGACGTGGCGGAAGCTGCTGATTGGAAGCGGAGCAGGTGTAACGGGGAGGTCGTCACCTATGTGCGCAACCAGAATATCAATGTCACGAACCTGTGCATCAATTCCTGTGGATTCTGCGGGTTTTCAAGAAAACCTGGTGATGGGGACGTTTACTACCATGACAGCGACATGGTCAGGAAGAAGACCCGGGAGGCCCAATCGAGGGGTGTGAGCGAGATATGCACGGTGAGCGGCCTCCACCCCGATTTCGACGCATACTCGTACGTGGACATAATCTCAACCATTCGCGAAGCGGCCCCGGGCATCCATATCCATGCGAGCAATCCGATGGAGGTCGCATACGGAGCACGGAAGAGCGGGATATCAACGGTCGAGATGCTCACGATGCTGAAAGAAGCCGGGCTGGGCTCACTCTGCGGGACGGCGGCTGAGATCCTGGTCGACGATGTGCGAAAAAAGATCTGTCCGGGCAAGGTCTCGACCGCCGAATGGGTGCGGATCATCAGGGAAGCCCACGCGCTCGGCATCAGGACCACCGCTACGATCATGTACGGTCACTGCGAGAGCGTCGCCGACCGTGTGGAGCACCTTGCCGTTCTCCGGGATATCCAGGATGAGACGGGCGGTTTCACCGAGTTTGTCCCACTCTCGTTTATCCATATGAACACCCCGCTCTACCGGAAAGGGCTCGCCCGGGCCGGAGCTACGGGGAGGGAAGACCTCCTGATGACTGCGGTCTCCCGGCTTTTTCTCGACAATATTCCGCATATCCAGGTCTCATGGGTCAAGACCGGGTTGAAGATGGCACAACTGGGCCTGATGGCCGGTGCAGATGATCTTGGTGGCACGATGTTTGAGGAGAGTATATCGAAGGGAGCCGGCGCGCTCAATACAGATTATCTTGATCCGGCAGAGATGAAACGAATCGCCGAGGACCTGGGAAGGACACTGCGCCGCCGCGACACACTATACAATCTGATCTGAGCACAAAAGGCGCTTCATCAGTTGATATTCCGGAAAGGATGCCGGGTGTCAGAAGGGACAAACGCGAAAAAGAAGATATTCATCATCAAACGAGGCGATCCGATCAACCAACGTGATCCCCCTGCATGGATATGAACATTTTGAAAGATGAATGTGGCATACTCTATCGTCACACCGTGTGAGATTTTTTTAGTCCGCAGGATTCAGGAGCTGCACAATTTTATCTCCAATCTCATCGGCTTTCTTGAGTGCCCTGGTATCCTTGAGGATGTCCCCTTCCAGGTAGCCTTTTCCGCGTGCCCATCCCAGGTAGGAAAATTCGTGCGTGTTCAGGAATCCCTCAAGTGTCTCGATGGTCCTCGCACCACCCTTGTTTGCGCATATGGCAACCGCCACCGCTTTTCTTCCGGCCAGTTTCCTGCGATGGTAAAGCGAGTAACTCCGGTCAATGAAGTTCTTGATATGCCCGCAGACATCGTAATAATACGTGGGAGATCCGATGACCAGCACTTCGGAATCGATCACTTTCTGCATGATCTCCCCCCAGTCGTCATTCTGGATGACACACCAGTCCTTCTCCTTGCATTTTTCACACCCGAGACAGGGTCTGATCTCCTTTCCTGCCAGAGACACAAATTCCGTGGAGATTCCCGCATTCTCGCAGCGTTCGAGAATTCTCCTGATGAGGAGGGATGTATTTCCATCTTTTCTCATGCTGCCTGAAATACCAAGCACCGTCATATTCTTACACTGGCTTTACGACATTTTGATATTTGTGATGGTAACACAAAGGTCCAGACCTTCAAATACTGCTAAGAGATCCTGTTCTGGCCAGTGATCAAAGGAAAAAAGGTGTGATTGGCATCTGCAGTCACTGCACCCGAATCCGGTCACCGGAAGGGCTGGCATGAGCCCGGCCAGCCGGCATTCCATATCATCGTTCGTTGGTGCGCATATGGCAGAAACCAGGGAAAAGGCAGGGTGAGCAAGAATATAATCGATATGCCACCTCTGCGTATCACCCGGGTGCCGCGAATACCGGATATGCCGCGCGACCCTCAGGAGGCCTCCCGGGCCCCTGGCAGAGCCGACATACACATGCCAGCCCCCGGAAAAACCGAGTGTTCCCAAGGCTCCGATATTCACACTACAGGGAGAATTTTGAAGAACAAGGCAATAAACTCCTTTATTCATAGGTGAGACGTATCAATTCACGGGCTCCGGCTATATGCCGGCATCCTCCAGTCTCAACCGGTGCTCCATGCCCTGGGTACAGCCCCTCAACATCAAGGGTGGCAAGACGGTCCAGGGAATCCAGAAGATCGGCGCGGCTTCCTCCTAAAAAATCGAAACGACCGAATCCCCCACCACAAAAGACAGTATCTCCGCTGATCAGGGCCGCCTCATCTTCGTTGTACAGGCAGATGCTCCCCGGAGTGTGACCAGGGGTATGCAGTACTCTGAAATGTCCTGTCATATCGCCGTCTTCAAGGAGCCTGTCTGCAACGATACCGGGTGAACGGGCACCGAAATTGACAGAGAGGCTCTTTGAATCATCCTGCAACCCGGGCCCGTCGAGACGATGGATGCATACCGGTGCATCGCACAGGTGGGCAATCTCTCGTACATGGGCTATATGATCGTAGTGACAATGGGTAAGAACTATCATCTCGATCTCATCTTTATATTGTGCGACCACACCGGGAAGTACCGCGGCATCAACGAGCACGTTTCCGGAAAGATACGAATTTCCCAGAAACCCCCCACCCGGGATCCACCTCACTGGCATGCAGAATAATAAGTACTCGGGACAAATGTGTCTTATGCATACCCTGGTCCGGGAGTGCTTCACCGGCATACCGGAAATCGTCGAGTCTTTGGCCCGCAAAGAAGGTGGAAACGCACGAAAACTCGCCAGTGCGGTGGCGAGGGGGAGGGTGGTGATACCTGCCAATCCTGCACGGGAACACCGGCTCTGCGGTATCGGTGAAGGCTGCACCGTCAAGGTGAACGTGAATATTGGCACTTCCGGGGAAAGATGTGACGAGTCGCTGGAAGTTGCCAAGGCGAAGACCGCCCTTTCAAATGGCGCGGACACCCTCATGGACCTCTCCACCGGTGGAGATCTGCCATCGATACGAAGAAAGATCCTTGAGATGGATGTCCCTGTCGGGACCGTCCCTGTCTACGAGGCCGTCCGAAGGGCTGGCAATGCCGCCGACGTCGATTCCGATCTCCTCTTCTCGGTAATCCGCGAGCACTGTCGTGACGGTGTGGACTTCCTCACCCTTCATTGCGGCGTCAATAAAGACGCACTTGCCGCCCTGTACAGTGACCCGCGCATCATGTCCGTGGTCTCAAGGGGTGGAGCGTTCCATGTTGCCATGATGTCCGGGAGGGATGAAGAAAATCCCCTGTTCAGCGAGTTTGATTACCTGATGGAGATCCTTGCCGAATACGAGGTGGTGGCAAGCCTCGGTGACGGGATGAGGCCGGGATGTATCCAGGATGCGGATCGCCACGCAAAGACCGTGGAGTACCTGAACCTGGGCCGTCTCGCCAACCGGGCACTGGATGCGGGAGTCCAGCGGATGATAGAGGGGCCAGGCCACCTGCCGATCGAGCAGATTGGATACAACGTCAGGATCATCAAGGAGCTGTCAAATGATGCTCCACTCTACCTGCTCGGCCCGCTGGTGACAGACATCGCCCCGGGGTATGATCATGTCGTCTCTGCAATAGGTGGTGCGGTGGCATGCATGCATGGCGCCGATTTCCTCTGCATGGTCTCCCCGAGCGAACACCTTGCGCTCCCCCTCACAGATGACATCGCTGAAGGAACGAGGGTTGCACGGATTGCCGCTCACATCGGAGATCTTGTCCGCAGTCCCGACGGGTTCAGGATGCCAAGAGAGATCCGTATGGCTGAAGCGAGGAAGCGGCTGGACTGGAAAGAACAATTCTCGCTTGCTCTCTTCGGGGAATACGCACAAAAAATTCATGAACGCGACGGCGAACTCGATACCTGCTCGATGTGCGGGGATCTCTGTGCGGTGAAGATGGTGCGGGAGATCTTCGAGAAGAGAGAAAGCTGAAGAAAAAACCGGCACGGATCACTTCAATCCGTTCAGAATTCAGACAGGAGTGGACCAATCCCGCCAAATTCAACCTATTCGCCTCCTCGCTGTTTTGTGTGGGGAGACTGAATCGAATTGCTATCTGCATACCAGTTCAGTCACCTACAACCGCCGCCGGGGCGCCCTCACGTTTAACTCGTACCCAATTGCTTATATTTTGGCTGTGAATCAGCCTCGTGGTATTTACGGGGGCGGCGGCGCGGGCATCGCACATGGGGGTGTAGGGGCGGATAGCCCCCTCAACATGATCAGGTTCATCAATCCTGCCCACACCAGGGAGAAAAAAGCCACTTATTCTGTTTCCAGGATCCTGATTGCGAAGAGTGCGGCGTTCTCTCCGTTATCGATTCCCACGCATGCGACGGGTACTCCCTTCGGCATCTGGACGATGGAGAGGAGCGAATCGATACCCTGCAGTTTCCCGGATACCGGGACTCCGATGACCGGTTTCTTCGTTTTTGAGGCGATAACTCCTGGCAGTGCAGCGGAAAGCCCGGCGATTGCGATGTAGACCTTGCAATCGCTCTCCCTGATATACTCGTCCAGGCGGTCGGGGTCGCGGTGGGCAGAGATGACCTGGAGATCATATGTCTTCCCGTGTTCCTTCAGGACATCTGCAGCCATCCCGGCAACGGCCGCATCAGATACCGATCCGCTCACAATCGCAACATCTACCATAAATGCCATCCAAACTTATATTTCGTCATTATAAAAATACTATGGACTGATTTCAATGGAAAATGAACCACTCCTGATGCTGCCCGGCCCGGTACCCATACCGGAGCGTGTCCGTGCCGTGATGATGAGGCAGGCGATCAATCATCGCGGGGATGAATTCGGGTCGGTCTATGCCGATTGTACACGGGTTCTGAAGACCGCGTTCGGGACAGCCAGCGATCTCTTTGTCATCAGCGGATCGGGGACGGCCGCGATGGAAGCGGCGGTAGCCAACTTTGGAAGGGAGAGAAAGATTGCCTGCCTGGTGAACGGCAAATTCGGGGACCGGCTCTTCAGGATTTCACAAAGGTATGGTTCGGCCAGCCCGATTGCCTCGGAGTGGGGAACACCCCTCGACCTGGTTGCGCTCGAATCTGCACTCGAATCCGGTGCAGAGATGGTGACGCTGGTTCATAACGAGACCTCGGCGGGTATCAGAAACCCTGCCGAAAAAGTGGGAATTCTGGCCAGGAAATACGATGCGCTCTTCGTGATGGACGGGATCACCTCGATTGCAGGTGACGAGGTGTATGCCGATAAATGGGGTGCGGACGTGGTCGTGGTCGGCTCACAGAAGTGCCTAGCCGCCCCGGCCGGCCTTTCCGCGATATCGGTGAGCGACAGGGCCTGGGAGAGGATCGCCGATCACCGGCCATTCTATCTTGATCTTGCAGCATACCGGAAGAGTGCCGGTGCGAAGGCAATGCAGACACCCTATACCCCGGCAGTCCCCCTCTTCCTGGCACTGAGGGAGGCGTGCATGATCATCGAGGAGGAGGGCCTCGACAACCGCATAGCACGTCACAGGACGCTTGCGAATGCGGTGAGGGCAGCGGTGGATGCATGGGGACTTTCAATGTTTCCGGAAATTGATGCGGATCATGCATACTCGAATACCGCAAGTGCAGTCAGTCTCCCGGAGGGCGTTTTGGACAGCGCATTCCGGGGATTGGTAAAAGAGATGGGAATCGAGATCGCAGGGGGGCAGGACCACCTGAAGGGGAGAATATTCCGCATCGGGACCATGGGGGCTGTTGGCGCTCCCGAGATCCTCGCGACCCTGTCGGCCGTCCAGTATTCGCTCCAAAGATGCGGATATACTCCTGCAGGTGACGGAGTCATGGCTGCAGCCGGGGTGCTGGGATGAGGGTTGGTGTGGCCGACACCACGTTTGCCAGAGTCAATATGGGAAGCTTTGCCGTCGATGAACTTCGGAAGCATGCGAGCGTGAAGGTCGAGCGGGTGACGGTTCCCGGTATGAAAGACCTGCCCGTGGCCTGCAAGAAACTGATCGATGAGAGGAACTGTGATATCGTGATGGCGCTTGGAATGCCCGGGGGCCAGGAAAAAGACAGGCTCTGTGCCCACGAGGCGTCCCAGGGGCTCATCCTCTGCCAGCTGATGACGAATACCCACATCATCGAGGTGTTTGTCCACGAGGACGAGGCGAAGGATGACCAGGAACTTGCGTGGCTTGCCGAGCAGCGGACGCGTGAACATGCGGTCAATGCCATCAGGCTCATCCTCTATCCCCGCGAACTGGAAAAGCAGGCCGGAAGCGGGCAGCGCCAGGGATTCCCGGATGCCGGTCCCGCCCGGAGATGATCGTGGCAACCGTTTATGAATAATCAGGCAGAAGATCTTTGGAGAAGGTAATAATGAGTATCAAACTTGGATTCGTGGTATCAGAGTTCAACCGTGACATCACCTACATGATGGAGGTTGAAGGCCGGGAACACGCCTCGTTCCTGGGAGCGGAAGTGACAGACTGCATCTATGTCCCGGGAGCATATGACATGCCCCTCGCGATAAAGAAGATATTATCTGAGGGGCGGGTTGACGCGGTCGTGACCATCGGATGCGTAATCGAGGGCTCCACCCAGCATGATGAGATCGTTGTCCAGCATGCTGCACGAAAGATAATTGATTTGAGCCTTGAATACGGAATTCCGGTAACCCTCGGGATATCAGGTCCCGGTATGACCCGTCTTGAGGCCAACGAGCGGATCGATTATGCAAAGCGGGCAGTGGAATCGGCAATCAAGATGGTACAGCGATTGAAATGAGGAACCTCTCGGATAAGGTCTCCGGGCTTGCCCCATCGGCAACGATAGAGATCTCGAACCGGGCAAGACAGATGCAGAGAGGCGGTATCGATGTGATCAGCCTCTCCATCGGAGAACCTGACTTTGATACCCCCCTGCACATCAGGGATGCATGCATCTCTGCGCTGATGAGAGGGGAGACGCATTATGCGCCGAGTAATGGCATCCCGGAGCTCCTGGAAGCAATAGCCGGAAAGATCGAGGCGGAAAATGCTTTTTCCTGTGCCCCAGAGCAGGTCATCGTGACATGCGGTGCAAAGAGTGCGATCTACGAAGCGGCCGAAGCGGTGCTAAATCCGGGCGACGAGGTCATCATCCTGGACCCCTCCTGGGTCTCGTACGAACCGATCGTCCGCATCGCCGGCGGCCGGCCGGTCCACCATCTCCTGTCAACCGACACGTTTCAACCCGATGATTCACTGCAGGAACGGGTAACACCGCGGACCAGGATGATCGTGATAAACTCACCCTCAAACCCGTCCGGAGCCGTCCTTGAGAAGAAATCCCTGAAATTACTTGCCGATCTCTGCGAGGATTATGATATTTTTGCCGTCTCCGATGAGATATACGAGAAACTGACGTACGGCAAGGAACACGTCTCCCTGGCGTCCATCGGGGACATGGCAGGAAGGTGCATCACCGTAAACGGCTTTTCGAAGGCATATGCGATGACAGGATGGAGGCTTGGGTATGCAGTAGCTCCCCCCGAGATCATCAGGGAGATGTCAAAGGTTCAGCAGCATACGGTGAGCCACCCCACGACGTTTGCCATGTATGGTGGTGTGGCCGCCCTTGTCGGCGACCAGTCCTGCGTGGAGATCATGAGAAAGGAATTCCGGAAGAGGCGTGATTTCCTGGTGGCTGAACTGCGCCTGATGGGATTTTTTGTTGCCCCGGCGGACGGGGCATTTTATGCCTATGTCAGGGTTGATGGCGATGATGTCGATGTTGCCAGGAGATGGCTTGAGAAGGGGAGGGTGGCCGTCACACCCGGTTCCGCGTTCAATACACCCGGGTGGGAGCGGATCTCGTACGCGACATCGATGGAGAGACTGGAAGACGCCGTGGCCAGGA
>JAHDSI010000137.1 GCA_018432765.1 Methanoregulaceae archaeon | reverse complement strand
CGGGAGAAAGAGGTGGACCTGAAAGACACGAAGCACATTCCAAAGGTCGACATCCCGAACATGATCGTGGAACTCGATGCCGAGATGCATCGGGCCGCCGAGAACCTCGACTTCGAGGCTGCGATCGTGATCCGGGACCGGATACGGAACCTGGAGGCGAGGCTAGGGGAGTGATGGGAGTGAGGAGGGATTGTTTTCAGCCCGGGATCTCCCTGTTCTTTCCCCTCCGTTAACCTCCGCGGAGGATTGGGGAGGGATGACGGGGGTTGCACCCCCAGACCCCTGCTGGGGATATTCACTGGGCAGCGTAAGCTGTTGTGATGTTGGAATCAGTTCTTCTAACAAAAAAAAGGTTTCACCCCGGAACAGTCCCTATCGTCATTTGGGGGACACCTCAGCGGCAGAGACCAGCGAAGCCCCTGGGAGCGACTCAGGGTTAGTGTTGACTGGAAGTTGCACCCCCGGTCTCTACTGGGGATACCCTCCGGGCAGGGTAAGCCGGAATTTTGGTGGTCCTTCGGGAAGAGCCTTGTTTCTGTTTCGGTAGGATGCATTGAAACCCTGCTGAGCATCGGAGAGTGATGACGGGGGTTGCACCCCCGGCCCCTGCGGGGATATCCACTGGGCAGGGTAAGCCGTTGTGATGTTGGAATCAGTTCTTCTAACAAAAAAAAAGGTTTTTCACCCCGATACAGTCACTATCGCCATTTGGGGGACCCCAGCGGCGGGGGTGAACGCGAGTGAACTCTCGGGAGCGTCTCAGGTAAGTGATGACGGGGGTTGCACCCCCGGCCCCCGCTGAGGATATCTGCCAGGCAGGGTAAGCAGGGATTTTCAGTGGTTCTTCGAGAAGAATCTCTTTTCCGTTTTTGATAGGGTAACGGGCAAGCATCCTAGCACCTTACCCCAGAACAGTCACTATCGCATTGCGGGGTTTCCCGCCTTTGAAACATCTATGACGAGAATCGCAGGGTGACGACGGGGGTTGCACCCCCGGCCCCTGCTGGGGATATCCGCCGGGTAGGGTAAGCCGGGATTTACTACGATACAGGCCCTATCGCCGTTTAGGGGACACCTCAGCGGCAGAGACCAGCGAAGCCCCTGGGAGCGTCTCAGGGAGAGTGCTGACGGGGGTTGCATCCCCAGACCCCCGCAAAGGATATCCGCTGGGCAGGGTAAGCCGGGATTTTCAGTGGTTCTTCGGGAAGAGTCTCATTTCCGTTTCTGTTAGGGTAATGGGCTGGTTCCTGCCTTTAAACAACCACGCGATATCCATATGACAGGGTAGGCCACGATTTCACCGGTTCTTTCTGATCCTATCCCTATCGTCCTTTTTGAGAGTTGCTATGGCAATCAACGGTCAAGGGACACAGACAAAGGCTAACTGACTTGTTTTATCAAGAACACAGAAAAGAGTGTGCAATTTTAAAAAAAGCCGAGGTGTTCCCCCGCACGGCTCAGGGGAACTCAAGGACGTTGATGTAACCTGGCTTTATTTTCTCTTTGATATCTCCGAAATCGTCCGACACGATCAGCTGGACACTGTACATGCCCGGTTCGTTGAACGTGTAGAACTGGTTGGGGCTGCCTGGGTTGATGACCACCGCACTGCTGGTATCCTTGTAGATCACCCATGTCCACTCGTTAGGCGTCCCGGTCGATGTATCGGTGAACTCGACGGTGAGCGGTGCAGATCCGGTCGTCGGTTCGGCCGTGAAATCCGCACTCAGCGGTACCGGGACCACCTCGATCGTCTTCGTGGCCGAGACCGATCCCTCCATGCCCGTCACTGTGAGGGTGACGTCATAGCTGCCCGGGTTCTGGAAGGTGTGGATCGGGTTCCGGTCGGTGGAGACATACCCGTCGCCGAACCGCCATGTCCATCTCAGTGGGTTGCCTGTCGACATGTCGGTGAAGGCCACGGTGAGCGGGGCGATGTTGTCGGGGTTGCTTGGTTCGTATTCGAAGTCGGCTGCAAGACCCTGTCCGACCCTGATGTAGCCGGGCTTTGTCTTTGTGCTGACTCCTTCATTGTTTGTCGCCGTCAGCTGGACACTGTAGGTCCCCTTGACGGTG
>JAHDSI010000099.1 GCA_018432765.1 Methanoregulaceae archaeon | reverse complement strand
GTACGGGGACCACCTTGCATGGTCCGAGTCTTCCGCGGTGGCATACGCAAACTCGGTCATCGGCGCCCGGACGAACAGGGAGGGTGGCCCGAGCGCGCTTGCAGCCGCGATCGTGGGCAAGACCCCTGAGTACGGTCTCCACCTTTCAAAAGAGCGGAGACCGGCGGTGGTCATCGATGTGGAAGGTGTACCCGACGACCACGAGATAGCGACATACGGGGCTCTCGGGTTCCATGCGGGATCAGCGGTCGGAAACCGTATCCCGATCTTCTCCGGCATCCGCCCTGACGGAGACCAGCTCAAGGCCCTCGGTGCTGCAATGGCCGCATCGGGAGCGGTCGCTCTCTTCCATGTCGAGGGGATCACACCCGAAGCAAAACGGCTATCCTTCGATCTCGCCGGTCTCGAGAGGATCCATCTCGATTACGGGGAGACGAAAGAGACCTTTTCAGACGGTGCCGTCGATGCCGTGGCGCTCGGGTGCCCGCACTGCTCGCCATTGGAATTACGAGAGATAGCCAAACTCCTGAAGGGAAAGAAGGTAAAAATCCCTCTGTTTATCTTTGCAGCCCGGAACGTGATCCAACGGAGCCGGGAGGTCGTCTCCGAGATCGAACAGAGCGGGGCGCGTGTGTACTCAGATACCTGCATGGTTGTGTCCCCCGCAATGGAGCGGTTCGACGCCGTCATGGTGAACAGCGGGAAGGCGTATGCATATATGCCGAATATGTGCGGAGCCCTCGCCCGGATCGGCACAACCGAGGAGTGCATCGCGGTTGCGACATCCGGGAGCTAGGTGACGGGGGGTGGGTTTGGGCAGGCGACTTACCGATGCGGTACTATTAATTCCCGATTCATCAAAGATCCCTTAGCTATGTTTGCTGATCTGAAGACCGGGGGGATCGACCGTTACAAGCCGGTCGTGCTGGGAGTCTTCCTGGTATTCTCGGTCTTCCTTGAGATCGTCGTGCACCTGGTATTCAGGATCGACGTTGTATACACCCATTTTTTCTACATCCCGATCGTGCTCGGAGCGATATGGTACGGCACGCGTGGAGTAGTGATCGCAATCCTGCTCGCGGCACTTCTCCTCTCCGGTGCATATTATGCGGACGGCATGCTCAGGACAGGACCGATGCTCCGTGCACTGATCTTTCTTGTCGTGGCTCTCGTGATTGGCGTGGTATCTGATATCGCAAAAAGGGAGCAGAAACGGATGATCAACGAGGTTGCGGATGCGGCTCTCCGGTCAGGCATGGAGACCCACGGGATACGGGGCAACCTCGAGGAGATCAAGTTACGGGTCCTGTCGTCTGCAAATGTCCAAAAGATGAAGGATGAACGGAATGTCCGCGGCCTGGTGCTGGCCCTCAAACACCGTGATCCCGCGGTGGCATACGAGGCCGTGGAAGCACTCGGCGAGATAGGAGACCCTGCTGCCGCCGGGCCACTGACAGAGGCACTTACCGGGGACAAATACAGCGGGTTACGATGGAAAGCAGCGGAAGCGCTCACGCAGATCGGAACTGAGTCTGTGCCCTATCTTATCAACGCACTGGAGAACCCGGATGAAGATGTGCGGTGGAAGGCAGCGATCTCGCTTGGAGAGATCGGAGACAGACGTGCGATCGATCCTCTCATCAACTTGCTCGGAGACGAGGACCGCTTCGTGAGAAGCCGGGCTGCATATGCCCTCGGGATAATGGGCGAGCTGGTTATCCAGCCGCTGGCAGAGGTTTTATCCACTGAAAAGAACCCCGACCTGCGTCTCGGGGCGGTCATGGCACTGGGCCGGATCCAGGCCGATCCTGCGACCCGTCTCCTGATCAGGGCAACGACCGATTCTTCCGGGGATGTCAGGCAGGAGGCGATGACCGCACTTGCGGCAACCGGCAGGGAGGGCCTTCTCGTCCTCCTTGATGCCCTGAAGTTCGCAGAAAAGAGGGAAAAGATCAATATTATCCGGGTACTCGGAGAGATTGGGAGTAAGGACGCAATCGAGCCGCTGATGCAGCTCCTTGAGACTGCGGATGCCGATGCACGGCCCCTGATCATCCAGGCTATCGCAGACCTTGGCGGCCCCGAAATTGCCACACATGACGGGGAGAAGAAGGGTTATTAGACTCCCACTCCTCAAAGACCGGCCCGGCGGGAGGAAATTATATCTGATTCCGGGCTCTACGTCTCCTCTGTGTTCGGTGTATACGATTACTCGTTTCAGTGGGAAGACGAGCGGGTATCCCTCGGGGTGGAGAGACGGGGCGCCCTGCATGTCTATTACCGAAGGTCGCAGTCAGGATCCGTTGAAAAGATTATCAAGGGTGAAAACGGGAATATCATCTTAAATCCCGTGGAACCGCTCAACCTGCCGAAAGAGATAACCAAATACCTGGAGTTTCATTTCAAACCGGTTGTCATACAGTCCGAATCCGAAGTGACGATCTACCTCACATTCCCGATTGAGATTGGGGTATTCCTGCAGGACGGGATAAACTACACCGCGATCGATATATTCAGTTTCAGCCCCCAGAAATATTCCCTGTACGGCACCTCCAACCAGGGGGTTATTACACGGCACGTGGAGACCGATGTCTTTGACAGGATTCCAAAGGTGGATGACCCGCTTGCAACCGGTGTCATGGAACTCACCCTGAAGAATTCCAGCAGGTCCTGGGTCGAGGTGACGCGGGCCGTCTTCGACAATATATCGCTGAATCTGTATTACGATGATTTTGTGGCCATGAAGGGGCAGATGGAGATCTTTTCGAAGTCGGTTGCCGAGACGACCACCGTCGCAAGACCGCTCCTTGAAGGGATGAAGGCCTCCATCAACCTCTTTGTCGCCAGGCAGATCTCTCTTTCAGAGAGACATCAATTCATGATGGAGAACGGGGTGGGTGACTGATATGGGATGGTTAGATACGGTCGTGTATGACAATATCACCTACTACCACCTGGTCTTCTTCGCCGTCGTCATCATCGCTGCATTCGCCATCGCAAAGATCGTCTCGGTTTACCTGAAAAAGACCATGAGCGACCGGGTAGAGAAGTCGGAACTTGACACTCTCATCAAGATAATCCAGGTCGGGATAATCCTTATCGGGGTCTATATCGGGCTTCCCCGTTTTGAATTCGACCTTGCGGACGTGGTCCTTATCGGGGGGACACTCACCATCGTCATCGGGTTTGCCACCCAGAAGGTCGGGTCGAATTTTGCTTCAGGTCTCTTTCTCCTCCTGGAACGACCGATCAAGCCCGGGGATAATGTCCGGATAGGTACCGTGGCAGGGATAGTCCAGGAGATACATGTCCTCTCGACGATCGTCAGGGATTACGAGGGAATTTACGTCAGGATACCAAACGAGAAGGTGTTTACCTCGGATATCACCAACTTCGTGACCAATGTCGCCCGCCGGTTCGAATATTCTGTGGGGATCAGCTACAGCGACGATGCCGGACTTGCCATGGGTGTGATCTACCGGCTGCTCGAACAACACCCCTTCATCCTGAAACATCCGGGGCCGTCCGTCTTCCTCGATGAGCTTGCTGATTCGAGTGTGGTGATCAGGGTCACTATCTGGTGCCCGTCAGAGGTATGGTGGTCGGTGCGGACCGAGATGCTCCGGGAGATAAAGAAGGCGATCGAAGCGGAGGGAATCACAATCCCGTTCCCCCAGCGTGTTATCACATTTGCCAATGCAATACCCGGTGCTGGAAAAGATAAGGAGAGAGTTTCATGAATACACGCGGATCACCGGAAGAGAATACTGTGCAGGGGTACCTGGAAGATATTGAGAAAGGCCCGCGGAAGGTGCGGCACGAGGCGATCCGTGGCCTGGCAGGTATCGGATCTCCTGCAGTACCGTCACTTATCGGTGCGATGAAGGACGAAAGAAATCCTGACGTGTTGTGGTACCTTGCGCTTGCCCTTGCCCGGATCGGGAGCCCGGCAATCGGGCTCCTGTTGAAGGAGATGAAAGAGACACCGTCGGTCCCTTTCAGGAGATATGGTGCCGCGGCGCTCGGGGAGATGGGCGAAGCTGCCGTCGAGCCGATCCTTGACGCAATGAGAGAGGCCGATCCCCAGTTGAGGGGGTTTTTGTCCGGGGCACTCTGTCGTATTGGTGACCCCGCCATACCTGCCCTGAGAGCATGGCTGCAGGACGGAGACGACGTGATGCGCTCCTGCGCAGGCCTGACACTCTGGAAGATGGGAGAGACGGGGATAGGGGCCATGTTAACATCCCTTGATGAAGAGAAATAGCCGAACCGGCCTCCCTTTGTATACTGGAAACAACCCACTCACCCATCCGAAACCCAAGTCATAAATCTCCCGGAATAGACTCCACTGGTATGATGGAGATCTCCCCCCGCATGGGGCAGTACCTTTCCGGCCTGCAGCAGCGCCTGGAAGAGGCGATGGAGGTCGCACAGAGTGCCCGGGCCGTGGGAATCGACCCGAGGACCGTGGTGGAGATCCCCGTGGCCGACGACCTGGCGGATCGTGTGGAGGCCCTGCTCGGAATAAAAGGCGTCGCCTCGCGCCTGCGGAAACTGGAATCCGAGATGTCCCGCGAGGAGGTTGCGCTCCGGATCGGCGACGATTTTGTCGCGAGAATGTTTGGGGAAGAGAACCGCGAAGAAGTCCTTGACCATGCAATCCGCACCGCAATGGCCCTCCTCACGGAGGGGGTGGTGGCGGCTCCGACGGAAGGTATCGCAAAGATCGGTATCGGAAAGAATGACGACGGGACCGAGTATCTCCGCATCTTCTACGCGGGACCCATCAGGAGTGCGGGCGGGACTGCGCAGGCACTCTCCGTCCTCGTCGGGGACTACGTGCGGCGGGCCCTGGGTCTCTCCCGCTATATGCCTCGCCAGGACGAAATCGAGCGGTACATCGAAGAGATCAGGCAGTACAACAACATCATGAACCTGCAGTATCTCCCGAGCGAGAGGGAGATCAGGCTCATCGTCACCAACTGCCCGGTCTGCATCGACGGCGAAGGAACGGAGTCGGAAGAGGTCAGCGGGTACCGGAACCTTGAGCGGGTGGAGACGAACGCGGTGAGGGGTGGGATGGCGCTGGTACTTGCAGAGGGTCTCGCACTGAAGGCCCCGAAAGTCCAGAAGAACGTCCGGAAGATGCGGATGGACGGGTGGGACTGGCTCGAAGAGCTCATATCCGGGACATCCCGGCAGGGAGATGATGAAGATGAATCGATCATCCGGCCGAGAGACAAGTATCTCCGTGACCTGATCGGTGGGCGGCCGGTATTCTCCTACCCTATGAGGAAGGGGGGTTTCCGCCTCCGGTACGGGAGGTCGCGGAATACCGGTTTTGCCGCGGCAGGGATACACCCGGCGACCATGCACATACTGGGTGACTTCCTGGCCGTCGGGACCCAGATGAAGACGGAGAGGCCGGGAAAGGCTGCGGGAATCGTTCCCGTGGACTCGATCCAGGGGCCCACCGTTCGTCTGAAGAACGGGGACGTATTGCGTGTCGATGATGCAGAGGAAGCCCGGAAGATATCGGAGGAGGTCGAGAAGATCCTCGACGTGGGAGAGATCCTGATCAGCTTCGGGGAGTTTTTAGAGAACAACCATGCCCTGATGCCTCCTGTATACTGCGAGGAGTGGTGGCTGCAGGAGGGGGGGACGAGGAGACCGGAGAACGAACTCGAAGCCATCTCGTTCTGCTTTGAAGGGGCGTTTCTGCATCCCGACTTCACCTACCTCTGGGACGACCTGGAGCCGGATCAGATCGTCGAGATCGCTGCATTTGTCGAGAAGCATGGGGAGATCCAGCATGATATCCTCGTCCTTCCGCATGACCCGAAGATCAAGACGATGCTCGAGGAGATCCTCCTCCCGCACAGGGTGAGGGAGGGCCTGGTGTGCATAACCGATTACCTGGTTTTCCTCGCCTGCCTGGGACTTGACATCAGGCTGAAGAGGCGCAGGGAATGGGACACACTCCCCAAAGACTGTGCTCCCCTCGCACTCGTCACCCACCTCTCCGGGTTTCCGATGCGTTCAAGGGCCGGTACCCGGATAGGAGGACGGATGGGACGTCCCGGCAAGTCCAAGCCGAGAAAGATGAACCCGCCTCCACACTCGCTCTTTCCCCTGGGCGAGGCGGGGGGTTCCCGGAGATCGTTCCAGGAAGCGTGCAGTCACACCCCCAGGCCGAACATGGACGGCGGCACCATCACCATCGAGACAGGCAGGCGACGCTGCCCTGCCTGCGGGACGGAGACGCACAGGAATCTCTGCGACTGTGGTGTCCATACCGACCCGGTCTTCTCGTGCCCGCGGTGCAAGAGGGAGACGGCCGAGGTGGAGTGTCCGGCCTGCCACGTCTCCACGGTATGCTCGCAGACCACCACGTTGAACGTCAGGGCAGAATACCTCGCTACCCTGGAGAGCCTGGGCATCCGCGAGAATGCCGTATCGCTGGTAAAAGGAGTAAAGGGCCTGATATCCCGTGAGAAGCCGGTGGAAGATATCAGGAAAGGGGTCCTTCGGGCCAGGAACGACCTCTTCGTCTTCAAGGACGGCACGGTACGCTACGACATGATCGATCTCCCGCTCACCCATTTCCGGCCAAGGGAGGCAGGTGTATCGATCGAGAAACTGAAACAACTCGGGTACGAGGAGGACATCCACGGCCGGCCGCTGACCGGTCCTGACCAGGTGCTCGAGCTCAGGGCGCAGGATATCATGGTCTCACGGACGTGCGCCGACTACATGGTCCAGGTCGCACAGTTCATCGACGAGTTGCTGGTCAAGTGCTACGGCCTCCCGCCATTTTACCATGTCACGGAGAAGGAAGACCTCGTCGGTCACCTGGTGATCGGGCTTGCCCCGCACACGAGCGCAGGGGTGCTCGCACGGCTGGCAGGGTTCACCGAGGCAAACGTCGGGTATGCCCACCCGTTCTTCCATGCGGCCAAGAGGAGGAACTGTTTCCATGGCGACACCGAGATCGAGGTGATGGAGGGAAAGACCTGGAAGAGGCTCCCTATCCGGCAGTTTGTTCTGGAAAACTTCGATCTCGCAAGACCCGGGATCGACAGGATGGGAACGTACTACTCTGACCCGCAGAGACCGGTCATGATCCGCTCTATCGACACCCGGGGGGGGCACCACCTGCGCTCCATCACCTCGGTCTCGATCCACCGTGCGCCTGAGACGCTGATCCGGTTCGAGACGGAACAGGGGCGAGTCCTCGCGGTCACGCCCGACCACGCGATGCTCGTCTGGGATCTCTGCTACCTGAAGAAGATCAGGGCTGTCGAGCTGAAGGTCGGGGACCCGGTGCCGGTCATGATGGGGATGAACGTGCTGACCGATCACATCCGGCACCGGGATATCGTCCCGTGCCCCGATGACCGGGTATACTGCCTCACGGTCGCCGAGGAACATACCCTGCTTGCCAACGATATCTTCTGCGGGCAGTGCGACGGAGACGAGGACTGCATCATGCTGCTGCTGGACGGGCTCATCAACTTCTCGCGATCCTTTCTGCCCGAGACCAGGGGGGGTTCCATGGATGCGCCGCTCGTGCTCACGACCCGGATCGACCCGGCCGAGATAGACAAGGAGAGCCACAATATAGATGTGGGGTCTTCGTATCCTCTCGAACTCTACCTCGAGACGATGAAGTATGCGCATCCGAAGGATGTTGAACACCTCATCGACAGGGTCGAGCACAGGCTCGGAACTCCCGCCCAGCTGGAGGGGTTCGGATTCACCCACGACACCACTGATATCTCTGCCGGCCCCTCCGAATCGACATACACTCAGCTCAAGTCGATGCTTGAAAAGCTCGAAGCCGAGCTGAAACTTGCAGAGATGATACGGGCGGTGGACGAGGACGACGTGGCCGAACGGGTGCTGACGACACACTTCATCCGCGACCTGATGGGTAACTTAAACGCGTTTTCCCGGCAGAAGTTCCGGTGCACCAAGTGCAACACGAGCTACAGGCGCATGCCCCTTGCAGGCAAGTGCAGCCGGTGCGGGGGACATATCATCCCGACGGTACACGAGGGTTCGGTCAAGAAGTACCTCATCATGTCCAAGGACATCTGCGAGCATTACAAGGTATCCGAATACACGAAACAGCGGGTTAAGGTGCTTGATATGGCCATAGAGTCAACGTTTGGCCAGGAGAAGTCCCAGCAGATGGGGCTTGCCGATTTCATGTAAACGACATGGAATCAAGGGAAGCCCGTTCCGGCTCCTGTTCTCCCTGGTTGGCAGTACTGGTATCTTCACCTGCTATGGAGGCAGGTATTCCAAGCCCCGATTGTCATTTACAATACGCTTTGTAAGGCGTATTGCACAGAAATCGCCACACATCGAACAATCTTTGGTATCTCCTGCCAGATCGCGGGCTCTCTGTTCATCAAGTGCAAGGACGAATTGCCCTTCCCGATCGAAGCACGCCCTCCGCCGGGATATCTCCCGATCGGCAGCGTCCATCCCGTACTTTGCGATATCACCAATGTGTGCCGCGATCCTGAACGCAATGAGACCTTCCTTTACCTGGTCAGGCCCGGGTAGTCCAAGGTGTTCCGAGGGAGTGATGTAGCAGAGGTAGTCGGCACCAGCGGCACTCGCAGCGCTTGCACCTGCACACCCTGCGACGTGATCATAGCCAAGCGCAATATCCGTAGGGAGTGGCCCGGCGACGAAGAGCGGAAAAGGGAAGGCTTTCTTGTAGGATTTGATAAGAGGAGCAATGCGATCAAAGCGGACGTGTCCACCCGCACCCTCTATGATGACCTGTACTCCCCGATCCCTGGCGTACTGTCCCAGGTTGCAGTTCTTCTTCAGTTCTTCCTGCTGGGCCCGGTCCCATCCGTCTTGGATACCTCCGCTCCGTGCCGTATTGCCGAGGGAGAGGACGATATCAAACCGGTGCAATATGTCGAGGATCTCATCGAAGAGCTCGACAAATGGATTCTCGCAATTATTGAGGTGCATATACACGCAGGATATCGACCCCCCTTTCGAGACAATCCCCGATAAGCGATTTTCGCACCGAAGAAGCCCGAGTGTCTTCCTGTCGACACAATGCAGCACCATGGAATTCACCCCCGCCCGGGCCTGTTCATGTATAGTGGATATGATATGTGCACCTGTCATATTCTCCAGTCCGACCAGCGCGGCGGTCTCATAGACCGGCACGGTAGTGATGGGGACCCGGGTTGCACGAAAGATGGATTCACGGATAGCCTTGATATCCCCTCCCATGGAGAGGTCGGTGATGGTGTCTGCACCGAACCTCTCGGCAATCCTTGCTTTCTCGATCTCCTCTTCAGGGGATATCCGGGTGTTTGAAGTCCCGATATTTACGTTTACCTTGGTCCGGAGCCCTCTCCCGATGCCGAGAACATGTTCTCCTCTCTGCATCACCACGATACTGCCGTCGACCACCGACCGACGCAGCCTCTCCGGGTCGATTCCCTCCCGCGCCGCAACCGTGCGGAGAGGTTCCGAAAGCCGTCCCTCCCTTGCCGCTTCCAATATTGTGACCATTCGTTGTCCTGGTATCATATGCGGAAGTGGCGGAAAAACCTGACGGGCAGTAGCCTGTTCCCCGCGGAAGAAGCGGGAGATCCCTGAAATTCCAGCTGGTGTCTTTCTACCGGGATAACCCTAATCACCATCGCTCACATAATACCTGGAACAGATGTACGATCTCGTCGCACTCCGTTGTGAATTTCCGGTCCTCTCCGGGTGTGTCTACCTTGACTCGGCCTCCACCAGCCAGACGCCTCACTGTGCGGTCGAGGAGATGAACCGCTTCTTCCTTGATTACGCGGCAAACCACGGGCGCGGGGCACATCACCTGGCCCGGAAGGCAACCGCCGAGTATGAACGCTCCCGGGAGATACTCGGGCGTTTTCTCTCGGTTCCCGCCGATCACCTCGTCTTCACGAAGAATACCACCGATTCCATCAATATCGTCGCCCACGGCATCGGGTGGGAGTGCGGCGACGAGGTTGTCACGACCTCCCTTGAGCACCACGCCAACTTCCTTCCCTGGATGGCGCTGAAGGACCGTGGCGTCACCATGAAGGTGATCCCCCATGAGAAGGGCTTTGTCGACCCCGATTCCCTCCAGGAGGCGATGAGCCCCCGTACACGCCTGGTGGCGGTGAACCACATGACAAACGTCCTCGGAACGGTCCAGCCCGTGGAGGAGATGACTGCAATCGCCCATGATGCAGGGGCACTTGTGCTGGTCGACGCCGCCCAGTCAGTCGGGCATATGCCGTTTGACTGGACTGGTGCCGATTTCCTCGCCATACCCGGCCACAAGGGGCTTCTCGGCCCGCAGGGGACCGGCGCCCTGTACGTTTCCGACTATGGGAACCTCTCGATATCCTGCCATGGCGGCGGGACGGTCGGGAACGTGTACCTGGACTCGTACGAACTGCTGCCCCCGCCTGCCTGCTTCGAGCCGGGAACCCCGAACCTCCCGGGCGTGATTGGCCTTGGACGAGCCGTCGAACTCGTGGAGGAGCTGGGTGTATCAGACATCCACATGCACGAGTCACGTCTTGGCAGGATCATGTGGGACGGGTTAACCGGCATTGACGGGGTCACGGTCTACAGCCCGCCCGGAACCACGGTCATCTCCTTCAATATCGCCGGCCTGTCTCCCGATGAATGTGCCCGCAGGCTGGACGAGATGGCAGCGATCTGTGTACGGAGCGGAATGCACTGTGCCCAGCCGCTCACGAGCTCCCTCCACCCGGAGGGGACTGTCAGGGCGTCGATCGGGTGCTACACGAGCGATGACGAGATTTCGATCTTCCTGGAAACCGTGGAACGAATCGTAACCGATCTCTGAATCCCGGGCCTGCAAGGCTGAAGGTCTCCTGCTCTCTCTCTGAAGGGAGCCATGCGATATTTTTTCTCCCTGTTGTCCCACTCAATTCTACACGCAAATTATTCCGCACATGAGTGGAATAGTGGCCGGTTTCCAAAGATGGCATATTTAGTCCCGAAAGAGTCCCTGACGGCTGAAGAAGTATCAAGAGGACTCTCGGTGGTCATCAGGGACGGGCTTGCCACCCAGGCGATGGTCACGCTCACGAGCGGGATATTCCTCGTTGCCTTCGCACTGCAGCTCGGGGCGTCCAACACGATAATCGGGCTCCTTGCCGCGATCCCCCCGCTTGCCGAACTGATCCAGATGCCGGCCATCTCTATCGTGGAAAAGATCCGGAATCGCCGGTTCATCTGTATTGTCGCATCGACTCTCGCGAGGGTCTCCTGGGTTGGAATAGCATTCATCCCGTTCTTTTTCGGGCCTGTGACCGGCGTGTATGCCCTCGTGGCCTACCTCGTCTCCTATGGATGCTTCTCGGCCGTATCCCACTGCAGCTGGAGTTCCTGGATGCGGGACCTGGTCCCCGAGGAGATCCTCGGGACATTTTTTTCGCGGCGCATGGCGCTTGCCATGGCGCTTGGAATCGTTCTCTCGCTGGTATCAGGGTTCCTCATCGATTTCTGGCAAAAGACACTTCCGTATCCTGTCATATACGCATATTCCCTCATATTTCTCGGCGGGTTTGCTGCCGGGCTGTTCGTTATCCGCTACATGACGCGTATCCCGGAGAAGCTCATGCAACGTTCTCCCCATGTATCCCTGTATCATAATATCAGGGATGCGTTCTCAGATGACAACTTCTCCCGGCTCATCGCATTCATGGCGTCCTGGAACTTTGCCGTCAATCTCGCAGCGCCTTTTTTTACCGTGTACCTGCTCGTCATGCTCGATTACGATCTTTTCATCGTCATCCTGCTCGCGGTCTTAAGCCAGAGCGTGAGCGTCCTCTCGTACCACATGTGGGGGAGTATCGCTGACCGGTACAGCAACAAGTCCGTTCTCCGGGTTGCAGGCCCCCTCTTCATGATCTCCATACTTGGGTGGACATTCACCACCATGCCGGGCAGGCACCTTCTCACCTTCCCCCTCCTCGTCGTTCTCCACGTCCTGATGGGTCTTTCCACCTCCGGGGTGACGCTTGCTGCGGCAAATATCGGGCTCAAGCTCGCTCCCCGCGGAGGGGCAACAGCGTACCTGGCATCGATAAACATTGCCAACTCGCTTGCGGCAGGCATTGCCCCCATCATCGGCGGTTTGTTTGTCGATTACTTCGCGGCGACAGAGCTCTCGCTGACCCTGAACTGGAAGAGCCCGGCGACCCAGTTCAGTTTCGTCACCTTCGATCTCCAGTACTGGGACTTCTTCTTCATATTTGCGTTCATAATCGGCATATATTCGCTCCACCGCCTGGTGCTGGTGCGCGAGACGGGCGAGGTGGAGGAGAAGGTCGTGGTCCGCGATCTCATCACCCAGGTGAGCAGGGAGATGAGAAATCTCTCCACGGCCGGAGGTCTCCGGTTCATGCTCAGGTTCCCTCTCGTGAATCGTTTCCGGCATGCAGCGAATGGAGGATCAGAGAAGACACCCAGGGAGGGTGGGAGGAGCTGATCCCTGCTGCAGAAGAACGGGGAGGTGATCCCGGTGCAGTCAGTGTGAGGGAAGATATGCCTCCTCGCTATCTTTGTGTGGGGGGGACTGGATCGAATTGTTGCCAATTCAGTACCTGAACCGCCTCACACAACTCGTACCCAATTGCTCAAGTATGACTGTGAATCTGAAGCTGACCGCAGGTCACCCCGGGTCGAGGGCGGAAAGCCTCGCGGTATTTTTTCCGGCGGGGGTGCATCGCACACGGGGGTGCGAGGGCGGATAGCCCACACAAAATGTATCACACCAGCTCGCGAAGTGCCAAAAAAAGAGTGTCAGTGATGGACCCCGCCTCTCCCGCGCGCAGCCGGAGGGGAGCCTGCTCACGTATCTTTTGCCTGTCTCCGTTTCCATACCCGGTATACCAGGTAGGCGATTCCTGCAAGGATGATAAAGGGGACCAGGGAGATGACGACGATCACGATTCCCGCGGTGACCGCGAGCAACCCGGCGATCCCGTCGTTGATCACCGATGTGATGGAGAATCCGCCTCCTGTGCCCACGCCCTCGGGTTCGTGCACGGATACCGTGATGGTCGCGTAGTCGACCCGGTTGTCGAGGTACTTGAGCCGGCCGTCGATACGGTCAAGTTCGATCTGGACCCGTTCGATCGCCTGCTGCACCTCGAGGATCTCGGATACGTTCTCGGCCTTCTCCATGATCCGCTGGTACTGGACAAGCTGGCCGGCAAGGGCGTCTCTCCGTGCCTGCAGGTCGATATACTCCTCGGTGACGTCGTCGGCCTGGAGTGACTGCGACTTGACGGCGCCGAGCTTCTTTATCTCCCCGATCACCGGGTCGAACGACGAAGCAGGCACTCTCATGGTCGCGAGACCATACAGCCGGTCACCGCTCCTGGTATTGACAGACATCGAGCCGATATAGCCGCCGTGGGCGGTGGCGATCGACTTGATGGAGTCGAGTGTGCCAGTGACATCCTGCACCTCGAGATCGATCGAGGATGTCTGCACGATCATCTGGTCCGCCGTATCATACCCGACGTTTGCGGTCTTCGAATATGCGGCCGACGGGGCATACCCTCCGTCATATGCCTCCTGGACCGCCACTTCATCTGTCCGGGTGTATGAGGGGGTACTTCCCGAAAACTGTGGAGATATGCACCCGGATAATGCCACCAGGATGGCGGCAAGGATGAAGAGGGACAGGACAACTCTTCGTGTCATACATCACCATGACCCACGAGATGTATTAAAATCTGGCTTAACTTCGAATATTTTCGCAGTGAATTTGTTTATTCTCAGGACCTGTCCGGCGGCGGGTTGGACGCGAGGAGAAGAGTGGAAAAGATCACTCCCCAGGGTATTCCCGGACCCTGGGTGGCACCGCTCGATCTTTTGCCTAGTATTCCACCTCTTCGTCCTCGTCCACGAGCAACCCGTCATCGCTGTCGTACGGGATCTGTGACCAGACCCGGCCGTCCCGCACCTCGTACCCGTACTTGAGCACGGTCTTTACGGGAGCTGCGACAATGTAGCCTTCGGGTTCATCTCCCGGTTTATACTCGTTTTCGATAACCACAAGGATGGAATGCCCGCCGTCGCGTGTATAGCAGTAATAGGGTGCAAGTTCACCAGGAAGCGGCGCCGGGTAGCTCCTGCCCGGGAGGACCCACCGTTCAAGGCCCGCACGGCGGATTATCTCGTCCCTGTCAATCTTGTCTGCCATCGTAATAGTTGTGTGCCAAATCTTACATAAGCCTGATGCATCATCCAGCAGGGTACCCGGGTTTTCATGGAAGGATTTAGAGAATGCTAATAATTCTTCAGATACCATGTATGGATGCGCGAGTGTAGCCAAGCTGGCCAACGGCGACAGACTCAAGACCACATAAGAATTATGGCGGTAGATCACCCTATCAGTAATGCAACATTGAGTGCGAGTGTAACCAAGAGGCCAAAGGTGACCGACTCAAGATCGGTTCTCGTAGGAGTTCGCAGGTTCGATTCCTGCCACTCGCATCACCTATTTTGATATCTTTCCAATCCCACACCTGTGTATGAAGGACATCTCCAACCCATCAATCGTTTCTCTGCCAATTTTTCATTAACATTATTAGATCTGAAGCATGATCCGCAAGCATGAAATTCCATGGTATGGAACAGGAACGGTACTTTTTCTATCCTATGAGATGTCCAGACTGCGGACAGAATAATCTTGGATCCGCACTCTTCTGTGGGAGCTGTGGTAGATATCTGAAGACTCCTAGAATCATGAATCTTCTAAAAAAAGTGACCGGTTTTGAATCAGTCTCGCCGGTGAGAGACTCGAAAGAGCCGGATAGAATCTACGCATGTGAGTTGGAAAGAATGCCATTTGGATTCAAATATGGCGCGATGAACCAAATCGGCAAAGGAGATCTTGCTATCAAGTTTTGCGGTTGTGGAATGTGCAGACAATTAGAAAACGAGCTCATGGTATATTTCGAGGATTTTTTGAGGCTTTATAATCCAGAGACATTGGAAAAATTGAAACGAAATAATTACTAATTGAGGCACAAATCCAGGTTTCGTTCCTATAAATAGCGATAAAGTTTAGACGCCCCGCCAAGTTCGTCTCCATTCCGCTCCGTCCGCTCCTCCTCTGTTTTGGTACGCTAAAGGAGGGGCTTCGCTCCCCACCGCGTGGGCGCCGCCCCGGGGGTTGATTGGTTCCGTATGACAGGGCAGAGTGCTCGCTCCGCTTCGTCTCCGTCCGCTCTCACCGTATGCCAGGTGGACCGGTCGGTCTGCATTTCCCCGGTACCAACCCGTGTCTTTTTCAGGAAAAACCCAACAATTGCCCGTTTTCCTGTCTTCCGCCACCCGAATATTGTATATATCTGTTCTGCAAAATACCCATGAAGAAGGTATGAAGAGAAATAAGCAGGTCAACGCTATCCTTTACGCCATCGAGGAGTATCCGGGGATAGGCCGGACGAAGCTGATGAAGTTTGTCTTCTTCGTCGATCTCATCATCTTCAATCGCCGGGGAGAGACGCTCCTCGAGGATGAATACATCCGTATGCCGTTTGGCCCCGTCCCCCCTGTCGCATATGCCCTTACTTCGTGTTCGAACGAGTACATCCAGGTCACCAGGAGGTATCCGTCACCTCGTGTGGTTCAGTACCGGTTCAAACCATTACAGCACGCCGACCGCGGCCTGTTTACCGGGGAGGAGAAAGGAATCTTCCGGGAGGTTCTCGAAGTCCTGCGGAAAAACTCTGCGACTGCAGTGAGTGCGCTCTCACACCGATACCGGCTCTGGCGGGAAGTGGGGACCGGCCATCCCATCCCTCTCGATCTCTTCCAGTTATGCGAGGATGACCTTGAAGGGACCGAATCCGGTCCCTTCATGGCAGATGAAGAGGCATCTGATATGGCTATGGAATGCGGCATACAGGAACCAGGACTGCAGAATAGATCGGACATCCTCCTCATGAGCGAGGCATCGCTCGCAAAAGACTGGCTGCGGCCTGAGGAGGACGAGGCGTGGGCAGACCTGTAAAGGGAGACATTGTCAGCGTACCATTTCCTTTTTCCGACCTTTCCGGGTCAAAAAAACGGCCCGCCCTCGTCATTGCCGCCCTGAAAGGCGACGATATCATCCTGTGCCAGATTACGAGCAGCTCATATGGTGATCCCTATTCTATTCCTCTTCAATCGGGTGATTTTGTCCATGGGTCATTGCGCAAGGAGAGTTTTATACGGCCGAACAAGATATTCACGGCCGAATATTCCATTATTGCCAAAATTGTAGGTCATCTCTCACCTGAAAAAGTCAGCGAGGTCGTCGCCGCGATCTACGGACTCATGAACCAACCGTAACGCTTCGGTAAGAGAGCGTCATAGATCTCTTTTCGGTGCGGCGTTTGCAGAACGGATCGGTTTTTCTGTATTGGTGCATGCCGGCAGGTCTCCATCCTGATCACTGTCTCTCCCCTGGGAGAGGAGGAGCCCGGCTCGCAGGGTGCGGAGAGAGGGGGATACTCGTCTATCCCCCGGCATGACGAGAGTGCGGGAGTGTGGGTTCCTGGCGACGCATCAGCGGAGCCGGACTGGCCTGAGCGGCCCGAGCGACCGGAAGGGAGCGAGTCAATGAGAGTCAGGCTATTGATTCCAAATAAAAATGAACCTTTTTGTGTGGAGCGGACTTTATTCAGATAAGATATGGATCAGTCCTTCTATCGGTACTGGGCAAAATCTGTTGATGATCCGTCACAGTATCACCTTCTTGCCTACCATTCGCTCGACGTCGCGGCGGTGGGGTATGAATATCTACAGCAGGATACGCTTTTACGGCAACGTCTGGGTGATGCATTCCATATTCAGGGTTCGAATCCCTCCCCTCGCATCCATTCAGCCTGTTTTATCTGTGTACATGGCTCAATTATTCTGATGATGGACAGGTTCACAGTTCCGTTGCTCCTCCTCCTGGCAGGGATCATCGCGATCAGTTCGTGTGGGTGTGTCAGCAGCGAGGTGCCGCTGTCACCGGATGAGCAGGCAGCAATCATCGCATTTGCAGATCCGGTCACCGACAACCTGATGCAGGGTTTTTCGGAGAATAACTACACGTTGTATTCACGGGATTTCTCCATCGAGATGAGGGAAGGCCTGGATGAGGTGGTGTTCGAAGAGAACCGGGCGATGATCATCGCGAAGATCGGGCCCTATGTATCGCGGGGGGATCCGGTCGTGACCGAAAGCGGCGAGTACCTGATCGTGCGGTACCCGGGAGAATTTGTGCAGGAAGAGGATGTGGAGATAAAGGTGGT
>JAHDSI010000175.1 GCA_018432765.1 Methanoregulaceae archaeon | reverse complement strand
GCGATTTACGGACGGATTGAGAAAGGTATGGTGAGATCTCTCGACAAGCTCGAGATGACGTTATGAGGGGAAAAGGGATTGTGAGAAACTATTTAATTAGGAAGAATCTTTATGGCGCATATGGAAATGCGCCCTACGGGAGGGAAGATTTTTAGACAACGGGAATGGAAAAAAGCGCCATATGGGACAGGATAACGTTATGAGATGGTTCGTGCATTGCGATTTACGGACGGATTGAGAAAGGTATGGTGAGATCTCTCGCTACGCTCGAGATGACATAAGAGGAGAGGCGGTTGCGGAATGGGTGGATTTTTACGGCGCATATGGAAATGCGCCCTACCGCTCGAGATGACGTATAGAAAAAATGGTCATTCCGAGAGAGCATAGCGAGCGAGGAATCTCCCCAAGGGGTAGTCTCATTGTAGACAAGTCGCAGTGTATGACTTTTGGGATTGTTCCCATAGAAAGACTGGCAGGTGTCCTTGTCATGGTGAGATCCCTCCCCATGCGTTCTGGATGACGTAATGTTATAGGAAGAATCTTTATGGCGCATATGGAAATGCGCCCTACTGTTCGGGATGACAGAAGGGAAGGGCAATGGCTATGGAAAGGACAGATTTTTATGGCGCATATAGAAATGCGCCCTACCACTCGAGATGACATTAGGAGAGGGTTAAGGATGCTTAGGAAATTGGCGGTTATTAAAAACTATCCCACAAGGATAGATTCTTCCGGCAGATATGGAAATGCGCCCTACCGCTTGAAAATAGGGAAAAGTTAAAAGGTGGGCGGGAATGGAATCCCGCCCCACGAATCATCTAGCAATTATCTGCCCCTGCCGCCACCACCGGGCAGCATGCCGCCGCCCGAACCGGCGCCGGTGACCACACTGGCGATATTAAAACTGGTAATCTGCGAGCCGGGGGTGTAAGTACCATCCGTATACAAACCATCCTGCAGGTTACCGGTGGAAGTGCCACCATGGTAGAGCAGGAGTGTCGAACCGTCGGTGATAGCGGGGGTGGAGATCAACACCGACTGGTATTGCTTGGCAGGTGCAAAAGTCAGGATGGACGCGCCTGTCGCGGTCTCGAAGTGGACCAGGCTGCCGGCAGGAGCCATAGAGGTAAGGTTGACCATGAGCGAATACTGGGTGGATGTGGTGCTGGGCGCCTGCGCCATGCCGGAGCTGCCCACCGCCACCAGAAAACCACCATTGAGATTGAAGGTGCCCATGTAATCGAGCGGTCCGTTGCCGCTGGTGGTGGGACCGTTGACCAGCACGGTGCCGCCGTTCATCTCGATCGAGCCATTGGAATCCAGCCCATCACCATCTGCATTGACATACACATAGCCAGCATTGATGTACAGGAAGTAATTTCCACCGGCAGTGAACTGACCCTGCCCGGGGCGCCCGTTGATGGCAGAACCATCATTACCACCCGCCACGTTGATGCCATCATCGGATGCAATGATGTGCAGGTCACCGCCATTGATGGTGATGAGGGCACTTTCGATACCTTCGTAAGATTGGTTGATATCCAGCACGCCACCAGCAATGGTGATGGATGTATTGGCATGCAACCCGTCATCACCCGAAGTGAGTGAAAGGATGCCATCCTGGATGAGGATGCTGTCATTGCTGTTGAGGGTATCATCGGCAGAATCGATGGTGATGGTGCCGTCGCTGATGAGAATAGCCGTCCCGGCTTTGAGCCCCTTCATGCTGGCGGTGTCATCTTCCACCACCGTATTGTTGGGCTGGAAATTCCGCCCTCTCGGATCACCAAAACCGGTAGTATGACCAATGCCGTTGGCACTGCCGCCGCCCGCCACGATATGCACATCCCCGGCACCGATGGTGAGGGTGGAAGCCGCCTGGATGCCATCCAATGCGGATGTGATGTAGAGAATACCACCTTTAATGGTGACGGTGCCCTTTTCGGGATCCTCCGCATTGGTAGATTGGATGCCATCGCCACCGGCATTGACGGTGATGGTGCCATCGTTGATGGAAACGGAACTCTTGCCCTTGATGCCATCATGCACGGCATTGACGGTGATCAACCCGCCGGTGATCTTGAGATCGTCGTCGCTGACAATGCCATTGTTGTAATTGGCGTTAATATTCAGGGAACCCGTCCCTTTGATGGTCAGATCATCATTGCTGAAGAGGGTAGCATTGGGTTCTTCCTTCTCCGGATCGGCGAACACATAAGTGGCACCATCCGTGAGGGTATTGACGCTCCCCTGCACCAGTTCGACCACCACTTTGGCAGCGTTGACCACATACAACGGTGCACTGGTAGTGCTGGTGATGTCTGCCCCATCCAACAACAGGGTGATCTTTTCCTCAGCGCTACTGTCCACCAGTAACTGCCCGTTATTGAGGACACCGCTGATGGTATAAGTGCCAGGCTCGGTGATGGTAGCGATATTGCCCGCCACCGTCACCCCGCTGCCATCGACATCGATGGAATCCCCATTTAAAGCGATGGAAGCGCTGATCTCTGCGGTCGTAGCGGAGTCCTCATCCTCTGTATCGGAAGAAGCATCTGCCGCAACAGCGGTGGGCTGGCTGTCCTCCAACG
>JAHDSI010000116.1 GCA_018432765.1 Methanoregulaceae archaeon | reverse complement strand
TTGTTGCATCGGTGGAGATGGGAAATACGACGACGAAGTGTATCCTCACCGGCGTGAACCTCGAGACCGGGATGAGCTACGTCATCAATAAAACCGTCAAGATGAGCAGGGATGTCAGAAAACCAAGACCTGGAGAGTCGATTTTTGGAGAGACACTGGACGGTACAGAGCTCACCCGGGAATCTGTGACGGAGCTTGTTCGTGATACGTTGATCCAGTGTCACGAGGACGTCCACCTGGATATCAAGAAGGACCTGGATTTCGTTGTCAGGAGCACCGGCGTTGTAGCGGCAATGGATTCTCCTGACCAGGTGGGGGAGTTCGTCCTTGCACTCGCAAACGGCTGTCTCCTGGCCGGTGTGCCTCCAAAGAAGATGACACCACCTATGTCGAAGGCAAACCAGTCCATGAAACTCCAGCCTCACAGCTATGCAGACAAGGTCGTATTTGTGGGGGCGGTGGCAGGGGTCATTCCTCCGGTCGGGAGTACGGGTGTTGAGATGGTTGCCAACGAGATGGAGGGGGAGCTTGCCATGGCCGGGATAAAAGAAGGCGCAAAATGGACACCTGTCGACTTCCGAAACCCCTGCATCTCCATCGATTTCGGGACAACCCTGGACGGGAGAATCACGAGCGATGTCGCCCGTGATGACCCAAACCCGTTCGCAAAGACAGTCGGGAACTTCTGCGGTCTTGCGGGAGCGATCCCTGATGCGATCATCAAGGGGACCGGTCTCGTGGATGACAAGACCGGTACGGCACTGGATGTCTTTGGCGACAGGAGCGTCATCAGTGATTTCTCCCTGAGAGGCCAGAGCAGCCATGTGAAAGAGTATGTCAGGAGATGCCACGAGCACATCGATATACGGGTCGTACCTCCGGAACGACGGCGCTTCGGCAGGGTCCCTGTTTATGCCGATGTCGCAAAGGAATCGGGGGTGTTTCTCATCGGCTGCGACTCAGGGGAGAATGGCGGTGATCTCGATAAATTGAAGGAGATCGGTGCAGAGATATATAAGAACCACAGTATTGGCCTGCTCAACGAGGTGATCGACAGGGTCTGTGCCGAGATGGCGCTCCGACTGATCGACGTGACCACACAGGAAGGTCTGACATTCGAGAATTCTTCAATTGGTTTCACCGGGCGGGCAGCAATCTCCGGCAGGAAACCCGAGTATATCCTCCAGGGGGTCCAGGAGAGAGGTCTGTTCCCGGATCCCGTGGACCGCCTGGTCTTCGTTGATGACGGACTTGCCAGGGGAGCCGCACTGATGGGAAGATGCATGAACTCGCTTGGCAAACCGAAGAACCCCATAGGAGGGGTCCGCAATGGCCCGTGTATCATGGCCAGGCGAATAAAAGCAGGCAAGTAACGTGGGGAGATGATACAGGTGACAGAAGAAGATCCACAGAAGAATGCCGACACGCAACTCTATGACGTTCTCATCCCTCCCGGGGTGCCGAGGAAGATTATCGCAGATGTACTCAACAAATTCGACGTGGAGCTTGTTGAACGCAAGCAGAGACTCTACTTTGCCAATATGGAAGGCGATGAACGCGAGATCCTGGCCTTCAGGGCACCACTGGAGGTTGCACAGGAGGTGGAGAAGTTCATCTTTGCCGAACTGAAAGAATTTATTGAAGAGGAGTGATCCTGGAAAGATCCCTGGTCGAGGACCTCTTCCTTCAATGACCTATACTATAGAGTTATTTTGAATAGTGCCGCCACTACCTGATACGATTTACGCACGTGGGGAACCGGGACTCCGGGTAACTATATACAGCTAACACAGAGAGGCATTATCAGAACCTTGATAACCAAACCAGTAGACGTACATGCAAAGAGGCTCTCCTTCAGGTGCATACTATTGATCTACATTGGCATCGACGATACTGACACTCCTTCATCCAGGGGCACAGGACGGCTGGCACGGGATATTGCTGCCAGCCTGTCAGGGATATGCGAAATCGCAGGGGTAACAAGGCACCAGCTCTTCGTCCATCCTGCCATTCCCTATACCTCACACAACAGCTCAGCGGTTATTCACATCAGGGATCGTCAAGGGGAATCGCTCGAGATGATCTTTTCTCACGTGAAGAAGATCATGTGCGAATCGTTTATCGAGGGAAGCGACCCGGGCCTGGCTATTGCCAGGTCGGCCGAGATCAGCCCGGGAACAAGAGAATTCGGGATTCTTGCGAAGAAGGATGTCGTCTGCCAGGATGACGCCCGGGGAATAGCCGATGAGTCGGGTATAATCCTTGAGGGACTTGGCGGCACGGAAGACGGCGTTATTGGTGCCCTTGCAGGTATCGGTCTTGCATCGTCCCGAAACGACGGCAGATACGTCCTCCTCGGCCGCCTCCGGGACTATTCAGGCGAACAAACGGCCCAGTCCCTGCTCAAGGCGGGCATCGACAGGATATGCACCAGGGATAATGTCGACGTGGCATCCGGTACTGTCCGTGTCACCAAATTCCCAAAACCATCGCTCCGTGATGGAGCCGCCGTTCTGTACGTCGAACGGGAGAATGGAGGATTCAGGGACCTGAAGGTAGATTAAGGCTGGCGGCAGGCCCCCCGGTCTGGCGACTGTTCACGGATCGATTCATAATTTTGCACAATCCCCGGTCAACCCTGCCCACCAGATATCGCCGGCGGGGGGTGCAAGGGGGGCGGCAGCACCCCTGTCAACACGAACACCGAACCAGACATATCCATATATCGATTTTCCATTGTCCCTCAGACACTCCTGGGGACTGCGCTTCGCTTGCCCCCGCCGCTGCAGCGTCCCCAACATGGCGATAGGGACTGTACCGGAGAATTCATGATCTTACTTAAGCCCCGGTCTACCCTGCCCATATGATATCGCCAGCGGGGGGTTCAAGGGGGGCGGCAGCACCCCTGTCGGCATACAATCTGAGACACTCCTGGGGGCTGCGCTTCTTGCCCCGCCGCTGCGGCGTCCCCAACGAGGCGATAGGGACTATACCGGGGGAACTCTGAATCAAGCACAATCAGCAGTCAACCCTGCCCACAGGATATCGCCTGCGGGGGTCCGGGGGTGCAACCCCCCGTCAGCATACATCCGTCAGACACTCCTGGGGGCTGCGCTTCGCTTGCCTCCACTCTGCGGCGTCCCCAACATGGAGATAGGGCCTATACTGAGGGAGCTCTGAATCAAACACAATCCCGGGTCAACCCTGCCCACCAGATATCGCCGGCGGGGGGTGCAAGGGGGGCGGCAGCACCCCTGCCGGCATACAATCTGAGACACTCCTGGGGGCTGCGCTTCTTGCCCCGCCGTTGCGGCGTCCCCAACGAGGCGATAGGGACTATACCGGGGGAACTCTGAATCAAACACAATCCCCGATCAACCCTGCCCACAGGATATCGCCGGCGGGGGGTGCAAGGGGGGTTGCATTCCCCCTGTCTGCATACATTTTTAGACACTCCTGGGGGCTGCGCTTCGCTTGCCTCCTCTCTGCGGCGTCGCCAAAGAGGCGATAGGGACTATACCGGGGGAGCTCTGAATCAAACACAATCCCCGGTCAACCCTGCCCACATGACATCTCTTGGTGGTGAGGCAGATTCCCCCCAACCAATCAGGCATCCATTTTTAGATATCCATGACCGATTATCCTTCTCCACCAAGGAGTCGCACGAGAAGCGCTTTCTGGGCATGGAGCCGATTTTCCGCCTCGTCAAAGACGACGCTTTGGGAAGACTCGATCACTTCGTCGGTCACCTCTTCACCCCGGTGGGCAGGAAGGCAGTGCATGAATATCGCGTCATCTGCCGCGTGATCCATGAGCTCTGCTGTGACCGAAAAGCCCCTGAATGCTTTCAACCTGGCCTCCCTCTCTGCTTCATCGCCCATGGAGACCCAGGTATCCGTGACCACGACGTCGGCTTCCATGACCGCCTCTTTTGGCTCACTCACGATCTGCACGCCGCCACCCCGTGCACGCGCCTCGCTGACGATGTCCTCCGGCGGCAGGTATCCGGCAGGTGACGCAACGACCACCTCCATTCCGGTGATGGCGGATGCCAGGATGAAGGAGTTGCATACATTGTCTCCATCGCCAACCCAGGCGACCTTCACACCCCTCGTATACCCGCGATGCTCCTTTATCGTCAGTATATCTGCAAGGATCTGGCAGGGATGTTCCCTGTCAGAGAGGCCGTTGATGACCGGGACACTGGAATAACGGGCAAAATCGGTTATTGTTTCGTGCCGGTAGGCCCTGATCATCACGCCTGAAACATACCGTGATGTCACCCGGGCAGTATCCCGGATCTCCTCACCCCTGCCAATCTGTAGATCCTCTGCATTCAGGAAGAGGGCATTGCCCCCCAGTTCGTTCATCCCGACTTCAAACGAGATACGGGTCCTTGTTGACGATTTTTCAAATATCATCGCCAGGTTTTTTCCTTCCAGCACCTTGTGGGACTGGTTTCTCCGCCGCTGCTCCTTGAGCCTGCCTGCCTCGGCAATCAGTTCATTCAGTTCGGTCTCTGAAAGGTCGAGGATAGAGATCAGATCTTTCTTCATCGCAACTCCTTCATATGGGCACATCGCTTCTCCAGCAAAGCCTCAGTTCCGATATCCCGCCTGTACCGGACACGTCCCTTTACCGATGCCGCCGCTTCTTCTGCAATACTCTCTGCCTCGGCGAGGGTCCTGCCCATCCCGACAAACGCCAGAGTCCGCGAAGTCAGCGTGACAAGACGGCCGTCTCTCTCCTCGATGTTGGCATAGTAGAGCAAGGCATCACCACACTCTCCGACCTGTACAGGCTGACCTGACACCGGGGCCTCAGGGTATCCTTCAGGGACAAGATACTTGCAGACGGTAGCCTTTTTCGCAAAGTCCACACGTGCGGAATTCAGCGTTCCCTCAACAAGGTGGAGAAGGATCTCGCAAAAATCCGACTCGAGGAGCGACAGCACGTTCATAGCTTCAGGGTCGCCGAACCGGGCATTGAACTCAATCACCATCGGACCCTCCCGGGTGTTCATGAACTGCCCGTACAGTATGCCCCTGTATGGAGCGCCCATTCTCTCCATGGCAGAGACCGCATCTGTCATGATTGAAGAAGCCTTCTCGCAGTCCTTTTCCGATACGAAGGGAAGTAAATGGTCGGGCATTGAATAAGACCCCATTCCCCCGGTATTGGGCCCCTCGTCTCCCTCGTAGGCCCGCTTGTGATCCTGCACGATAGGCATTGGAACAATGTGTTTCCCGTCAACGAAGGCCTGGAGCGTGAACTCCTCCCCGACCAGGCGTTCCTCGAGTACCACATCTCCCCCAAGCGTCCGTACATACTCAATCGCCCCTTTCCGGTCGAGGTGCTCCCCCATGATCTTGACACCTTTTCCGCCGGTCAGGCCGATGGGCTTGATCGCCATATCCTCACCGTGGTCCCTGATGAATCGAATCGCGTCCTCCGCATCGTGGAAAACCCGGTATTTTGGACATCCCGCGATTCTCTCTGAATACATCATCTGCCGGCAGAATGCCTTGTCCGTCTCGAGTCGCGCTGCTGCCTGGCTGGGACCCACGCAGGAGATTCCATTCTCTTCCAGCCGGTCGACAATGCCTGCCTCCAGCGGTGCTTCGGGACCGATTATTGCAAGATCAATATCCGATTTTCTGGAAAAACGCTCTATTTGGGGAATATTCGTCTCTTTATCAAGCAGCACATCCCTCGAAAGACGTGCTATTCCCGGATTTCTCCGGGACATTACAGAAAAGATTTCTGCCTTGCTGTTGCAGGACAACGCCCTGGTGATGGCATGCTCCCTGCCTCCACCCCCTACAACAAGAATCTTCATAGTCATCTATTTGAATGAAGTTTTAAAATAATTGCGTTATATGCGCGAGTCCTCGAGTATTTCTACGACGCTGGTCAAAGCGATGAGGGATACCCCCCGTTCGCGGAGCGCTGCCTCGCCCCCTGCATGACGATCGACAATGGTGACAACCGTATCCGCATGGGCTCCTCCTGCCCGGAGTTGCTCGATTCCGAAGAGGACAGATCCCCCTGACGTAACGACATCCTCGACGAGCAGAACATCTTTGCCTTCCACGTCACCGATGATCATGTTCTCCTTGCCGTGATCCTTGCCGGAACTGCGGATGATTGCAAAGGGTTTTCCACTCACGAGGGAGACGGCAACAGCGATGGGTACAGCTCCGACGGCAACGCCTGCAACGACATCGAAACTGCTCGTACCTGCGATCTTTCGCGCCAGATATTCAAGAAGTCCGGGATCTGTAAGGACCGATTTCACATCGATATAGTAATCGCTCTTCTTTCCGGAGGCAAGGGTAAAGTCTCCCCTGATGAGCGCTCCTGCACGGCCAAGCATCGCAGCAATCTCTTTCACCATGGTACATCCTTTACTTTGGTCAGGTACCCGATAATATTGACCACCCGGTGGAGGAGAGGAGTCAGCACGAGTATCCACACAAAGATGACCGGGGTTAGTGTAGACGCCAACCAGTGGAACTGGAAGACAAGGAGGAGAAGAAATGCTCCCGCCACAAGATCGTACTGATCCGCAACCGGCCATTTTTCACCTCTCTCTTTCCCGATCCTCCTCTTGAAAAAACTCTTCGCAAGATCGCCGATAAGAGCTCCAGAGGACAGGAGAATCACGACAGGAATGGTGAGTTCGGGGAGAGAGTCGATGCCGGAAAAGTCACGTATCCATATCTGGAGGACTCCGACCAGGATCCCTACCCCGACCCCGATGCAAAACCCCCGTATTGTCTTTCCGTCCCCGAAAATCCGTCTCCCGTCTGAAAAATTTCGTCCGAGATCGATCGGTGTACCTCCACCTGTTGCCGCGGCAACCGAATTTGGTACATACGCCGGGAGCATTATCCATAACGCGGAGACCAGAGGAATTAAGAACGATTCGAGACTAATAATGAAGCCTCCAGTGTTTGTAATAAAGAGCAGATATAAACATTAAGATATCTCAATGATTAACAGGATCTGGAGATCTTGGGTGGAAAAAGATGAGATTAAAAACGACCCGAAGCTTATGCCCTGTCTGCAATGCCATCCTTGAGGCCGAGGTCGTGGAGGAGGACGGCGGGATATGGATCGTTCGTACGTGTCCGGAGCATGGCACCTTCCGCGATGTTTACTGGTCCGATGCGGACATGTGGCACAGGTTTGAGAGGTTCGAGTCAGTCGGCGCAGGTCTTGAAAATCCCCAGAGGACATCAAGTCCCGATGGATGCCCCCTCTCCTGTGGTCTCTGCGAAAACCACAGATCACATACCCTCCTGGCAAATATCGACCTGACCAACCGCTGCAATTTAAACTGCGATTTTTGTTTTGCAAATGCCCGGGCATGCGGCTATATCTATGAACCCACATTTGAGCAGGTCGTGGAAATGCTCACAACACTGAGATCAAACCGGCCCGTCCCTGCACCAGCAGTCCAGTTTTCAGGCGGAGAGCCAACCATGCGTGACGACCTCATGGAGATCATCAGGAAGGCAAAAGAACTCGGCTTCCCCCAGGTCCAGCTTGCGACGAACGGTATAAAACTCGCCAAGAGTACAGCATATGTCCAGGAACTGAAGGATGCAGGACTCAGCAGTGTTTATCTCCATTTTGACGGTGTGTCCAGAGAGACAAATCCGCAGTGGGCTATCGACCAGAAAGTGATTGCACACTGCGAGGACGTAGGCATGGGAGTTATCCTTGTCCCTACCATCATCAAGGGCAGGAACGCCCATGAAGTCGGCGATATCATCCGGTTTGCCGCAGACCATATTAAGGTGGTAAGGGGTGTAAATTTCCAGCCGATTGCATTTACGGGCGCTGCAAGCGAGGAGGATGTCAGCAGGGAGAGGATCACGATACCCGAACTCCTGGCAGACATCGAAGAACAGATGAACGGTGCAATACGAAAGAACGACTTTTATCCCGTTCCATGTGTTGTACCCTTCTCCAATCTTGTCGAGGCATATACGGGCAAGCCGCAGATCAGATTCACCGCACACCAGCACTGCGGTGCGGCAACCTACGTTTTCGTCACAAAAGACGGTATCACGCCTGTCAACCGGATAGTCGATGTGGACAGTTTCTTCGAATCAATCGACGGAATGGCGGAAAAACTCAGGAAAGGCGGCTCATTGAATAAATACAAGACCCTGGTCGCGGGTGTAAAGGATCTCAACCGGTCCATGAAGAAGAGTGAACAGGGCAACAGCGCGGAATTCTGGAAACTCATCGGAAAAACCCTTGTCATGCAGAACTTCGATGCCCTGAGGGATTTCCACTGGAATGCACTCTTTATCGGGACCATGCACTTCATGGACCGGTATAACTATGATATCTCCCGGGTCCAGAGGTGTTGTATCCATTACGCCACACCCGATGGCAGGCTCATACCATTCTGCACCTATAACAGCGGTCCGGTATATCGTGAGAAAGTCTGGAAGCAATATTCCAGAGACCTTGACTCAGATGCCTGATGGAAAATCAAGCTCGATATTCCCCCTCTTTCTCATCACTACCTTTGCTATGGCAAGGTCCTGTATCGCAAGTCCGGTCGAATCAAAGACGGTGATCTCATCCCTGCTCTCTCTCTTCTTCTTCCCGATCACGACCTCTCCGAGCGTCCCCTTGATACGGTCCTGGTGGTACAATCCATCACGGATAGGTACATTGATCTCTCCTGAATGAACAGCCTGGGCTGGATCATCCACAAAGACCTCTGCCCTGGCGAGTATGGCCGGATCAAGTTCCTGCTTGCCGGGAGCGTCCGCACCGATCGCATTGATATGAGTCCCCTCCCCGATCCATTCGTCCTTCATCAGTGGCTTTCTCGCCGGTGTCGTGGTAACCACGATGTCTGCCTCACATACCCTGGAAAGACCTGTGGGTGTGCAGTCGATATCCGGAAAATTCCTGCAGAATTCTGCTGCATTTTTTTCATTGCGGCTCCATACCAGGACTTTCTCCACGTCGATCTCGCGGGATATGGCATTGACCTGCGCCATGGCCTGCTTCCCGCTCCCCACCATGCCGAGAGTGGCATGACTTGTGGGGGCGAGGTACTTTGCCGCAACCGCTCCGGCTGCACCCGTTCTCAAATTGGTCAGTTCCGTTGCATTGAGAATAGATTCCGGACGCCCGGTATCGACATCAAGGATTATTGTGAGCGCCATAACCGTGGGCAGACCGATCCCCGGATTTCCAGGGTGCACATTCACGATCTTTACTCCCGCAATATCCAGTGAGGGTATATATCCAGGCATGGTCCGGAAATCGCCGTGTTCGAACTGCACATACAATTTCGGCGGCATCTGTACGTTCCCCCTGCCATGTTCGGCAAAGGCCTCTTCGATGGCGTCATTCACTTCTGATATGTCGAGACCGGAAGCAGGATTGGAATAGTACCACATACAGGATTGTGGATCATGCAGATAAAAGTACATTGCCTTCACACAACAGGACCGTCATCTGCAGTGAATGCTGAACACAAAAAGGAGATAGTTATCCCCTGATAGGCAAATAACGAATGAGAGAAATAAAGATCGGTGATACAGCTCGATGATACATGTTATTCCCAAGCCTACCGATACACCTGATGACAACTCCACCGCTGCCGTTGTACGGGAGATCACCCGCCTCGGTGGAGAATTCAGATGCCTCGATCCTGACACTATCGACCCGTTCTCACATGATATTGAAAGCCAGTTGATCTGGGTATGCGGCCTTTGCCAGGACGAACACCAGTTCGAGGTGGTGAATGCGCTCTCGATAGAAAACCTGGTCATCAACTCCCCCGCATCCATCTTCACCTGCGCAAGCAAGGTGATGACGAGTGCGCTCCTTGAAAAGCATGGCATACCTACGCCAAAGACCCTCTTTACCGCATCAGGATCGATTGCGGCCGATTTTATCAGCACCCGGGGGAGAGCGGTGACAAAACCGGTTTACGGCTATGACGGGCATGATGTCAGGCTCATAACCTCGAAAGAAGAGCTTGGACGGCCACCCTATTATCTCCAGGAATACATCCCCAATGACAGGGATTTCCGCGTGTTTGTCATCGCAGGAAGAGCCGTCGGGGCAATTGAACGGGTGTCAGAGACGCTCGCGCACAACATACACCAGGGAGGGTACGGAATGCCCATCGAGATGGACAAGGCGATGATGGAGATTGCCGGCGCAGCCGCAGATGCGGTGGGTGTAGATTACGGTGGAGTCGATCTCCTCCGGTACCATGACGGCTACTGTGTCCTGGAAGTGAATGGAACGCCCAACTGGCACTGCATGGCAGCACCCATCCCCCGTCTCCTTGCACACTTTCTCCTGGAGAGAGAACGGGCGTATCGTGCGTGAAGTTTGGGGAATAGTCAAAAAAGAACCGGGTTGGCTGGAATCCGGGACATGACGCTTTTTACAGTTTTAAAAACCGGATAAGGGAGAGGATCCAGGAATTACTGGACGTATTCCATTTCTTTTAAGGTTTTGCTTGCAAGCTCGCGCATGCGGGCAGAAATGCGCCCGGAAGCCGAGAATTCAACATCCTTCATGGCATTGGCAAGCTCGTGTCCGAGCACAAAAATCGCATACTTGTGCTCCATTTTACTTTTATGAAGTTGTGAAGGGTTGATTTTGAGTGAGTAGTATTGTGAAAATTTCAGGTCGCCATTTGAAGATTCAAAGTAGTCCTTGATCTCGAATAGCATCTGGTGTAGATGTATCAGTTCCTCCTTATGCACGCTCTCACTTCCAGCTCCTATATGGAGCTGACGTGAATATATAGGTAACTCCGGAAAAAATTACTGGATTTTTAGAAGCCTGATTGACAAAGGACGTTTAATTATGCCTTTGAAATCACGCGCTGCAACATATTCAAGCCCCTTTCCAACCATGTGATCGAGAAGCTTTTGCGTCACTTCACCATCAGTAACAAGCCCGGTTATATCTCCATTCATCTCGTCGAGATGCCTGTCGACTTCATCAACCCTCGTCTCCAGAAGGATCGAGAAGTCGGCTCCGAGAAAACGGGCGATATGGTTTCCCTTTACCTCCTCGAGATGTCCGGCAAGCGTGGTCGGTCGACTTGCAGACGGTGAGGCAGCCTTTCCGGCAGAACCTCGCTTCTTTCGCAACTTTTCACGGGAAACGATCTCCAGCGCGGGTTTTGCACGGGACAATCTCTTCCCTTCCTTCTCTTCCTCTTCGGCTTCCTCTGCAAGGTACTGCTCTTTTATGTAGTCTACAGGAACCTTGTTTCGCAGCGCTTTGATGATCTCTTTCCGGCCCATATCCTCCACACTCTTTCCGCGTGGTGAGAACGCGACATAGTCGATCTCTGCGACCTGCAGGAGTTCGCGCAGGATCAGGTCGCCACCCCTGTCCCCGTCAAAAAATGCCGTGGCGGTCTTCTTCGCACAGAGATCGACGATCGTGTCAGATATGTTGGTCCCTTCAACCGCGACTGCATTCTTGATCCCGAATCGCAGGAGATTCAGCACATCTGCCCGGCCTTCTACAACGATTATGGCGTCAGATTCCATCACGTTCGGCCCGGCGGGTGCCGCTTCCTCGCCGATCGTGATTATCTTCTCCATCCTGACGCTCTCCCGCACTTCATCGAGAAGGACGTCGGAATCGATCGTCCCCTCCTCGAACGCGTCGAGGAGGAGTTCGCGGGCCCGATCCACGATCTTCTTTCGCTTGCTGATCCTGATATCTTCGATCGATTCAACGACAACCCGTGCCACGCAGGGACCGACACGATCTATGGTCTCGAGGGATGCTGCAAGAATGGCAGTCTCAGCCCGGTCGAGTGATGATGCAATGAAAATATCTCCGCGTGTCTGTCCCTTCCTGCTGGAGATCTGGACGTCTATCCGTCCCACACGCCCTGTTCTTTGTAAGTCACGCAAATCCAGGTCTTCGCCGAGTAACCCTTCAGTCTGGCCGAATATGGCTCCCACTACATCGGGCTTCTCGACCACCCCCTCTGCCTCGAGATGAAGATGAATAAGGTACTTGGTAGTATCAGATGAATACAAGGTAAGCCACCCCCATGGTCTGTGCAAATCATGTGATGCCTGATCATAGGTGTTTATATATTAGATGTGATACTTCTTAAACTCAACGGATAAATAAAAGAAATTTTATTTTATCACTGTTTTCGGATCAATTCCCCTGACTCATTCATAAAAAGGGCAGGTCATCCTGTATTTCTGTTTGCCGCAAACAGATATGAGAACACCAGCCACGACACCTTTCCTGACAACTCCGATATGCAGGGAGTATTCAGGCAAAAAAATCCTTGAGTCGTGATGCAACGGCCTCTATATCCATGCCTTCGACAAGGACACGCTTCTGTGTTGATGT
>JAHDSI010000177.1 GCA_018432765.1 Methanoregulaceae archaeon | reverse complement strand
GCAGGTTTCCGATATATACCCATACCCACAGGTTGAGTACCTGGGCCCAACTTACTTTGTGGATAAACGCAGCCATGGGGGCGAGCATCGCGTCACCAGTGAAGAGTTCTGCACCGGTAAGGATGATGATAATAAGCCCAACAGGGAACACAGCTCCAAGAATGAGCTTAGCCATACCTGCTCCTGCCCAACCGGCCACTCCGGTTGCACAGACTGTTGCGAGGGCACCACCGATTGCGATGTATGCACCGGCCATGAAACCACGCAGGAGCATGTTCCAGGCTGGAAGCCCTACCTTGTACTTCCCAGCATCGCCAGCTTTCGCGACGATTGCGACTGGGGGATGAAATACCATTTTTTACACACCTCTCTGAAATGTCCTACCTATACCTGTAACCCAAACTCACTTCTCGTATAGGTTCAAAATTAAAATCCTTTCTGGTCTTATTAATAATTTTCTAAATGAATTTGAAGTCTTGATAGCGATTTTCCTGTTTTTACGGCAATAAACGGATTTGAAGGGGGATCAGCATGCCTGTTTTGGTCCCGGGCATATAAAATCAAACCTTTTGCCGTCTTCCACTTGCATCACGCGCATATTTTCCGAATTCGCATCCCTCAATATGGTCACCCCTGAATACAGGGCCATCCCTGCATACCCGCAAGCCCCCGGGATCCATGCAGCATGAACCACAGACTCCAATTCCGCATTTCATGTACCGGTGGAGGCTGAAATACGAGCGCTCGAGTATCCTCTCTTCCTTCAGGATCTCAAAGACAGCAACCATCATCCGTTCCGGTCCGCAGACACAGATTGCATCGGCAGCAGCGGGATCGACCTGTTTCAATAAATCGATCACAAACCCGTGATGGCCGAATGACCCGTCATCTGTGGCGATCAGGAGGGGGCAGCAGTCTCTGAGGATTTCGGGAAAGAGCAGCTCGGACCGTGTCCGTGCGCCAAGGAGAAAGGCCACGGCACGACCCTTCATTGCAAGCGGAAGCAGGGGAGCTGCACCAAGACCGCCCGCCACGGCCAGGACACGTCCCCCCCCGGGAAAACCGTTCCCAAACGGCCCCCTGATGCCGATCCGATCCCCTGGTCCGAGCGCAAAGAGTGCCGAGGTCGCATCCCCCACCCTCTGGACCGTTATCGAGTCAGGGGCGGAGAGGGCCATGGGAATCTCGTCCACACCCGGGACCCAGACCATGACGAACTGGCCCGGGTTGAAGAGAAACTCCCTGTCAAAATAGAATGTACGGATGGACGGAGTCTCCTCGACAACCCTGTTGATCGTGACTATCACGGGAAGGCCTTCAGGCATGTGCGCACCCCACGATATCTTCCGGTTTTTCTCCACGTTCGTCATACAGTTCACCTGCTATACGTGAGAACACTCCAGGGTCCCGGTACACAGCGGTGCCGATCTCCACCGCTGACGCCCCCGCCATCATCATCTCGAGGACATCGTTTTTTGAGGATACACCCCCGCACCCGATTATGGGTATGGAACAGGCCTCGAAGAGTTCGTAGACGCATCGCACGGCGACAGGGAAGATTGCAGGGCCGGAGAGCCCGCCGTACCGGTTCCCAAGCACGGGCCTTTTCAGGTCGGTGGATATCCGCATCGCCTTCACGGTGTTTATCGCAACGATGGCCGATGCTCCGGCCCGCTCCGCGGCAAGCCCGCACTCGGTGATGTCGGTCACGTTCGGGGTCAGTTTCACCCAGACAGGCATTCCAAGGTCCGCAACCGCTCGTGTGCATGCCCCGACCAGGTCAGGGTCCGTGCCGAGTGCCGCACCGTAGCCCTCGGCGTGAGGGCAGCTCACGTTCAGCTCCACACCTGAAACCTTTCCGGTGAACCATCCCGCCACGCGCCTGAATTCTTCCGGGTTCCCGCCGAAGATACTCGCGATGACGGGTTCGCCCCTGACCGCAGCAAGCTCGTCAACGAACTCCTTCGACGGATTGGGCAGGCCCATCGCGTTGAGGAGACCGTCTTCGAGCTCGACCAGGCACGGTCCCGGATGGCCGTCTTTTGGAGCAGGACCGATGGATTTCGTGACTACACCCCCCGCCCCGGCCGCGAGGATGCGTGCGAGCGAGGAGCCGGTCGTCCCCAGTATTCCCGCAGCAAGGATAAGATGGTTTTTCAAGGATACCCCGCCTGTATCAACTATACCGGGCGAAAGTTTCAGCATTAGAAGTAAGATCTGTGTAATTGTAATTATTTATTCTGGGGCCGCCAATAGTAGAGCTATGACAACCCTAGCGGTGCTGGGTGTCGGAAAGATTGGCGGGGAGGTCGCATTTTTGTCCTCCCTGCTCGGACTTGCGGACGAACTGATCATCTACGATGCAGCCGCCGAGTTCCTCCGCGCCCAGCTCCTCGATCTCCAGCATACCGGAATAGACGTCGCGATATCGACAGATCACCGGCTCGTGAAGGACGCCGACGTCTGTGTCTTCTCCGCAGGTCTCCCCCGCAACCAGAATATCAAGTCGCGGACAGATCTTTTGAACGCCAACCTGCCCGTTGCCACGCAATGCAGCAGCGCACTGCGCGGTTTTGGAGGCGTCCTCATCACGGTCACCAACCCGATGGACGAGAACAACTATTACCTGTACAAAAAGATCGGTCTTGAACCCCGCCAGTGCATCGGGTTCGGCGGGCAGATCGATGGAGCCAGGTTCGGGCTCATCATGGGAGAGTACGGCCTTTCCGGTACACCCTGGGTCCTCGGAGAGCATGGCGAACACCAGGTCCCGCTCTTCTCGCCGCTGGATGGTTCCGCCCCCGAAGAGACCCGGGACGCGATCCTGGACCGCCTCCGGGGTGCCAGCATGGAAGTGATAAAGGGCAAGGGGGGCACGGTCTTTGGCCCGTCCTGGCATATCGCCTCTCCCATCAGGGCCGTGGTCAGCGACGCGGGAAAGACTATCGGCTGCTCCTGCGTCCTTGACGGGGAGTATGGACTCTCCCGCTGTTCTCTCGGGGTCCCTGCCCGGATCGGCAGGGAGGGAATCCTCGGGATCGAGGAGTGGGAGCTTGACGAATGGGAACGCCGCCACATGGATGATGCGGGCGCGTATGTAACAGGGATCTGCAATGCCCTCGGCGTCTGAAAAAACAGTGAAGGAGACCTGAAAGCCGGCATGGAAGAGAGAGAGAAAGATACCCGGCGGGGTCCGGTGGATCTTGCGATAAACCAGGTGGAGTATTCCAATACCCCAGAGGGTCCGCTCATCCACATATTCGGAAGAGGTGCGGACAGGGTGGCAGTCCACCTCCAGGTATGCGGCTTCCAGCCCTACTTTTATGCACCTGCCGGCATGGTTGACGGAAAGGACAACTCCTCCCGGGTGACCGTCGAGCAGGGAAGACTCTACACATCCATCCGCGGCGAGCCGTTACGGAGGCTGTATACGAAACGGCCGACAGACGTCCGCGAAGTCCGTGACAACTACCGCCACTTCGAGGCCGATATCCCGTTCACCACCCGGTTCATGATAGATACCGGGCTGACCGGGGGAGTCAGGGCACCAGGGGATGTTGCCGGTTACACGGAACTTGCACCCGCAGGCGTCAATGTGCCTGCCAGGGTGTGCATGGTCGACATCGAGTGCGAGGATCACAGGGGGTTTCCGGAACCCGAACGCGACGCGATCATCTGTCTCACCTGCCATGACTCGTTCGATGACGACTACACGACATTTGTCCATTTTCCGGGGACGACAGATTCCGCAGTCCAGGCGATCTCCATGCAGCAGGCACGGGAGAACGGATGTTTTGCCCGGGACCGCCATAAAATCCTGACGTTTGGCTCCGAGAAGGAGATGCTGAAGGGATTTGCAGACTATATCGGCGGGAGTGATCCCGATATCCTCTCCGGCTGGAACTTCCTCGAGTTCGATATGCCATACCTGCGGAGGAGGATGGAATACCTCGGGATGCAGGTGACGGGGCTTTCAAGGCTGGAAGGTCAGACTGAGAGAAACACCCTGCGCGGGAGGGCGCTCTTCGACCTCCTCTCGGCCTACAAGAAGATGCACTCCACCCAGAAGGAGTCCTACCGCCTGGACTCGATCGCAGAGGAGGAACTGGGGGATACCAAGGTCCGCTACCGCGGGACCATCAGCGACCTGTGGCGAAAAGATCCGGTAACGCTCCTGGAATACAACTTCAAGGACGTACAGCTCTGTGTCGGGATAAACCAGAAGAACCGGATTATCGAGTTCTACCGCGAGATCGCACGATACGTGGGCTGCCCGCTCGACAGGACGCTCAACTCCTCCAACATCATCGATATCTTCGTCCTCCGGAAGGCGCATGGCAGGTATGTCCTGCCGTCGAAGGGATTTGCCCAGGCCGACGAGTTCGAAGGCGCTACGGTCTTCGAACCCTCCAGGGGAGTGAGAGAGAACGTGGTCGTCCTGGACCTGAAGTCCCTGTACCCCATGGCGATGATGACGATCAATGCCTCTCCCGAGACAAAAGACCCGGAGGGAGAGTTACGGGCTCCAAACGGCATCAGGTTTCAGAAGGAGCCCGACGGCCTGACGAGGAGCATCATAAGCGAACTCCTCCGGGAACGTGACCAGAAGAAGAGAGAGAGGGACAGCCATCCGTTCGGCTCTGACGAGTACATCCTCTATGACATGCAGCAGAACGTCCTCAAGGTCATCATGAACACCTACTACGGTGTGAGCGGATATTCCCGGTTCAGGCTGTACGACCGCGAGATCGGGTCTGCCATCACCTCCGTGGGCCGTGCAATCATCGAGCACACCCGGCGGGTCATCGAGGAGATGGGCTACTCTGTCATCTACGGTGACACCGACTCCTGCATGATCAAGCTCCCTCCCGGCCCCCTGGAAGAGACCGTCGATATTGCCCGGACGATCGAGAGAGCGGTAAACGAGAGCTACGCGGAGTTTGCCAGAAAGGAGCTCAACGCAGAGACTCATCACTTCTCGATAAAGTTCGAGAAGGTCTACCGGCGGTTCTTCCAGGCAGGGAAAAAGAAACGGTACGCAGGGCACCTCGTCTGGAAGGAGGGGTCAGTCGTCGACCAGGTCGACGTGGTCGGCTTCGAGATACGGAGAAGCGATTACCCTGCCATCACAAAGACCGTCCAGAAGAGAGTCATGGAGATGATCCTCAAGGGAGAGGGCTACGACTCCGTG